>DASWVJ010000228.1:0-14245 GCA_036406295.1 Bradyrhizobium sp.
CGCCCATTCGCGCTGCACGACGGCGACCATCGCAAGCTGCTCATGGGTGATGCCGTAGGTCTTCATGAAGCGCAGCACGGGGATCGGAAACATGCTGGGCGGGCCGTACACGCCGAACGGCGCCTCGAACTGGCCCTGCAGGCTGTCGGCGGGAATCGAGCGCGGCAGCTTGCCGATCATCGACTTGCCGCTCTCGGCATGGGTGATCAGCACGGTCTTGCAGAGACCTGCCTCGATCGCGGCTGCGGCGTGGCGGACATGCAGCATGAACGAGCAGCCGCCGACGGACGTTCCGTCGACCCAGGTCGGCTTGATGCCGAGATAGTGGCAGACCTGCTGCGGACTTTCGACCGCGGTGGCAAAGCCGTCGATGTCGGACAGCTTCAGCCCAGCATCGGCAATCGCGTTCAGCGCCGCGTCCGCATGGAGCTGGATCTGCGACATGTTCGGGATGACACCGAGTTCGGTGGTCTCGGCCGCGCCGACGACGGCAACCTGATTCCTGCGCATGGCTGTCTATCCCTTCGCCGGACGGAACATGGGAAGGGTGATCTTGTCGTCGAGCTTTTCGAACGCGACTTCCAGCCGCATGTCGAGTTCGAGCGCCTCCGGCGTCTGTGGGCAACCGATGATGTTGCTCATCATGCGCGGGCCTTCGTCGAGTTCGACGACGGCGATGGCATAAGGCGGGGTGAAGCCGGGCGCGGCCGGGCGATGGTTGATGACGTAGCTGTAGAGCTTGCCTTTGCCACTCGCCTTGAACACGCTGACCTTGCGCGAGGCGCAGGAGGGGCAGAACGGCCGCGGCGGGAAGTAGACATTGGCGCAGGCATCGCAGCGCTGCAGGCGCAATTCGCCGGCCTTGGTGCCGTCCCAGAAATGCTGGGTCTCCGGCGTCGGTTTCGGTCTGGCACGCGCAGCTTCGGCCATGTCGGCAAGTCCTCCCTGAGGTCGGGCAAACGCCCGTTTGTCGCGGTCTTGATGCGACAATTGACCATTCGGCGTCAACGGTCCACCGGCCCCCGCGCATGGCGCTATGCCGGAAGCCTAAGCGCTTGTATGCCACTGCGCCGTCGCGTTAGTGTGCGCGCCATTTCGCTGCACGAAAAATCGCCGGAGAGCGAGGGGACGACAGAAATGCAGAACAAAACGCTTGCCGCGCTGGCTGACGATCTCGCGAACGGGCGCACCAGCGCGCGAAAACTGGTCGAGGAATGCTTGGGCCGGATCGCCGATCCCACGGGCGAGGGGCAGCGTGTCTTTATTCACGTCGACAAGGACGCCGCACTGGACGCGGCCGACGCGATGGATCGCCTGCGCAAGGCCAATGCGGTGCCGTCGCCGTTTGCCGGTATTCCCGTCTCGATCAAGGACCTCTTTGATATCAAGGGACAGGTGACGCGCGCCGGTTCGCGGGCGCTGGAGGATTCGCCGCCGGCGGAAGCGGACGCGACCGTAGTGGCGCGGCTGCGCGCTGCGGGCTTTGTCGTGATCGGCCGCACCAACATGACCGAGTTCGCCTATTCCGGCATCGGCATCAATCCGCATTACGGCACGCCGAAGGGCGCATGGCAGCGCAGTGCCGGTCACGTGCCCGGCGGCTCGTCCTCGGGCGCGGCGGTTTCGATCGTCGACGGCATGGCCTATGGCGCGCTCGGCACCGACACCGGCGGCTCCTGCCGGATTCCGGCGGCTTATAACGGCATCGTCGGCTACAAGCCGACGCAGCGACGCGTACCGCTCGACGGCGGCGTGCCGCTGTCCTCCTCGCTCGACAGTTTTGGGCCGCTCGCCAATTCCGTGGCGTGCTGTGCGGCGCTCGATGCGGTGCTCGCCGCCGAGCCCGTTACGCCCATTCGAGCGCGTTCGATCAAGGGCATGCGGCTCGTCGTGCCGACCACGGTCGCGCTCGACGAGCTCGACGATGCCGTAGCGAAGACGTTTGATCGTGCACTCCAAACGCTCTCAAAGGCCGGCGCTCTGATCGAACATGTCGAGGTGCCGGAATTCCTCGATGTCGGCGTGATAAACGCCAGGGGCGGCTTTTCCGCAGCGGAAAGCTACGCCTGGCACCGCTTCCTGATCACTAGCAAGGGCGACGTTTACGACCCTCGCGTCGCCGTCCGCATCATGCGCGGCGAGGTCATCACCGCGGCCGACTACATCGATCTGCTCAATGCGCGCCGTTCGCTGATCTCGCGTATCGCCGCGCGCCTTGCGCCATATGACGCGCTGGTGATGCCGACCACCGCGAACACGCCGCCGCGCATCGCCGACCTCGCCGATGACAAGGCCTTTGCCACCGCGAATCTGCGCTCGCTGCGCAACTGCACCCTGATCAACATGATCGACGGCTGCGCCATCTCGCTGCCTGCGCATCGCGCGGGCGAGGTCCCGGTGGGGTTCATGGTCGCCGCAACCGGCGGCTCCGACCGCCGCGTCTTCGAATTGGCCGCCGCGATGGAGGGCGTGATCCGTGTATGACCTCACTTTCACCGTGATGGACAGCGGCGTGGCGACACCGCTGACCTTGTCGATCGATCAGGCGGTCATCGCCGGCTGGACCGGGCGCGATCCGGTGGCGCGCGACAAGCACATCGCAGAATTGGAGGCGATCGGCATCGCGCGGCCGGCGACCACGCCGATCTATTACCGCTGCTCGGCGCGGCGTCTCACCACGGCCGACGTTATCGAAGTCTGCGGCGGCGATAGCAGCGGAGAGGTCGAGTTCGTGCTGATCGGCTGGCAGGGCCGCGTTTTCGTCGGCCTCGGTTCCGATCACACCGACCGCAAGGTCGAGAGCTACAGCGTCACCGTGTCCAAGCAGATGTGCGACAAGCCGATGGCGACGGAACTATGGGAGCTCGAGGACGTCATCGGGCATTGGGACCAGTTGATTCTGCGCGCCTGGGCCTGGTTCGATGGCCAGCGCACGCTCTACCAGGAGGGCACGCTGGATGCGATGCTACCGGTAAAGGAATTGATCGAACGCGGTTTCGGCAAGTCGGGCCTGCCCGACGGCTGCGCGATGTTCGGCGGCACCTTTGCCGCCAAGGGTGGCATCCGCCCCTCGGTTCGCTTCGAGTACGAGCTGGAAGACCCGGTCCTGAAGCGCAAGATCGCCCACGCGTACGATGTGATCGTGCTGCCGGTGCGGGGGTGAGATAGTTCCACCGTGGTTGCGAGCGAAGCAATCCATGTTGCCGTGCGGGACAGAATGGGTTGCTTCGTCGCTATCGCTCCTCGCAATGATGGTGACGGAAATCGGGTGGCAGGAACCGGTGGTGTTTGCGAGACTGTGTCCATGAAAGCAACCGCCAGAAAGTTCCAATCCGCTCCCGGCATCGCTGCCCGCGTCGAAGCCATCGACTGGGCACAGGCGACTGCCGAACTCGATGCGCAGGGCTGCGCCGTCTTGCGCGGCCTGCTCACGCCGGACGAATGCAGCGCGCTCGCCGCGATGTATCCCGACGACAGCCATTTCCGCAGCCGCATCGTGATGGGCCGCCACGGCTTTGGTCGCGGCGAATACAAATACTTCTCCTATCCGCTGCCCGATCTGATCGCCGAATTGCGCCCGGCGCTCTATGCGCGGCTCGCCGGCATCGCCAACCGCTGGAACGAGGCGATGGGGATCGACATCCGCTATCCCGCTTCGCATGCCGCATTCCTCCAGCGCTGCCACGCGGCCGGGCAGACGCGGCCGACGCCGCTGCTGCTGCAGTATGAAGCCGATGACTACAACTGCTTGCATCAGGATCTGTACGGCGAACACGTGTTCCCGCTGCAGGTCGCGGTCCTGCTGTCGCAGCCCGGCCGCGATTTCAGCGGAGGTGAATTCGTGCTGACCGAGCAGCGCCCGCGCATGCAGTCGCGGGCCGAAGTGGTGCCGCTGACGCAGGGCGATGCGGTGGCCTTTGCGGTGCATCACCGGCCGGTGCAGGGAACACGCGGCACCTATCGCGTTAACATGCGTCATGGTGTCAGCCGGCTGCGATCCGGCCACCGCCACACCGTCGGCGTCATCTTCCACGACGCAAAGTGAGCCAGCCGGTTGAGCGCGGATTTGTTCGATAGCGTTACCGACGTGCTGCCACCCCGAGAGGCGATGGTAGAGGGTGCGGTGCTGTTGCGTGGCTTCGCCCGGCCGGTAGAAGTCGGGCTGCTCGCGGCGTTGCGTGACATCGAAGTCGACGCGCCGTTCCGCCGTATGTTCACGCCGGGCGGCCACCAGATGTCGGTGGCGATGACCAATTGCGGCGAGGCCGGGTGGGTGACGGACCGTCGCGGCTATCGCTATGACGGCGCCGATCCCGAGTCCGGGAAGGCATGGCCGGCGATGCCGGCGGTATTTCGCGATCTCGCGGAGAATGCGGCGCGTGAGGCGGGCTTTGCCGGCTTCGCGCCGGATGCCTGCCTGATCAACCGCTACGAGCCCGGCGCAAAGATGTCGCTGCACCAGGATCGGGACGAGAGGGATTTTACAGCGCCGATCGTCTCGGTGTCGCTCGGCTTGCCCGCAATCTTCCTGTTTGGTGGCGCAAAGCGCAGCGACAAGCCGCAGCGCTACCGGCTGGAGCACGGCGACGTCGTGGTATGGGGCGGGCCATCGCGGCTGTTCTTCCACGGCGTCGCGCCGCTCGCCGATGGCGAGCATGCCTTGCTCGGCCACCAGCGCATCAACATGACCTTTCGGAGGGCGCGCTGAACTTCCTTACTGGCAATCGTGGCGCCGCCGATGCAAGCGCGACGTGGTTAGCTCAGCTTTGCCGGATGAATGAACGCCCAGGGGCTGACTTCGGAGTCGGTCGGCACTTCCACCGCGATCACATAGGGCCCGCCATCGGCGAGCGCCTTCTCCAGCGCAGGCTTGAAGTGATCGGGCGAGGTGACGCGTGCCGCGCCCGCGCCAAAGGACTCCGCAAGCTTGACGAAATCGGGATTGACGAGGTCGGAAGCTACCACGCGGCCGTCAAACCGCTCGCGCTGGTCGCGCCGCACATTGCCATAGGCGTTGTTGTTGAAGACGAGGGTGACGACTCCAATGCGGAACTGCACGGCAGTGGCCAGCTCCTGCACGCCGAACATAAAGCCGCCGTCGCCGGTGATCGCCACCACTGGCCGGTCGGGGTGGGCGACCTTGGCACCGAGCGCGGTCGGAAAGCCCGAGCCCAGCGTGCCCTGGTAGCCCGAGGTGATGAAGGTGCGCGGCTCATAGATCGGAAAGCCGTACCAGGAAGCGAAGCCGACCTGCGACAGCTCGTCGGTGACGATGGCGTTCGGCGGCAGCACCTCGCGCAAGATCTTCAGATATGCCATCTGCGGCTGGATGCGCTGGATCTCCTTTTCCGCCGCCGCGCTTGCCTCGCGAATGGCGGCGCGGCGGCCAGTCCTGCTGAAGCCGGCCCGCTTCACGGCGGCGACGAGCTCGCGCGTGCCGTCCCTGGAATCCGAGATGACGGAGACGTCCGGCGGATAGCGGCGCATCTCGACGGGATCGATATCGATGCGGATCGATTTCAAGCCGTCCGGCCGGTACGGCCAGCGCGACATGGTCGGCAGTTCCAGCCGGGTGCCGATACCAATCATGAGGTCGGTCGTCGGCCACAGCCTGTAGGCGGCGGCCATGGTCAGCCCGAGCTCATGCGCATTGGAGACGATGCCGCGGCCGCTGCGGAAGGCAACTGCAGGCGCATCAAGCATCTCGGCAAGCTCGAGGATATCCTCGCGCGCATGGATGGCGCCGCTGCCGACAAAGATCATCGGATTCTTGCTGGCCTTGATCAGCGCCGCCGCGGCCTTGATGCGGTCCGGGTCGGGCAGTGGGGCGGGGAGAGGGCCGTAGACCTGCGCCTTGCCGACCTCGGCGCGCTGGGTGAACACGTCCCATGGCATTTCCAGCGATGCCGGCCCGCGGCGGCCCGACAGCATTTCCTGAAAGGCCCGGCCGATCATCGCGGGCGCGACATCGGGATATTCGGCGCGATCCGCCCATTTCACGAAAGTGCGGAGCGTTGCGAGCTGGTCGGGCATTTCGTGCAGATGGCCGCGGCCCTTGCCGAGAAACTGCGTCGGCACCTGGCCGGTCAGGCACAGCACCGGTTCGTTGCAGCCGAAGGCGGTGAGCAGCGCGGCGCTCGCATTGAGCACGCCGGGACCCGGTACCACGCTGAACACGCCAGGCCGTCCGCTGGCGCGCGCGTAGCCGAAAGCCATATAGCCGCAGGCCTGCTCGTGCCGCGCGCCGATTACCTTGAGCTGGGCCTGATGGAAGGCATCGAACAGTCCGTAGATCTGCGCGCCGGGCAGCCCAAATACGGTGTCGACGCCATGCGCCACAAGGCCGTTGACGATGGCTTCTCCACCGGACGCTACGCTCATTGCACTTTCCAATCTGTCAGGGTGTTTCGTCGACGACGCCGTTGCGCAGAAGGCCGACGCCTTCGGCCTCGACCTCGATGACGTCGCCGGGCTTCAGGTAGCGCGGCGGGTCGAATCTTGCGCCGGCACCGGTCGGCGTGCCCGTGACTATGATGTCACCGGGCACCAGTGTCGTGAAGGTGGAAATATAATTTAGGAGATAACGAAAGCCGAAGATCAGCCGCCCGGTGCGGTCGTCCTGCCGCGTCTCGCCATTGACGCGCGTGGTCAGGCGAATGTCGGCAATCTGCGCGTGGTCCGTGTAGGGCACGAGCCACGGGCCGAGGCTGCCGGTGGAATCGAAATTCTTGCCTTGCGTCACGTTGAATTTCGCATGGCGCACCCAGTCGCGCAGCGTGCCTTCGTTGCACAGCGTGATCGCCGCGATGTGGTCGAGCGCCCGGTCTTCCGCGATGTGGCGGCCGGCCTTGCCGATGACGATAACGAGCTCACCCTCATAGTCGAGCTGCTGCGAGGCGCGCGGGCGCACCAGGGGCGTGTTGTGGCCGACAAAGGAGCGCGGCGTGCGCATGAACATGCTTGGATATTTTGGCGCGTCCTGGCCGTCCTTGTATTCGGCATTGCGGTCCGGGTAGTTCACGCCGATGCAGATGATCTTTTCCGGCATGGGGATCGGCGTCAGCCAGCTGATGTCGGTGAATGCGTGATCGGGCGAGTGCCTTGCCCCTTCCTCGGCAAGCTTCATCAAGGCGCCAGCCTCGATTGCCTCGCGCAAGGTGGGATAGTCGAAACGTGCGGAAAGGTCGACAACACCGCGATCGGTGACGAGACCGTACTTGGCGATACCGCTAACGGCGTAGGTGGCAAGGCGAGGGGCGGTCATCGCGTTCAGTCCGCTACCAATACGTCGGCGACGAATTGCGGCTCGCGCACGCTCTGGCCCGTGAAGGGCGAACCCTGTTCGAACCAGGAGCGTGGCGCGGGCGCACCCCACAGCGTCTGCCGGCGCGGATCGCGCAGCGACCAGCGCAGCGGCTCGTGGTCGTGATCCCCGGTAAAATAGTCGCTGGTATAGAGTTCGAGGCGATGGCCGTCGGGGTCGCGGACGTAGAGGAAGAAGGCGTTGGAGATGCCGTGGCGGCCCGGGCCGCGCTCGATGTTCTTCAGGTAGCCGCTGGTTGCCATCACGTCGCAGAGATGCAGAACGTTCATCGCGGTCGGCACCCAATAGGCAAAGTGATGCAGGCGAGGGCCCTTGCCGTTAGTGATGGCAAAGTCATGGACGTTGCCCTTGCGGTGCAACCAGGCCGCCGCGATGCGGCCATTCGGCCCGTCTTCCTCGGCATACTCGGTCAAGCGGAAGCCGAGCCGGACGTAGAAATCCATTGTGCCCTGCACTTCGGCGGCGAAGACATTGAAATGGTCGAACCGCTGCGGATGGCAGCCCTTGTAGAGGTCGTAGCGGCGCAAGAGATGCGGGCGCTTGTCCATCTTCGCATAGAGCTCGATCTGGAAGCCGAAGGGGTCGGTGAAGTGCAGCGTGCGGCCCTGGAACGGTTGCTCGACGAAGGCATGGGCAATGCCGTTGGCCGATAAAAAGGCGGCGGCCTTGTCGAGATCACTGTCGTCGCCGACCTTGAAGCCGAGCCGGTTGCAGGCGGGCACGGCCGCCTTCCGCAGCACCAGTGAATGATGCTGGTGCTCCTCGCTGCCGCGCAAGTAGACGGCGTTGCTGTCGCGGTCCTCGACATGCAGGCCAATGGTGGTCTCGTAGAACTCGCGGCTGGTGTCGAGGTCGGTGACGTCGAGCACGGCATGGCTGGAGCGGATGACGTTGAACGGCGGGTCGAAGACGTGTTTCGGAACGGGCATGGTTTCCTCGATTGATCGTTGTCGTTCCGGGACGATGCGAAAGCATCGAACCGGAACCTCCGGGGCTCGGCTCTACGAGCCGGCGGCCTCCACTTTCAGAGCGTCGTGGATGTTGTTGCGTTTCCAGCTGGTTTCCTTGTCGTTGATCTGCATGTCGAACGACAGCGCGAACTTGCTGTTTGCGAACACCAGATCGAGATAGGCCGACAGCGCCCCGAAGATATGTTCGCCCGCCTTCTTGCGGGCAGCAAGATCGCGGCCCTCGCCGAGCCGCAGCACCATCGAAAGGAAAGAAAGCTGCGGATTGCCGTCACCGATCGCGTAGTGTTCGCATCTGATGGCGCGAACGCGGATGCCGCCGACCGGGAAGATGCCGGTTTCAACCGCCGCCTTGCGGACCAGCTCGACCACATCGGCCATGTCGACGCGCTTGTCGAGGTTGGCGGAGTATTCGATGGTGAAATGCGGCATGGCGGTTCACTCCCGACTATTCTTTGTCGCTGACTACGCGAAGTAACAGCTCACCGAACCATAAGGTCCATAATCGGCCTGGATCGTGTCGCCCTTGCGCGTCTCTATCGGGCGGATGAATGATCCGGCCAGCACCACCTGGCCGGCTTCGAGCGAAAGCCCATTGGCTGCGATCTTGTTGGCGAGCCACGCCACCGCGGTCGCGGGATGGTTGAGCACGCCGGCGGCTAGCCCAGTCTCTTCCAACTGGCCGTTACGATAGCACAGCGCGCCAATCCAGCGCAGGTCAGCATCAAGCGGGCGGATCGGTCGGCCGCCGAGCACGATGCCAGCATTGGCCGCATTGTCGGCGATGGTGTCAAAGATCTTTCGCGTCGCCTTGGTCTGCGGATCGACGCGTTCGATGCGGGTATCGAGGATTTCCAGGGCGGGCACCACGAACTCTGTCGCGTTGAGCACGTCGAACAGGGTGCAGTCCGGCCCCGACAGGCGCCGCTTCATGATGAAGGCAAGCTCCGCCTCGATACGGGTAGCGATGAAGCGGTCTGACGGCACCAGCCCGCCGTCGGCAAAGAACATGTCGTCGAGCAGGATGCCGGAATCCGGCTCGTCGATATTGAGCGCGCTCTGCATCGCCTTCGACGTGAGGCCGATCTTGTGCCCTTTGACGACACGGCCCGCCGCTACTTTCATCTCGACCCAGGCCTTCTGAATCGCATAGGCATCCTTCATGGTGATGCCGGGATGATCCAGCGAGAGCTGGCGGATCTGCTTGCGGGTCTTCTCCGCCCGGTCGAGCCGTTCGGCGGCACTGCGGATTTCGTCTTGCGAGAGGGCCATGGGGGACGGCTAATAAGGGATGCAGGGAGATGATTAACATGTTAAGTGTTTGCCTGCAAACCCTATTGTTTCTTGCTGCAGCGCAAACGTGAGACGCATGGCGCGGAAGAAATCGCCCAATGATTCCAGTGGAGCAACAGCGTCGGCGGCTCGCCGGCTGCCGATGCGCGAGTTCTCCCGCTCGCTGCCGATGTCGCTGCTGCGCGCGCGCGAAGCGGTCATGCGCCAGTTCCGTCCCTCGCTGCGGAACCATGGCCTCACCGAACAGCAATGGCGCATCCTGCGCGCGCTGACGGCAGTGGAGGCCATCGAAGTCACCGAGCTCGCACGCATGGCCTTCCTGCTTGGCCCCAGCCTGTCGCGCATCCTGCGCGATCTCGAGGCGCGGCAACTGGTCGAGCGCAAGACGGCGGTGGTGGACCAGCGCCGCGCCGTTGTCTCGATCTCGGCCAAGGGATTGAAGCTGATCGAGGCGGTGGCGCCGACATCGGAAGCGATATATGCCGAGATCACCCGCCGCTTCGGCGCGCGCCGCCTGTCCGAATTGCAGGAGATGCTGGTCGTGCTGGAGCAGAGCCTCGCCGACATGGCGGGCGCCGACAGCGACGACGGCGAGTGAATGCAATTTTGCATGATGCTAGGGGCGAGGTGCATAGCCTGACTGCAAATGATTGCAATCATTGGGCAATGACGATTGGGGCAGTGGACATCGCGGCGATTTTTCGTTCAAAGTGCCGGACAAGCCGGTCGCAAAACCGGCGCTGGAGTAGGCTTCGCTGCATTGCGATGCGGCTGATGCCGCCACAAGGAACACGACTGAAAATCCGGACATGGTCACCATCAAAGTCAACAACCTCATCGATTTCGTCGCGGACGTTTTTTCCCACGCCGAATCCTCACCCGAAGAAGCAAGGCGCATCGCGACCTACCTCACCACCGCGAACCTCACCGGCCATGACAGCCATGGTGTGATCCGCGTGCCCGTCTACATCCGCTGGAAGAAGACCGGCAACGTCGTTCCCAACCAGACCGCGGAGATCGTCGTCGACACGCCGTCGCTCGCCGTGGTCGATGGCAAGTTCGGCTATGGGCAGACCGTCACGCCGTTCGCGGTGAAGACCGGCATCGAAAAATGCAGGAAGGCGGGGCTTGCCGCGGTGGCGTTGCGCAATGCCGGCCATATCGGCCGCGTCGGCGACTGGGCCGAAATGGCCGCAGCCGAGGGGCTGGTGTCCGTGCACTTTGTGAATGCCGCCGGCTCGCTGCTGGTCGCGCCGTTCGGCGGCGTGGAGAAGCGGTTGTCGACCGCGCCATATTGCGTCGGTATTCCGCGGGCAGGGCAGGACCCGATCGTGCTGGATTTTGCGACCTCGATCGTCGCCGAGGGTAAGGTGCTGGTGGCGAGCCGCGGCGGCAAGAAGCTGCCGAAGGGAGCGCTGATCGATTCCGACGGCACACTGAGCGAGGAGCCCAGCGTGCTCTACGGCCCGTACACGCCGGATGGACCGCGTGACCATACCAAGGGCACGGGCGCGATCCGCGCCTTCGGCGAGCACAAGGGCTCGGGCCTTGCCTTCATCTGTGAGCTGCTCGGTGGGGCGCTCACCGGCACCGGCGCCACCTCGAGCGGCCGGCGCTTCGCCAACGGCATGCTCTCTTTCTACATCGATCCCAAGGTCGTCGACACCAGCAACTTCTTCGATGGCGAGATCACCCGCTATGTCGACTTCATCCGCGCGACCAAGCCGGTTGCCGGCGTCGATACCGTGCTGATCCCCGGCGATCCCGAGCGGAAGACGCGAGCCGAGCGTACCGCGAATGGCGTGCCGCTGCCCGACGATACCTGGGCTGCGATCGTCAACACCGCGCGCGAGGTCGGCGTCAGCGAAGTCAGCATTCAGCGGGCGACAGCATGATTTTTCCGTCATTGCGAGGAGCGTAGCAACGTAGCAATCCAGCTTTCCTAACGATGGATTGCTTCGCTGCGCTCGCAATGACGGCGGGAAAGCTTCAACAGGAGGAATAGAGTGGCTAATAACAACGTCAAGAAAGTATGGGCTTCGGGCAAGGCCGTGGTGAACGCCTGGCTGGCGATCCCGTCGGGGTTCTCCGCCGAGGTCATCGCGCAATGCGGCTTCGACAGCGTCACGGTCGACATGCAGCACGGCGTGCAGGACTATCTCTCCATGGTGCAGTGTTTCCAGGCGATGAACGGCCATCCGGTGACGCCGATGGTCCGCGTGCCCTGGAACGAGCCGGGCATCATCGGCAAGGTGCTCGACGGCGGCGCCTATGGCGTGATCTGTCCGATGATCAATACGCCGCAGGAAGCGAAGAATCTCGTCTCCTACTCGAAGTATCCGCCGAAGGGCGTGCGCTCCAACGGCCCGATCCGTTCGGGCATGTATGGCTCGGCCGGCACCTACCAGAAGACCGCGAACGACGAGATCGTGCTGCTGCCGATGATGGAGACCAGGACCGCGGTCGAGAACATGGAAGCGATCCTCGACGTCGAGGGCATCGATGGCGTCTACATCGGACCGTCCGATCTCGGCTTCTCCTACGGTCTCGTGCCGAAGCTCGACCGCGACGAGCCGGAAATCCTGAAGATCTATGAGAAGATCGTGAAGGAGTGCGGCAAGCGCGGCCTCAATCCTGGCATCCACTGCTCGGGCGCGGAAGGCGCGGTGCGCGCCATCAACATGGGCTTCAAGCTCGTCACGCTCTCGAACGAGAGCGGGTTGATGATGACCTACGCCAAGATGCAGGTGAACCAGACCCGCAAGGAGTCGGGCGGCAAGGCGTAACTTCTCCCTCTCCCCGCAAAGAACGGGGAGAGGTGATTGCAACAGGCAAGGAGATCCGCCATGGCCCCGGCACCCGTGATCCGACTGCATCCCGACGACGGCGTGTTGATCGCGCGATCGAGCCTGCCGCCGGGGCTTGTGGTGGCCGATGGTGTCACCACACTTGAGCGGATCCCCGCCGGCCACAAGGTTGCGATCAAGCCGATCGCGGTCGGCGAGCCGGTGCGCCGCTACGGTCAGATCATCGGCTTTGCCACCGCGCCGATTGCGCCAGGCCAGCACGTGCATACGCAGAATTGCGGCATGGGCGATTTTTCCAAGGACTATGCCTATGGCGTCGACGTCAAGCCGGCGCCGAACTTCGATCTGTCCGCGACCTTCGACGGCATCCGCCGGCCCGACGGGCGCGTCGCGACGCGCAACTATATCGGCATCCTCACCTCGGTGAATTGCAGCGCGCATGTAGCCGGCCTTGTGGCGGACGTATTCCGGAAGAATCCCTTCACCGGCGACAATCCGCTCGCCGATTTTCCCAATGTCGACGGCGTAGTGGCGCTGACCCACAAGACCGGCTGCGGCATGACGCAGAACGAGCCGCTGGCGCTGCTTCGCCGCACGCTCGGCGGCTATGCGCGGCATGCAAATTTCTCCGCCGTGATCGTGCTTGGTTTGGGATGCGAGGTGAACCAGATCGGCGGGCTGATGGAAGAGCAGAAGCTCGCCGGCCGTTTGCGCGCGATGGACATCCAGGAAGTCGGCGGCACCCGCAAGACGGTGGAGAAGGGCGTCGCCTTCGTGAAGGAGGCGCTGACCGATGCCAACAAGGTCAGGCGCGAGCCCGTGCCGGCGAGCGAACTGACGGTGGCCCTGCAATGCGGCGGCTCGGACGGCTATTCCGGCGTGTCGGCCAATCCGGCGCTCGGCGCGGCGAGCGATCTCCTGGTGCGTCACGGCGGCACCGTCATCCTCTCCGAGACGCCGGAGACCTATGGCGCCGAACATCTGCTCACTCGCCGCGCGGTCAGCCGCGAGGTCGGCGAGAAGCTGGTCGGCTTGATGCGCTGGTGGGAGGAGTACACCCAGCGCGAAGGCGCGGAGATGAACGCCAATCCGAGCCCGGGCAACAAGGCCGGCGGCCTCACCACCATCCTGGAGAAGTCGCTGGGGGCGATGGCGAAGGCCGGCAGCACCAATCTGGTCGATGTGCTGCACTATGCCGAGCCGGTCACCAAGAAGGGTTTTGTCTTCATGGATACGCCCGGCTACGACCCGGTCGCCGCGACAGGGCAGGTGGCGGGCGGCGCCAATCTCGTCTGCTTCACCACGGGGCGAGGCAGCGTGTTCGGCTGCAAGCCGGCGCCGTCGATCAAGCTCGCCACCAACACGCCGATGTACAAGCGGATGGAAGACGACATGGACGTCAATTGCGGCACCATCCTCGACGGCGAGGAGACCGTGCAGGATTGCGGCCAGCGCATCTTCGAGTTGATGCTGAAGACTGCTTCCGGCCAGCCGACCAAGAGCGAGAGCTTTGATTTCGGCGGCGCCGAATTCGCGCCGTGGGTGCTCGGCGCGACGATGTGAGCGGTGGCGGCTGGTGCAGCTGTCATTGCAATGACGTAGGAACAGCACAGCACATTCCCGCGGCGTGGTTTCGCCCGAGTGATGTAAATTCGTTGGCCCTCTTTTCTGAAGAGGGCGCAGGGAAAGCCGGGCGCCGACTGCGCCCGCAGCACCGTGTGCGAAAAGTAGTGATAGAATGCACACGGATTTGACAGGTACAGCCAGGACATCCCGGCTTTCCCCGCGCGAGTGGTTTACGGCTTATACGTACTCTCCCCGGTGAGCGGCCTTTATTGTCACCGTTGCCCCGC
>DASWVJ010000229.1:0-10743 GCA_036406295.1 Bradyrhizobium sp.
ACAAGATAGGTGCCAACGGTTCACGTCAGCCTGCGTCAGGCCGGCGGCGCTCCCTCAGCCACATCCGGGCTAGCGGCCGCGCAGTCTCTGGAATAGACGCCAGTCGGAATTTGCCATCTCAAAGCCTCTGAGCGCTTCCTGGTCGGCAGGTGAAAGATTGGCAACGAAGGCCGCACGGGCCCGGCGCTCGCGCACGAAATGGCCGGCGAGTCCGATCGCAAGGCAGAGAGCAACGCCAGTGGCAAATCCGGTCCAGAACATGCCGCTACGATAGCGCGAGGCCTCGGCATCGAAAAGCCGCTACCCGTAGGGCACCGCAACGACTTTGTGCCCCCACTGTGCCCCGGCCCATCAGCAAAAATTTTTGTGTTTGGCGTATGTAATTGATTTTCTTGGTGAGCGCGGAGGGACTCGAACCCTCGACCCCATGATTAAAAGTCACGTGCTCTACCGCCTGAGCTACGCGCTCACGTTACGCCGGATCATGCTTCGGCCCGCGCTGTGTAGGGGCCAGACCCCCTCGGGTCAATAGTGCAAAGGCCCGCAAGTTGTGGCGCGGCAGGGCCTGAATCATACAGCCGAAATCGGTAGTTAGCGCGGCCTCTTCAAGGGGCGGGGCCGGATCTTCCCCCGCCAATCAACTGGCTTTGCGCTGGATTTCGCTGGCGGGCTGCGAGCTCGGAACCGCCTTGGGCAGCGAGACCGGGCGCAGCCCGATCAGCTCCGCCGCGCGCACCGCGCTGTTGCGCCAGAAGGCGAACTCGTTGATGCGCGAATTCTCCAGGATCGCGATGGCGACCGCCGCCAGGAACGGCAGGCTTTGCAGCACCAGCACGCCGGCGAAGATGTAGATCTCGCGCACCTGCTTGGTGCCGTTCGTCGCGATCAGGACCGCAGCGCCGACCAGAAGCAGCACGCCGATCACCGCCTCCCAGAACGCCTGGAATTCGATCGACATCCGCGACAGGCCTCCCTTGGAGGTGCGGGCAAACGGTAGATGCTCGGTGATCAGGCCTTGGGCGACCGCGCGCGATACCGTCCATTGCACGCTCATCGCCGCGATCATGGCCCCCAGCATCTGTCCGGCCTTCACCTTCACCCGCAGGCGGTACAGCGCCACGAAATGCACCAGCGACACCACGAAAGACGCGATGATCGGCAGCGTCAGGATCCGGTCGGGGATGGCGATGTCGGCAAAGGCCACGATCGGCACCCAGACCAGGTTGAGGATGGCGACCACGACGCCAAGGCTTTCGGCCCCCAGCCAGTTCAGCCAGCCGAGACCGAATTCGCGGCGCTGCTCCTGGCTGAGGCGGCTCGCCCCCGGCAGGAAGCGCCGCCAGTGTTTCTTGACGATCTGGAAGCCGCCATAGGCCCAGCGGTGGCGCTGCTTCTTGAAGGCCTCATAGGTGTCGGGCAGCAGGCCCTCGCCATAGCGCGTGTTGGTGTAGTGGGTGAGCCAGCCCTGCTGGATGATCGCAAGCCCGAGGTCGGTGTCTTCGCAGATCGTGTCGCTCGACCAGCCGCCAGCCATGTCCATCGCGGCACGGCGGATCAGGCACATCGTGCCATGCACGATGATGGCGTTGAACTCGTTGCGCTGGACCATGCCGATGTCGAAGAAGCCGGCATACTCGCCGTTCATGATGTAGTGCATCAGCGAGCGGTCGCCGTCGCGGTGCTCCTGTGGCGCCTGCACGAGCCCGACGCGGGGGTCGGCGAACAGGGGAACCAGGTCCTTCAGCCAGTCGGGATGCACGACATAGTCGGCGTCGATGATGCCGATGATCTCGGCATCCGCGGCGGTGCGCTCCATGGCGATACGCAGCGCGCCGGCCTTGAAGCCCTCAACCTTCTCGGCGTTGATGAACTTGAAGCGCTCGCCGAGCGCGCGGCAGTGATCCTGGATCGGCTGCCAGAATTCCGGATCGGGCGTGTTGTTGATGATGACCACGCATTCGAAATTCGGATAGTCCAGCCGCGACACCGCATCGAGCGTCTGCTTCAGCATCTCTACCGGCTCGTAATAGGCGGGGACGTGGATCGACACCTTGGGGAAGGCGACGTTCTCGCCGATCGTGGCGGGTGCAAGCGGCGCGCTCTTGGTGATCAGCCGGCGCGGCCCGCGTCCGAAAGCGACGGCCGCGATTTCCTCGATCCTCGCCATGGCAATCAGGATCAGCGGCACCAGCAGGACCGTGCCCAGCCCCAGCGCAAACGCCGAACCCCAGACGAAATAGTGCGTGTTCCAGTAGGCGAACACGGTCGCGGCCCAGGCGCCGACGCCATTGGCGGCGGCGGACAGCACCAGCGCCTGCATGACAGTCGGCTCGCTCAGCCGCAGGATCGGCAGCGACATCAGGATGCCGACCAGAAGCGCGATGGTGGCGAGCTTCCAGTAGTCCTGATTGACGATCGGCCCGGTCCAGGCAAACTTTGGCTCACGCGCGGCGTTCAGGATTCCCCAGTAGGGGCCGACGCCGCCTTCGAAGAATTTCCATGGCTGATCGATCGCTTCGACGATGTTGTAGTCCATGCCGATGGCTTCGGCGCGCGTGACGAAGTTGCGCAGCACCGAGGCCTGCTCGAACTGGCCGGGAACGGCGTTGAGCAGATTGTAGCCCGCGCTCGGCCAGCCGAATTCGGCGATCACCACCCGCTTGCCCGGAAAGAGGTCGCGCAACAGGTTGAAGCGATCGACGGCCTGGTCGACCGCCTGCTCGGCGGTGAAGTTTTCCCAGTAGGGCAGGACGTGCGCGGCGATGAAATCGACGTTGTTGGCAAGCTTCGGGAACTCGCGCCAGACGTGCCAGATCTCGCCGGTCGTCACCGGAACGTTGACCGATTTCCTGACCCGCTTGATCATCTCGATGAGGTCGTCGACCTTCTGCTCGCCGCGATAGATGACCTCGTTCCCGACCACGACGCCGATGACGTTGCTGTTGCGCCGGGCAAGCTGGATGGCGGAGTCGATTTCGCGCTCGTTGCGATCGGTATTCTTGTCGATCCAGGCGCCGACCATGACCTTGAGGCCGAATTCGGCGGCGATCGGCGGCACCAGCTCCACCCCTCCGGTGGACGAGTAGAGGCGGATCGCCCGGGTCATCGTGGCGAGCTTCCTCATATCGGCACGTATCTTCTCGACGGTCGGGATGTTGTCGACGTCGGGATGGCCGGTTCCGTCGAACGGCGCATAGGAAACGCTCGGCAGCATGCCGTGGAAATCCGGCGCCGTCTGCTTCTCTCGCAGAAGGCCCCAGAGTCCGGCATGAACGGCGGTGACGAACAGAAGAACGGCGACGACAGCGCGCATCGCAATCAAACCATGCGGGGCTAAATTAGTTCAAGCGAACCCGTCCCCTAGGTTCGACCGGTATCGCGGCGCTTTGAAGATAACCCTGCCACGCGATTAAACAACTGGTATGGCGCCATGGCCTTTTGAGGGCGTACCCGTTCAGGCGGCGTTCATGCACGCGCGGGCGGCATGGCACCTCCGCCGGAGCGGCAGCCCTATTTGGCGGGGGCTGCCGGCGCCGGCGCGGGCGCGGGCGAAGGGGCGGCAGGCGCAGGGGCCGCTGCACTACCCGACGTGGCAGGCGCTGGCGCCGGGGCGGCGGCCGTCTGGGGCTGGGCGCCCGGGTTGATCCAGCAGGCATGGATACGGCCATCGAGGCTGCGCGGCACCTTGTCGTCGATCTGGGCGCCGAAGCGGGTCAGGCAGCGGAAGCTCGCCTGGACATGGCCACCGGGGCAGCCAAAGCGGTCGTAGAGATCGAGGTGCCGGAACGCGGTATCGAGGTCATCCAGCCACATCAGACGGACCACGCGACGGCCGAGCCAGACGCATTCAGGGTTGCCGCCAGGGCCGTTGATGGCCTGCTGGGCCTCGACGAACTCGGCAGCCTTGCGCTCATTATCCTTGATGGCTTCGGCGGACTTGCTGTCGGGGGCGTTCTTTTGCTGGTCCTGGGGAGCCGGGGTGCCGCTTTGGGCCAAGGTCTGGGCAAAGGCGGCTTGCGCAAAGGCGCCCGCCGATCCGATAAGGAGGGCCAATGCGACCGGGGCAAGGTGACGCAGGACCACGCTTTGAAGATTAAGTACCCGGCGACGCATACTTTCCCCGATTAGTTGGACTTCCAGCGCCAGGACCCGGGCGCGCGGGCTTGATGCCGTTCAAATGGGCCCCCAATGGGGCGGAAACGGCACCGGATTCCCATGGCGCGAATCCGGGATTTTGTCCAGCAAACTCACAACTTTATGTCGCCGTGGTAAAACTGCCCGGCGGCAATTGGTTGCCGATTGTCGCTCTCGTACACTTGGCAGACGGCGGTCGAGGCGTTAATCGACGAGCCCCGCCCGGAGGATGGAACCGATTTCTCTTCGTACGCCGCTGGCGCTCTTGCTGATTTCCCTCGCTACGATTGCCGCGGTGTGGTGGTGGCTGGCCACGCCGATCACATTGGTGCGCGCCCCGATCGACCCCAACGCCAAGCTGCAATGCGTGTCCTATGCGCCGTTCCGCAATGGCCAGACACCGCTGGTCGACACCACCCAGATATCGACCGAACAGATTGCCGAGGACCTCGCGCAACTGGCCAAGGTGACCGAATGCGTCCGCACCTATTCCATCGAGAATGGTCTGGATCAGGTGCCGGGGCTGGCAGCCAAGGTCGGGCTCAAGGTCATCCAGGGCATCTGGCTCGGCAGCAACCGCTTCAGGAACCTTGCGCAGATTTCGACGGCGATACAGCTCGTCAAGCGCCATCCTGACACCATCACGGCGCTCGTCGTCGGCAACGAGGTGCTGCTGCGCGGCGAAATGACCACCGCCGACCTCGTGGCCAACATCCGCAGCGTGAAGGCGCAGGTGCAGATACCGATCACCTACGCCGACGTCTGGGAGTTCTGGCTGAAGAACCGCGAGATCTATGACGCCGTCGACTTCATCACCATCCACATCCTTCCCTATTGGGAGGATTTTCCGATCAAGGCAAAGTTCGCTGCCTCGCACGTGGATTCCATCCGCAAGCGCATGGCCGTGGCATTCCCGGGCAAGGAGATCCTGATCGGCGAGACCGGCTGGCCAAGCCAGGGACGGATGCGGGAAGGCGCATTGCCGTCGCGCACCAGCCAGGCGCGCGTAGTCTCGGAAATCCTCGACATCGCCAAGCGCGAGGGATTCCGCGTCAACCTGATCGAGGCCTACGACCAGCCGTGGAAACGCCAGCTCGAGGGCACTGTGGGCGGCTTTTGGGGGCTATTCGACGCGTACCGGCGCGAGGTGAAATATCCGCCCGGCGTCGCCATCAGCAACTTCCCCGCATGGAAGCTGTTGATGGGCTGCGGCATGGCGTTGAGCGCGCTGACCTTCCTTGTCGCGATCCTCACTGTGCGGCGGCGGCCATGGACGCCCCGGCAGGTCTCCTGGTTCGCGGTGGCGATCTCGGCCACGACGGCAGGCAGCCTGCTCGGTATTGCCGGCGACAAGATGTTCTACGAAAGCTACGGCATCGGCGGGTGGCTGAAATGGGGAGCCCTGCTTGCGGCCGCCTGCGCCTCGCCACTGCTCTGTGCCCACGCGCAAATGACCGGACGGCCATTGCCGACATTGCTGGAGCTGTTCGGTCCGCGGAATTACAGGACCCGTTCGCTGGTCACGATCCTGCTCGCTCTTGCGCTGGGGATCACCGCGGTGATCGCGGCGGAAACCGCGCTCGGTTTTGCCTTCGATCCGCGCTATCGCGACTTCCCCTATGCGTCGCTCACCATGGCCGTGGTGCCGTTCATGGGCTTGATGGTGTTGAACCGTCCACAGACTGGTACACGTCCGATTGCGGAATCGGTGTTTGCGGGCCTGCTCGCCGTGGCCGCGATCTATGTCGGCCTCAACGAGGGACGCGACAATTGGCAGGCGATGTGGACCTGCGCGATCTATTTGCTGTTTGCGCTTACGCTGTGGCGGGCGCGGGCCGTGCAAAGCCCAAAATAAGCAGGCCGACCGCGATCCCCGACAGCGTGATGTTGTAGAGCACGATGCCAAGACCGGCGGCGATCAGGCCGCCCGTCAGGAGCACGATCGACGGCCGCATCACGTGCAGCACCGCGATGATCAGCGCGACGATCCCGAATACGGAATGCTTGAACAGATAGGTCGCAAGCGAACGCATCTTGCAGAGCATGGTCTGAAGGCCGGCATCGCATGCCAGCGCCACAGGCGAGTATTCGACGGCCATATAACGCAGATACAGCGCGTAGCCGACGGTGATGAAGCCGACAACGAGCAGGAATTGCACCTGGTACGGGGTGAGCCGGAACGGGGTCTTTTTCATGCGCCGAATATGACGAGGTTCGGCCCGCGGGACAAGCTGTGGCAGCGCATGTCACTGAAGATCAGGATCGATCCACAAGCCATTGTGATGGCGGGGCTTTATCATCAGTTCTTCTTGCCGAAGAAGGTTGTCCAGCCTGACGATGTCGCCGCTTCGGGTTTCTTCGCCGGTTCCTCGACCGCCGCACGCTTCTGCGGTGCGTTCCGCTTGCGCGTCACCGCCGGTGCAGCGGGCTTGGCTGCCGCCGGCGCATCTTCGGCTTTGAACGACAGGCGCTGACCGTCATAGACGGCCGTCTCGCATTCCCGGTCCTTCTCGCTGATGGCAGCGCAAAGCTTTGCGGCGGCCGCCGCATCGCTGAGCGGCCCTGCAACGAGCCGTAATTGCATGCCCCGTCCGCCGGTACCTTCGCGGATCACGATGATCGGTTGCAGCGCCGCCAGCGGCGCCTTCGATCGTGACTTCAACAATCCGCGCCACAGGGCACGCAGCCCGCCAATCGAATTGGCGCTGCCGACATCGATGCCGAATTCCGTGCGCTGGATTTTTGGCAGCGCCGTTTCCGCCGTATCCTGCTCCGCGCTTTCGCTGGGGAGTGCCGCGGCGACCACCGGCGGGATGGGCTCCGCCGCAACGGTGCTCGCTGTCGTGGAAGGCTCAATCAGTTTGCCGGCAGCAGGATCGGGGGGCGCCATCATGGATTTGGATTCGATCAGCGGGGTTGCCGGCATGGCGGCCGGCTTGGTCGGGACATCCTTGACCGCCGAGGTACTGGCAGGCACCGGCTCGACGCTGGCCGCCGCCGCGGCTTTTTCGGACTGTGCCGCCGGTTTCGTTGCGGCCGGCGCGATGACTGGGGCTGGCGTCTGTTCGGCCGGCTGAACGTCGGGTTGGACAGGCGCGGGAACGGCCGCCGCGACAGTCTGCTTGGCAATTGCGCCGGTGACGGAGTCCAGGCCCTGTTCCAACACGGTGACGCGCGTATAGAGACGGTCGCGGTCGCTGTTCAGTGTGTCGACGGCGGAGGCCAGCCGCCGGGCCTCGTTCTGGCTCTCGCGCGCCACGGCCTGCAGTCGATTGGCCTGTTGCACCAGGTCTGATGTCGCCGCCTGTTCCCGCCGCCAGCCAAGCGAAGACTGGTTGGCCATCACGGCGATCACGACCGCTGCGATGGCGCCGACGCCCCAGGAGGCGACCCGCCACAAGGTCCGGCGGCGGTCGGACTCGTCTTCCTCGGCCAGCAGCGAGCTGAACAGGCCGCCGGTATCCTCGGCTTCAAAGCCGGCGAGATGGTCGGAATTCTTGGCCAAACGTCGTTGGCCCTCCTCAAGGCCTGCCGAATCAAAGGCAAAGATATCAGGAAATGCGGGTCCACCCTGAATCCGCCACGTTTCCGAATGGCGAATCACCTTTCCTTTGCGCGCAAAAACCCATTAAGACGGCGGCGCCTTGTCTCGGTTTGAAGGATTCGAATGACTGCCCGTTCCAGTCTTACCGTGGTGCTCGCAGCCGGCGAGGGCACTCGCATGTGCTCGGCGCTGCCAAAGGTGCTGCATCCCGTAGCCGGCCAATCGCTGCTGTCACACGTCCTGCAGGCCGCGCCTCAGGGGCGGGCAACTTCGCTGGCGGTCGTGGTCGGCCCCGATCACGCTGAAGTAGAGGCTGAAGCGAAACGGCTGCGTCCGGATGCCCTGACCTTCGTCCAGCGCGAGCGGCTGGGAACCGCGCATGCGGTGCTGGCGGCGCGCCAGGCGATCGCGCGCGGTGCGGACGATCTGCTCATCGCGTTCGGCGATACGCCGCTGATCTCGGCCGAGACTTTCGCGCGGATGCGCGCGCCGCTGGCCAAAGGGGCGGCGCTCACCGTGCTTGGATTCCGCGCAGCCGACCCCACCGGCTACGGCCGGCTCCTGATCAAGAACGGAAAGCTGGTTGCGATCCGCGAGCAGGCCGACGCCAGCGCCGAGGAACGCAGGATCACGCTGTGCAATGCCGGGGTGATGGCGTTTGACGGCCGCCATGCGCTGCAAATCCTCGATAAGATTGGAAACGCCAACAGCAAGGGCGAGTATTATCTCGTCGATGCCGTCACCATTGTCAGGGACATGGGATTGGAGGCCGTCGTGATCGAAACCAGCGAAGATGAAGTGCGCGGCATCAACACCAAGGCGCAACTGGCAGAAGCGGAAAGCGCGATGCAGGCAAGACTGCGCAAGGCTGCGCTGGACGCGGGCGTCACGCTGATCGCGCCGGAGACCGTCTATCTCGCTGCCGACACCAGGTTCGGCCGCGACGTCACCATCGAGCCGTTCGTGGTGATCGGCCCCGGCGTCACGATCGACGACGGCGCGGTCATACATTCCTTCTCACACATCGTGCAGTCTTCGATCGGCAAGAACGCGCAGATCGGGCCTTATGCCCGGCTGCGCCCCGGCAACTCGCTCGGCGTCGGCTCGAAGGTCGGCAACTTCGTGGAGATGAAGGCGGCAACGATCGAGGCCGGCGTCAAGGTCAACCATCTCTCCTACATCGGCGATGCCCATGTCGGCGCCAAGACCAACATCGGCGCCGGCACCATCACCTGCAACTATGACGGCTTCGGCAAGCACAAGACGACGATCGGCGCGGGCGCTTTCATCGGCACCAACTCCTCGCTGGTGGCGCCGGTGAAGATCGGCAGCGGCGCCTATATCGGCTCGGGCTCTGTCATCACCAAGGATGTCCCCGACAACGCGATGGCGGTAGAGCGCAGCCCGCAGACCATCCGCGAGGGCGGGGCGACGCGCTATCGCGAGCTGAAGACCGGCAGCAAGGGCAAGGAAGGCAAGTGACGGGGCAGGCTAAGGTTTCGACTTAGCTCTGTCTCAATCCGCAACAACTGCGCTCATATGTCTGATCATCAGTTACGCACGCCGACCGGGCGAACAGCCATTGAGCGATGTAATAGGAGCCAAGCACCCAAAGTGGTTGGCCGGGAATCATCCAGCGGAACCGTCCATAGGCGAGGATTGTATCGCTGATCATGAACAGGACGCCGCCGATAGCTGCCAGACGGGCCGTTGCGCGGGCCGGCGTTCCAGGCGGCATCTGGCTTGCCCGCGACACAGCCTGAGCCGCCATGAAGGCGAGAGCCGCAGCGTAGAGCGCGACAGGCAGTCTCATGGCGACAGGCACTGCATTCCACAGGCCGGCTACCATCAATAGTGCAAGGGCGGCAAACCCGGCAAAGATCGGCCACCTGCCGCCAGGACGCGCATCGCGCGTCAGTGCATAGATATAGGCGCAATGCGTCAGCAGAAAGCAGACCAGTCCCCAGAGGAAATAATTGCCCGGGAGCATGAGAAAAAAGTCGCCCGCAAACGCGAACACCAGACCAGCGGCGATCGCCCGCCCGTAGGGTTTCGTTGAGGCATTTCGAAGTACCATGATGATGAGCAGAGCCGTCGCGGTCGGCTTTGTCAGATAATGCAGCCACTGCCAGGCTCCGTGACGATCGCTCGCAAGAAGGCTGCCGCCGATGGCGCCGATCACGCAGAAGAAAAACGCCGTTTGAAGAAGGCGATTGTCGTTAGCCACGGATATCGCACCTCGCTCTATTTTCTTTCCAATGCCGGTCCAGCGATTGCGGAACGTATATCAGCTCTGACGGCGCTGGAAGGACCGCTGCACCTGCAGCATCACAGCCGCCATGATCGGGCTCGGCGATCACACCGCCAGCTCAAGGTCAAAGGCAGCGCGATGAGCTTGCCAGGATTTGTGATAAGCCAGCAGGGACGCATTGAGCCAACTGACAGGAGAATGCCATGCCCAGGACAAAACTGTCGGTCCCTGATGTAGCCGAGGCCGGCCCTGCTCTGTGGTCAAACGCCATACGCGCAGGCGACATGCTGTTCATCTCCGGCCAGGTGGCACGTCCGTTCGAAGGCGGCACCGAGATGGTCGGCAAGGATGAGTACGAGCAGAGCAAGCAGATATTTTCACGCATTGACCGCATCATCAAAGCGGCCGGTGGAACGATGGACAATTTGGTGAAGATGACGATCTTCGTCGTCGATATCAGGAACAACACCGAGGTCTGGCGCGCACGGCGCGAGTTCTTTACGGGAGATTTTCCCGCTTCCACGCTTGTTGAAGTGCGATCCCTTGCGAAGCCGGAAGTGCTGGTCGAGATAGAAGCCGTTGCCTATTTGGGCAAGAATTGAGGTTCGCTCCGGATCTTGGCCGTCATCCGCCAGTGACCGAGCGTAGTCCGTTTCATTTTTGCAATCTGTCAACCGTTCGCTCCGTCATTCCGGGGCGCGGGCAAAGCCCACGAACCCGGAATCCAGAGGTTTGGGAACGCGCAGAGCATCACTTCTGGATTCCGGGTTCGCGCTGCGCGCGCCCCGGAATGACGTCGAATGTATCAGGCGTC
>DASWVJ010000230.1:0-6029 GCA_036406295.1 Bradyrhizobium sp.
CGATCGGGCTCAGATCCAGCGACGGGCGGTCGGTCAGGACCGCCCGTTCGCACATTCTGGCAAATTTTGCGGACACAAGAGTACGTATAAGCCGTAAACCATTGCGCGGGGAAAGCCGGGATGTCTCGGCTGTACCTGTCAAACCCGTGTGCATCCTATCACTACTCTCGCACACGGTGCTGCGGGCGCAGTCGGCGCCCGGCTTTCCCTGCGCCCTCTGACCAAGAGGGAGCAACGAAGTTGCAAAGCCCGGGCGAAAGTCAGCCGCGGGAACGAGAACGCGTGTTTCCCGTCACAGCAATGACGGTGGACGTACTACCTGAAAATGACGGGGTATCTTCACTCAAGCTCCTGCAACGCCCCTGCGATCCGCGCCAACCCTTGGTCGATCGCCGCCACCTGGGCCTTCAGTGCCTCGATCTGCGGTCCAATGGAGGGATCGAGCGCGCCCATCGCCACGCCGCAGGCGGAACATTGCACCAGCGTCAGCTTCCTGCTTTCGCCGATCGGCGTGAACAATGCGAGTTCAAAACTGTGTCCGCCACATTTGCTGCAGGTCGAAATGGCCATTTGCGTCTCCGTGTCCCATAGCCTGATCCTATATTTGAGCCTCCGCCCTGTCGCCACCTTGCGGAGTTTCCCTTTCTGACAAAGATTTGCGCGAAATCCGCACCGCAGCGGTCTCATCTTCCCGAACAAGGAAACTTCGAATGAACCGACGCCTTTTCGTTTGTCTCGCAGCCCTGCTGGCGTTCGCCGCGCCCGCGCTCGCGCAGGAGAAATTTATCGTCGTGGCGTCGACCACCTCGACGCAGGATTCGGGCCTGTTCGGTCATATCCTGCCGCTATTCAAGGCGAAAACCGGCATTGACGTGAAGGTGATTTCGCAGGGCACCGGCCAGGCGCTCGACACTGGCCGGCGCGGCGATGCCGACGTGGTGTTCGTTCATGCGCGGCCGCAGGAGGAGAAATTCATCGCCGAAGGTTTTGGCGTGAAGCGCAGTCCGGTGATGTACAACGACTTCATCCTGGTTGGCCCCAACAGCGACCCGGCCGGCGTGAAGGGCAGCAAGGACATCGTCGCGGCGTTCACCGCGATCAAGAACAAGGCCGCGCCGTTTGTCTCGCGCGGCGACAAGTCCGGCACCCATGCTGCCGAGCTGGCGCTCTGGAAGGCCGCCGGCATCGATATCGCCGGCGCCGACAAAGGTCCGTGGTATCGCGAGATCGGGCAGGGTATGGGCGCGGCGCTCAATACGGCTTCCGCCATGAACGGCTACGTGCTCGCCGACCGCGGCACCTGGCTGTCGTTCAAGAACCGCGGCGAGCTCGGCATCGTGGTCGAGGGCGACAAGAAGCTCTTCAACCAGTACGGAGTGATGCTGGTGAACCCGGAGAAGCACAAGCACGTCAAGAAAGACCTGGGCCAGGCGTTCATCGACTGGCTCGTCTCCTCGGAGGGCCAGAAGGCCATCGCCGACTACAAGATCAACGGCCAGCAGCTGTTCTTCCCGAACGCCGACGCGCCGGGCGCGTGATGCTTCGGTCTGGCACGATCGCAGCTGCGGTTCTCGGCATGGTGATGACGTCCTCTGCGCATGCGAATGAGCCGGTGCTTCTGCACGCGGCCGGATCGCTGCGCGGTGCGCTCACCGAAGTCGCCACCGCCTTTGGCGCAGAGGCCGGCACCAAGGTGGAAGCGAAATACGGTCCGTCAGGTACGCTGCGTGACGAGATTGCCGCGGGCAGCCGCGCACAGGTGTTTGCTTCCGCCAACATGGAGCATCCGCAGTCGCTCGCCGGTAGCGGTCGAAGCAGTCCGGTCGTGCTGTTTGTCCGCAACCGGCTCTGCGCGCTGGTCAGGCCTGGACTGGCCGTGACGCCGGAGACGTTGCTCGAGACCATGCTGCGCGAGGACGTCAAGGTCGGCACCTCGACGCCAAAAGCCGATCCCTCCGGCGATTATGCATTCGAGGCGTTCGCGAAGGCCGACGCGATGAAGGGCGGGAGCCGCAAGATCCTGGAGCAGAAGGCGCAGCAGCTCACCGGCGGTCCTTCGAGTGCTGCGGGACCTGCAGGCCGCAGCGTCTATGGCTGGCACGTGGCGGAAGGGCGTGCCGACATCTTCCTCACCTACTGCACCGGCGCTCTGGTGGCGCAACGGGAGAATGCCGGACAACAAATCGTTGCCCTGCCGGAGTCCCTTGCGGTCGGCGCGGACTATGGGCTGACCGTGCTGAACGATAGTCCGGCTGCCGCTTACCGCTTTGCCCTGTTCATCCTTTCGTCTAAAGGACAGCAGATACTGGCACGGCACGGGTTCTCCGCGCCTGTGCTGCCATAGGGAGAACAGCGATGAAACTCAGCGCCCGCAACATGCTCAAAGGCAAGATCGTCGAGTTGACCAAGGGCGCCACGACCGCCCATGTGAAGATCGACGTCGGCGGTCAGATCGTCACTTCAGCCATCACCAACGAGGCGATCGATGCCCTGAAACTCGCCAAAGGACAGGACGCGTACGCTGTCATCAAGGCCTCCGACGTGATGATCGCGATCGACTGATGCGACTTGGTCGGCGCGCGTTCACGGGCGGGCTTCTCGCGACGCTGGCTGCGCCGCGGGCGAGGGCGGCCGGCACGGTCCAGGACGCTGCCGGGCGCAGCGTCCTGGTGCCGGATCGGGTTGCGCGCGTGTTTCCCGCCGGTCCGCCGGCAGCGATCCTGCTCTATACGCTGGCGCCGGAACTGCTGCTCGGCTGGCCGCGCGCCAACCGGGCGGAAGAATGCGCGTTCATGCTGCCGGATATCTGCGCCCGCCCCGAGATCGGCCGTCTCACGGGCCGCGGCAACACCGCCAATCTTGAATCCGTGCTGGCGCTCAAGCCGGACCTCATCCTTGACGTCGGCTCGACCGCGCCGACTTTTGTCTCGCTCGCCGCGCGGGTGCAGGAGCAGACCGGGATTCCCTATGCGCTGCTCGACGGCCGCTTCGATGCGACGGCTGCGACCTATCGCCTGCTCGGCAAGCTGACGCAGCGCGACGCCGAGCCCCATGCCGCCTATGCCGAAGACACGCTCCTGAAGATCCAGGCGCGCATCAACCGGATTCCCGAAAGCGAGCGCCCGCGCGTCTATTATGCCCGCGGGCCGCGCGGCCTGGAAACCGGGCTCGGCGGCTCGATCAATGTCGAGACCATTGAATTCCTCGGTGCACGCAATGTCGCCGGTGAAACCAAAGGCGGGCTCGCTACAGTCTCGGTCGAGCAGGTGCTGAAGTGGGATCCCGAAATCATCGTTACGATCGACCGTGACTTTGCCGCCAATGTGCGCGATGATCCGCTCTGGAAGGACGTCTCGGCCGTGCGTTCCGGCCGCGTGCACCTGTCGCCAAAGCTGCCGTTCGGCTGGGTCGACTTCCCGCCCTCGGTCAACCGCCTGATCGGGCTGTGGTGGCTGGCGCAGATTTTCTACCCCGACCATTTCAAGGAAGACATCCGCGTGCTGACGCGCGATTTTTACAAGCGGTTCTATCACGTGACGCCGTCGGACGCCGATCTCGAACGTGTGCTGGCGGGGAGGGAGTGATCCAGCATGATCCCGGAAAAGTGGAAACCGGTTTTCCGAGCAGGATCATGCTCAAATGAGGAAATGAGATCATGATCCGATTCAATTCAATCGGATCATGATCTAGACTTTCGCGATGGCTCGCTCCAGCGCACCCGGCCTGCTGATCTCGGTCCTCATCCTTGTTGCGGGACTGTTGCTCGCATTCACCGCCGGCCGCTTTGCCGTTTCCCTCGGCGATCTCTATGCGGTCTTCACGGCGAAGCTCACCGGATCGCCGGCAAATGTCGCGCCCGCCGTCGAAACGGTAATCTGGCAGGTGCGCGGCCCGCGTGTCGTGGCGGCCATGCTGATCGGCGCGGCGCTGGCGGTGGCCGGCACCGCCTTTCAGGGCCTGTTCCGCAATCCGCTGGTCTCGCCCGATATCCTCGGCGCTTCCTCCGGAGCCTCGCTCGGCGCGGTGGTCGGCATCTTCTTTTCGCTCGGCATTTTCGCGATCCAGGCGCTGGCCTTTGCCGGCGGGCTCGTCGCAGTCGCCGCCGTCTACATGATCGGCTCGGCGGCGCGGGCGCGCGATCCCGTGCTGGTGCTGGTGCTCGCGGGCGTCGTGATCGGCGCGCTGCTTGGCGCAGGCGTCGGCCTGATGAAGTATCTCGCCGATCCCTACAACCAACTCCCGGCGATGACGTTCTGGCTGCTCGGCAGTCTCGCGGCGGTCAGCCCCTCCGATCTCGTGCCGCTGTTCGGACCGGTCGCGCTCGGCACCATCGCGCTAATGGCGCTGCGCTGGCGCATGAACGTGATGTCGTTGCCGGACGAGGAGGCGAGGGCGCTCGGCGTGCCCACCGGGCCGCTGCGCATCGCCATTGTCGCAGCCGCAACGCTTGTGACGTCAGCCAGCGTTGCCACATCAGGCATCATCGGCTGGGTCGGGCTGGTCGTGCCGCATATTGCCCGCACGCTGGTCGGGCCCGACTTCGGCCGGCTCATTCCCGCCGCTGCGTTTATCGGCGGCGGCTTCCTGCTTGCGATCGATACGCTCGCCCGCACCATGGCGCCGATCGAGATTCCGCTCGGCATCCTCACCGCCTTTGTCGGCACGCCGTTCTTCATCTGGCTGCTCGCCAGCGTGTCAAAGGAATGGTCCGCGCCATGAAGCTGGAGGGCCGCAATCTTGCCATCGGCTACCGCGACCGCCTGGTCGGCAGCGGTCTTGACGTTGCCTTGCGTACCGGCGAAGTGCTGGCGCTGCTCGGCCCCAATGGCGGCGGCAAGACCACACTGCTGAAGACCTTGCTCGGCTTGCTCGCGCCCAGGGCGGGCGAGGTGCGGCTTGGCGACCGTTCGCTGGCGAGCTATTCCAGCCGCGAGCGCGCCCGGCTGATCGCCTATGTTCCGCAATCGCACGCGGCGACTTTTGCCTTCACCGTCGAGACGGTGGTGCTGATGGGCCGCAGTGCCTATGGTAATCTGTTCAGCCGCCCGACTGCGGCGGACCGCGCGGTGGCGGCGCGCATGCTCGAGCGTTTCGGTATCACGCATCTGGCGCAGCGGCCGTACACCATGATCTCCGGCGGCGAGCGCCAGCTTGCACTGCTGGCGCGTGCGCTGGCGCAGGAGCCGCAATTCGTCGTGCTGGACGAGCCGACTGCCAGCCTCGATTTCGGCAATCAGGGGCGCGTCATGCGCGAGATCCGCGCGCTCGGCGCCTCCGGCCAGGGCGTGTTGTTCACCACCCACGACCCCAACCACGCTATGCGCGCCGCCGACCGCGCCTGCCTCTTGCGCCAGGGTGCCGTCATCGGCGAGGGCGCGGCAAAAGAGGTGCTGACATCAGCCAACCTCTCCGCGCTCTATGGCGCAAAGGTCCAGCACCTGACCGATTCAGGCGGCGACCAGGCGTTCTTGCCGGAGTAGTGCGATATGGCATTATTTCGGCGGAGTGGTGAAGAACCAGGGATGGCCGTCCAGATCGCGCGCAGTGTAGGTGCGGCCGTAGGACTGGTCGTGCGGCGCCTGTACAATCTCGGCGCCCGCGGCCGCAGCGCGCGCATGATGGGCATCGACGTCATCCATGTAGATGAACACGCCCATGGTCGCCATGTCCGTCTCGCGCGGACTGACCATTTTCCAGTCCTTTGCGCCCTGGCCCATCATGATGCGCTGGCCGTGAAAGGACATCTCGCCATGCATGCCGCCGCTCGGCGTGCCCGTGCGCATTTCCTCCTTGAAGCCGAACGCCTTTGCCAGCCAGTCCAGCGCGGCGGGCACATCGCGGTAGAAGATGTAGGGGATGATCTGGGTCGGCATCGCCAGTCCTCATGTGTCGCAGATGGCCATGGGGCAAAGCTAACGCGGGAAATGTGTCGAAGGTTTCGGCGCTACGCGAACTTTTGGTCGCCCTTACCCCTTCATCTGCCGGGGATCGTAGAAGAAGCGCTCCTCGATCAGTTCGTTGCCGCGCCA
>DASWVJ010000231.1:0-2687 GCA_036406295.1 Bradyrhizobium sp.
GGTCGTCTCCTTCACCCGCCAGCTGGCGGTCGAAGGGGCGCCGGTCGGCATACGCGCGGTCAGCATCAGTCCGGGCTTCGTGAAGACGCCCGGCACCGCGGCCTTCGTCGAGAACCCCGTCACCCGCCGGGCGCTACTCGACGGCGTGCTGCAGGATCGGCCGGGGGAACCCGAGGAAGTCGTATCTCTGGCCCTGTACGTGGCGTCAGACGAAGCCGCCTTCATGACCGGTTCCGACCTCGTCATCGACGGGGGCCTGCTCGCAATCTGAGCACGAGCCCGAAAGTTCGTGACCCAACAGTGAACGAACGGACGCCGTGCCGCTGCGGCACTGTCCGAAGTCTGCGTAAAGCGCGGTGCAAATCGCGGGCGCAGGTCGCTCAAAACAGGAGGAAGACAGCATGGACATCATCGGTATCGGCTACCTGGGGTTCGAATCGGCGAACCTCGATGCTTGGCGCGAATACGGCCCGAAGGTCATGGGCTTTCAGATCGGGACATCCCCGACTGCGGATCCGGACACCCTCTACTTCAAGCTGGACGACCGTCGTCATCGGCTCGCATTTCATCCGGGCAAGATCGACCGCCTCGCCTACATCGGCTGGGAAGCCAAGGGCAAGCTGGAGTTTCACGCCGCCGTCGAGCGCTTCCGCAGCCATGGTGTCGAGGTCACCTTCGGCGATCCGGAACTGTGCGAGAAACGCGGCGTGAAGGAGCTGATCCGTTTCCGTGACCCGGTCGGATACCAGCACGAACTGTTCTACGCGCAGAAGTGGAGCCCGCGCTCCTTCGTGCCGGGCCGTCCGCACGGCGGATTCGTCTGCGGCGAACGGGGCGTCGGCCACATCGTCGTGATCACGCCCGAATACACGCCCGAACTCGAACACTTCCTCACCGGCATCATGGGCATGCACTGGTACGGCTCGGGCGCCGGCAAGGGCAAGACGGGGTTCTTCCGCTCCAGGCTCAACGACAAGACGAGCCACGACATCGCTTACGGTTTCGGGCCGGGCAAGGCCGGCGTGCAGCACATCGGCCTCTTCGTGCGCTCGGTTCGCGACGTCGGCGAAACCTACGATCTGGTCAAGAAGAACGGACTGCAGATGATGATGACGCTGGGACAGCATTCGCAGGATCCGCACATGTCGTTCTATCACTTCACACCGTCCGGCTTCGCGATCGAATGCATCACGGAACTCGAACCTTGGCACGATGATGGCTTCGAACTCAATCCGGAGCAGCTCTCGACCTGGGGTCATGAAATCGTCGGCCCCATCCTCGGCCCAAGCGTGCGCACACCGGCGGAGGTCTTCGACCCCGAGGTTCTCCACGCCAGGGGCTGAATGCCTGCGAGCGCACCAGTCGGAACGGGTTCCTCACCGCGCGCGCCGGTTGCGGCGCCGGCCGCTACCGCGCACCCTATCGACATCATCTGAATGCAGACACCGGAGCACGCGATGTACAGCCATATCCTCGTTCCGACCGACGGTACCCATCTCGCCAGCCAGACGATCTCGCAGGCCGTCCAGTTCGCCCGCAGCGTAGGGGCGCGCATCACGTTCTTCTATGCCGATGCGGATGCCGGCGCCTCTCTGACCGACGACGGTGCGCTGATTCACCTTCTCGACCCCGGCCTGTATCAGGACGACTTCGGCGGGCGCGCCCGCGAGATCCTCGCCAAGGCCGAGGTGTCGGCGCGCGCAGGCGACATCGACTGCGAGTGCGTGACCCGGCGGAGCAACCGACCGCACGAGGCCATCCTCGCCGCCGCGACGGAAATGGGCTGCGACCTGATCTTCATGGCATCGCACGGGCCGCGCAGCATCGGCGGCGTCATGCTCGCCTCCGAAACGCTCAAGGTGCTCGCTGGCAGCCGCATCCCGGTGCTCGTGTCGTCAGTCGAAAAGAACGACCCGAACCCGGCGATGACGAAGGTCTGCGCGATCATCAAGGACGAGCACCGCTCGATCGCGGTGGTGTCCTACGGCATGCGGATGCTGGCCGGCGGACTGCGCGACGGCAAACCTGCGGATATCGGGCTGGTGGACGGCATGCTCACCTACCTCGACGAGTTCCCGGCCAAACTGCACCATCCGAAGGAAGATGCCTACCTCTTCGCGGCGCTCAAGCGACGCACGTCCTCGCTCGACCAAGTCATCGACGATCTGCAACAGGAGCATCTGGATGGCGACCGACAACTTGATGCCCTGCGCGCGGCCGTCGCCCACTACCAGGCGTCCCCCGACCCCGACGCAGAAACGCTCGCTAGCGCCATCGACGCCTTCGCCCTCGGGCAGCTCAGGCATATTGCACTCGAGGAGCGGGCGATCATCCCGGGCGCCTGCGAACACCTGGCGGAACAGGACTGGAAGGAGATCGCGGCGGCCTTCGGACCTAACGGCGACGCGCGCTTCAACCATCGCGAACGCGAGACCTACCGACGCCTGTATTCGCGGATTGCCAACCTGCACCAGACGCTGCCCCGCATGAGCACGCCCGGCCAGTCATGACGACTCCGGTGTCCCGCCCGTGAGTGTCGAACGCAACGCCACGGGTGCGTGGGCGCCTCTCCTCCATCGGCCGTTTCGCGCGCTGTGGATCGCGGCGATCGCGGTCAACCTGTCGATGTGGATGCAGAACATCGGCGCCGCCTGGATGATGACCGAACTGCGGCCCGATTCGCCGCT
>DASWVJ010000232.1:0-11972 GCA_036406295.1 Bradyrhizobium sp.
CCGGCCAACATGCCCAAGGACATTGTGACAAAGCTGAACGCGGAAATCCGCAAGGTCGTCGAGCGCCCGGAGGTCAAGGCGCAGCTCGCCGAGCGCGGCATGGAGGCGTTCTCCTCCACGCCGGAAGAGTTCGAGAAGTTCCTGAAGGACCAGCTCGTGCTGTGGGAGAGGCTGATCGCGGACGCCGGGATCGAGAAGCAGTAGCCACGGAGTCGCAGGGTCGGCAAAGGTGCCCTTGCGCAGTGCCCACCTTCAAGACCTCGCTCGTGAAGGTGGGCACGCTACGCTTTGCCTGCCCTACGCACTGCATCCGGAAACGTCTCGCTGTGGTTCGGACAGGCTCTCGCCAAAACAAGAATGCCCGGCATAAACTGGGCATTTTCGTCATGGATGCAGAGAAAGCTTAGGCCGCGCGGACCTTGGCGAGGAACTGGTCGACCGCGTTGCGCAGCATGCCGGACTGATTGTCGAGCTCTTTTGCATTGGCCAGCACGTCGGAGGCCGCCGTGCCGGTGGCCGCTGCCGCCGATGTGACGCTGCCGATATTGGCGTTGATCTCGCCGGAGCCGGCCGCCACCTGCTGAATGTTGCGCGCGATCTCGCGCGTCGCATCGCCCTGCTGGTCGATGGCCGTTGCGATCGAGGTGGTGATCTCGCTCATCTTGCCGATGGTCTCGCCGATGCCGCCGATCGAGGCTACGGCGTCGCTGGTGGAAGACTGCATCGCGGCGACCTGGGCGGAAATCTCTTCCGTTGCCTTTGCGGTCTGGTTGGCCAGCGCCTTCACCTCCGAGGCAACCACCGCAAAGCCGCGGCCGGATTCGCCGGCGCGCGCCGCCTCGATGGTGGCGTTGAGCGCAAGCAGGTTGGTCTGAGCGGCGATGCTGTGGATCAGCTTCACCACCTCGCCGATCTTCTCGGCACCTGTGGAGAGCGCCTGCACGATACCGTTGGTGCGCTGGGCGTCCTGCACGGCCTTGCTGGCGATCTCGCTGGAGCGGGCTACCTGGCGGGAAATCTCCGCGACCGAGCTGGACAGTTCTTCAGCGGCGGACGCGACGGTGCCGACATTGTTGGAGGCACTTTCAGACGCCGCGCTCACCGTGGCGGCGCGCGCGCTGGCGTCGCTGGCGGTCGCCGTCATCGATTGCGCGGTGCCCTGCATGCCGGTCGCCGCGGTCGAGACTGAATGGACGATGCCGCTGACGGAGCGCTCGAAATCATCGGCGAGGCTTTCCATCGCCGCGCGGCGCTCGGCGGCGCCCCGCTTCTGGTTCTCGGCCTCGGCCTGCTCCAGCCCGCGGATGCGCACCGCGTTATCCTTGAAAATCTGCACCGTCGCCGCCATCACGCCGATCTCGTCACCACGGCCGATGCCGGGAATGTCGCCGTCAAGCTCGCCCTCGGCCAGCGCCTGCATGCGCGCGCCGAGCTCGCCGAGCGGCTTACTGATGCTGCGGCCGATCATCCAGGCGATGCTGCCGGAGACGATGGCAATGCCGAGCACGGCAAGCCCAAGCAGCCAGGCGATCGGCACCATCTTGGCGTCGATGTCAGCGAGATAGGCGCCGGTACCGACATACATGTCGAGGCCGGGGGCATCTACCGCATAGCCGATCTTGCGGATCGGCTTCTCGGTGCCCGGCTTCATGTATTCGTAGTAGAGCAGGATTTCGCCGTTCTTCTTGGCGCCGTCCATTAGCTCCTGGGAGAGCTTGCGGCCGTTGATGACGTCACCCATGCGGTTCTGGCCGATATGCGCCGGGTTGGGCGCCATCACGGTGATGCCGTCGTAGGTCGTGCCAAACAGATAGCCGTTGCCGTTGTCGTAGGTCAGGGCGTTGCCGCGCTTGCCGAATTCGGCGCGGGCCTGCTCCTTGGTCATTTCGCCCGCATCGATCTGCTTCTTGAAGCCGGCCGCCATGTTCTTCGCCATATCGACGATGGCCTTGGTCTGGTCGATACGCGCATTCAGCATTTCGCGCTGCATCAGATACCCGGCGAGGACGCCCGCCAGGCACAGGCCGACGAGGGTTATCCCCAGCAGGATCCCGAGCTTCGGTGTGATCTTCAGATTAGTCAGCTTCACGGGGGCATCTCCGGGAAATATACGGCGAGAGAGGTAGTTGGCGGATTGATTCGCGCCACGTTAGTGTGAGACCCTTTAGCGGTTCCTTACGAAGGTTCCCCGTAGAAGTCCGGACGCGAAAGGAGTGCTGTCGGGTTAAGCAACCGGTAATTGCGGGAAACGCTGGAATCGATGGCGGCTGGACGACGGCCGCCACAAGCAACACCGACGAGTCAAATCGGGAGCAGAAAATGCCGAAATTCAGGGTAGTGACGCCGAAGGGCGCGAGTTTCACGGTCGCCGGCGGCGGCTACGACTATGAGCGCGAGGCGCTCGATCCGATCGGGGCCGAGATCGTCGAGGCGCCGGCCAATGAGGCGGAATTCATCGCGGCGGCGAAAAATGCCGACGCGATCTACGCCAAGGGCATGCCGATCAGCAAGGCGATCATCGATGCGCTGGAGAGCTGCAAGGTGATCACGCTGGGTTCCGTCGGCGTCGACAGCGTGGACGTCAAGGCCGCGACCGCCCGCGGCATCCCCGTAACCAACGTGCCCGACACCTTCATCGAGGAAGTTGCCGACCATGCCATGGCGCTGCTGCTCGGCGGCTTCCGCCGCCTTGTCGAGCAGGACAAGATGGTGCGCGAGGGGCGCTGGGCGGAGGGCCGGCCGGCGCTGCTGAAAATTCCTCGGCTGATGGGCCAGACGCTCGGCTTCGTCTCCTTCGGCCGCGTCGCGCGCGCCGTGGCCAAGCGCGCCGCCCCGTTCGGCCTGAAGATGATGGCCTTCGATCCCTTCATCCAGGAGACGCTGATGTACGATCACGGCGTGATGCCGGCAACGCTCTCCGAAGTGCTGTCGCAATCGGATTTCGTGTCCATGCACGCGCCGGCGCGGCCCGAAGTGCACCACATGCTCGGGGAAAAGCATTTCCGGCAGATGAAGAAGACCGCGACCTTCATCAACACCGGACGCGGCCCCACCGTGGACGAAGAGGCACTGATCAAGGCGCTGCAGGAAGGCTGGATCGCGCATGCCGCGCTCGACGTGCTGGAGAAGGAACCGCCTTCGCACAACAACCCGATGCTGCGCATGGAGAACGTGACGCTGACCGCTCACGTCGCCTCCGCCTCGGCACGTTTTGACGAGGCACGCAAGCGCCGCGTGGGCTACGAATTGTCACTGGTCCTGCAGGGCATGTGGCCGGTAAGCTGCGTCAACCCGTCGGTATTGCAGAACACTTCGCTCCGGCGCTGGCAGCCCGTCAGCATGGATCGAGGTCCGAACAGCTGAATTTCGTCTGCGCCGGCAGGTATGATCGGTGATCATGCCGCCATGACCCCTATCATACGAAATGATCGTGGTCATGGTCCGGCAATTGGGCATGATTGCAGAACGGCGGAGCCGGTCCCTCGGACCGGCACCGGGATAACTTCACCGGCGATCCAACGCCGGGAACGGGAAACAGGGAGAAAGAGACCATGTCGTATGAGATCACTCGCCGCGATGCGCTGGCGCTGGGCGTCTCCGCTGCCGCGCTGGCGGTGAGCGGGGCCAAGGCGCAGACCTCCAGCATCAAGGCCGCTGATGTTGCCGCACCGAAGTTTGCCATCGAGAAGGGCGCGAGCTTGCGGATGCTGCGCCCGGTGCGCTTCGTGCAGGCCGACGAGGACGTGTTCCGCGCCAATGCGAAGGCCTTCACCGACAAGACCGGCGTCGAGGTCAAGGTCGACTTCGTCGGCTGGGAGGACATCAACCAGCAGACCGCGGTGACCTCGAATTCCGGCGCCGGCCCCGACATCATCATCGGCTTCTCCGACGCGCCGCACATCTATGTCGACAAGCTGGTCGAACTGACCGACGTCGCCGATTACCTCGGCAAGCGCTACGGCGGCTGGCTGCCGCTGGCGCAGACATACGGCAAGCGCAGCAAGAGCAACACCTGGATCGGCTTGCCGTTCGGCGCCACCGCCGGCCCCCTGATCTACCGCAAATCGATCCTGAAATCGGTCGGCTTCGACAAGGTTCCGGAGGACCATGCCGGCTTCCTGGATCTGTGCCAGAAGCTGCACAAGGCAGGCAAACCGGCCGGCTTTGCGCTCGGCAACGCCAAGGGCGACGGCAACGGCGTCGCCAACTGGGCGCTGTGGTCGCACAATGCTTCGCTGCTCGATGAAGACGGCAACATCGTCATCAACAGCAAGGAAACCATCGCTGCGCTGAAGTGGGTCAAGGAACTGTACCCCACCTTCATTGCGGGCACGTCGTCCTGGAACGACGTCAGCAACAACCGCGCCTATTCCTCGCAGGAAATCTCGCTGACCGCCAACGGCGTCTCGCTGTATTTCTCGCTGAAGAACGATCCGGCGACCCGCGCGATCGCCGAGGACAGCGAGCATCAGTTGCTGCCGAAGGGCCTTGCCAAGGTTTCGCCGATGGCGGGACTGACGCTGAACGCGATGCTGTTCAAGCACAGCCAGTATCCCAACGCCGCGAAGGCATTCCTGCAATTCATGCTGGAAAAGGAACAGTACGAGCCGTGGCTCAACGCCAACTCAGGCTACTGGTCGCAGCCGCTTGCGGCCTACGCTCAAGCCGCGGTCTGGTCCAGCGACCCCAAGGTCACGATCTTCAAGGACACGATGCTGAGCTCCTATTACGACGGCTACAAAGGCCCGATCTCGACCGCAACCGGTGCGGTCAGCGCCGACTACGTGCTGATCCAGATGTGCGCCGCGGTTGCGACCGGCGCACAAACGCCGGAAGCCGCCGCGGCGGAAGCGGAACAGCGCGCCAAGCGGTACTTCCGGCGCCAGAGCCGGTGAAGGCTGCGGTTGACACCTAGATCTGTATCAACCGTCATTGCGAGTCACCCGGTCGGCGCCAAGCGCCGCCGGATGACAGGCTCCGCGAAGCAATCCATCTTTCCGCAAGGAACGATGGATTGCTTGGTCGCTTCGCTCCACGCAATGACGAGGGTGGAAACGCATTCATGTCTGTAACCACACTGCCTTCTCGAGAAATGACGCTCCGGCAGCCGGGCTGGTTCGTTCGACTGCTCGACAACAAGCTGTTCCTGATCGTCGTCTGCCTGACGCCGGCGATCGGGCTGCTGTCGGTATTCCTCACCTACCCGCTCGGTCTCGGCATCTGGCTTGCCTTCACCGACACCACGATCGGCCAGAGCGGCATTTTCATCGGGCTGGAGAATTTCCAGTATCTGCTCAAGGATTCGCTGTGGTGGAACGCGGTGTTCTACAGCATCTTCTACACCGCGGTCGCGACCTTCGGGAAATTCGCGCTCGGCTTCTGGCTGGCAATCCTGCTCAACAACCATCTTCCGTTCAAGAGCCTGCTCCGCGCCATCGTGCTGTTGCCGTGGATCGTACCGACCGTGCTGTCCGCGCTGGCATTCTGGTGGATCTACGATCCGCAATTTTCGATCATCTCCTATCTCCTGGTCGACGTGCTGGGCGTCCGCTCGACCAATATCGACTTCCTCGGCACGCCCTGGCCGGCGCGGTTCTCGCTGATCGCTGCCAATATCTGGCGCGGCATTCCCTTCGTGGCGATCTCGCTGCTGGCAGGCCTGCAGACCATCTCCCCCTCGCTCTACGAGGCGGCGATGCTGGACGGCGCCACCTCCTGGCAGCGCTTCCGCTACATCACCTTGCCGATGATGATGCCGATCCTCGCGATCGTGATGACGTTCTCGATCATCTTCACCTTCACCGACTTTCAGCTGGTCTACGCCATCACGCGCGGCGGGCCGGTCAACTCGACGCATCTCCTGGCGACACTGGCGTTCCAGCGCGGCATCGCCGGCGGCGAACTCGGCGAGGGCGCGGCGATCGCCGTGTCGATGGTTCCGTTCCTCGTGTTCGCGACGTTGTTCAGCTACTTCGGCCTCGCCCGCCGCAAATGGCAGCAGGGAGAAGCCAATGACTGACACTGCTGTACAGCAACCGCAGGCGAGCGCGACCGCCGCACCGGAGACGATGTCGTGGGATTCGCGCGCGCGGCGAATGGTGATGATCTATCTGCCGCTCGCCTGCTTCGTGGTGATCCTGCTGTTCCCGTTCTATTGGATGGCGATCACCTCGTTCAAGCCGAATGCCGAACTGCTGAACTTCAAGGATCACAACCCGTTCTGGATCTCCTCGCCGACGCTGGCGCATATCAAGCACCTGCTGTTCAACACCGCCTATCCGACCTGGCTGAAGACCACGATGCTGGTGGCGATCGGATCGACGTTCCTGTCGCTGCTTGCCTCGACGCTCGCCGCCTATGCGATCGAGCGGCTGCGCTTCCGCGGCAGCCCCTATGTGGGCCTCGGCATCTACCTCGCCTATCTGGTACCGCCCTCGATCCTGTTCATTCCGCTTGCTACCGTGATCGTGCAGTTCGGCCTGTTCGACAGCCCGCTGGCGCTGATCCTGGTCTACCCGACCTTCCTGGTGCCGTTCTGCACCTGGCTGCTGATCGGCTATTTCAAGTCGATCCCCTATGAGCTCGAAGAATGCGCGCTGGTCGACGGCGCGACGCGGTTGCAGATCCTGAGAAGGATCACGCTGCCGCTGGCGGTGCCCGGGCTGATCTCAGCCGGCATCTTCTCCTTCACACTGTCCTGGAACGAGTTCATCTACGCGCTCGCCTTCATCCAGAGCGGCGCCAACAAGACCGTGCCGGTGGCGATCCTGACCGAACTCGTGACCGGCGACGTCTATCAATGGGGCGCGCTGATGGCCGGCTCGCTGCTCGGCTCGCTGCCGGTCGCGCTGTTCTATTCGCTGTTCGTGGACTACTACGTGTCCTCGCTGACCGGCGCCGTGAAGGAGTAACGCCAGCCGTGCCTGCGATGAACTACGAGTTGGTCAATCTGTAACGGCGTCGATCGACAATCTCCTAACGGTACTACCAGCCCGAAGCGATTCCGGGCAGTTCCAGGCTGCGAGGCGGACAGCGCGGATGCTCCAGTGCAGCTCTGGCACTTTCGCGCGTTTGACCATACTTAACCGGTAAGCTCTCGCTGCTGGCGGCATCACGGAAGAAGAGGAGAACCCTGATGTTTATCGCGATGAACCGCTTCCAGGTGAGGAAGGGCGCCGAGCAGGCGTTCGAAACCCTCTGGGCCACGCGAGAATCCTATCTCGGCAACGTGCCCGGCTTCATCGAATTCCACCTGCTCAAGGGGCTGGCGGCCGACGACCATACGCTCTATTCCTCGCACTCCACCTGGGTCAACAAAGCGGCCTTCGAGGCCTGGACCCGGTCGGAAGAGTTCCGCCGCGCCCACGCGCGTGCCGACAACAAGATGGGAGAGAGCCTCTATCTCGGCCATCCCAAGTTCGAAGGCTTCGAGGTGATCCACAGCGAGCGCAAGTCGGCGGCGGCGTAATTTCTTGCCGCAAACGATGCAGCAGGCGCGCTCTCTGCCAGGCGGCAAGGCGCGGGCGGCGTAAGGCCGCAACTGCCATCCACCGCTGTCATGGCGACGTCATCGATCCGTCAGCGCTTCGTCACGCCTGTTTCTGACAACACCGCGCATCGTCACTCACAGGAGATCCAACCATGCGCGTGTCACTGCTTACTTCCGTTGCGTCCGTACTACTGCTCACGGGGGCCGCGTTCGCGCAAGGCGAAGGCGAATTCCCGGCCACCCTCAAGGCGCACGCCGTGTTGCCGGCAGAAAGTCTTGTCGACGCGCCGGCCGATGCGCCTGCGGACCTGAAGACCGCCGGCAAGTACACCACCGGCAAGCGCGTCGACGCGATCGGCACCGTGATGGGCAAGTCCTATGAGCGGCCGACCGGCGTGTCGCTTCCCTTCAAGGGACAGCCGCTGCAGGGCCACTCCGGCATCAAGTCGATAGGCAACGGCGTTTTCTGGGTGCTCACCGACAACGGCATGGGCTCGCGCTACAACTCGCCGGACTCGATGCTCTACCTGAACCGCTACAAGATGGACTGGGCAAACGGCAAGGTCGAGCGCCAGGAGACCGTGTTCCTGCATGATCCTGACCGCAAGGTGCCGTTCCGCATCGTGCATGAGGATTCGGCCAAGCGGTACCTCACCGGCGCCGATTTCGACACCGAGGGATTCCAGATCGTCGGCGACACCTTCTGGATCGGCGACGAGTTCGGTCCGTACATCCTGAAGGCCGACAAGACCGGCAAGGTGCTCGCGGTGTTCGAGACCATGGCGGACGGCAAGCCGGTGCGCTCGCCTGACCATTGGTCGGTGCAGTCGCCTGGCGCGCCCGGCGCAAGCTACACTACCGTGAACCTGCGCCGCTCCAAGGGCTATGAGGGCTTTGCCGGCTCGAAGGACGGCAAGTTCCTGTACGGCCTGCTCGAGGGCCCGTTGTGGGATGCCGAGAAGAAGGGCTGGGAGGAGGTCGACGGCAAGGAAGCCGCGCGAATTCTCGAATTCGACGTCGCCGCGGAAAAGTTCACCGGCCGCTACTGGCACTATGTGTTCGAGCAGAACGGCAATGCCATCGGCGACTTCAACATGATCGATGCGACGAACGGCCTGATCATCGAGCGCGACAATGGTGAAGGCACCGCCGACAAGGCCTGTCCGCAGGGCCAGCGCGGCCAGAGCTGCTTCCCTGACCTCGCGAAATTCAAGCGCATCTACAAGGTCGAGCTCTCCGACGCCAATGTCGGCAAGCCCGCGCGCAAGATCGCCTATATCGACCTGATGAAGATCAGGGATCCCGACAAGAAGGCGAGGAAGCCGCTCAATGACGGCGCTCTCACCTTCCCCTTCTTCACCATCGAGAACGTCGACCGCGTCGACGAAACGCATATCATCGTCGGCAACGACAACAACCTGCCGTTCTCCTCCAGCCGCGATCCCAACAAGGCCGACGACAACGAATTCGCACTGCTGGAAGTGGCGGAGTTCCTGAAGGCGAAGTGAACTCGCTCACTCTCTCCCCGCCCTTGCGGGGAGAGAGTTACGCGGCAGCCGACACAATCTGAACCTGTCAGGAAAGAGAGCGCCGCGACGAGCGACGGCCCCTCATGTTCTTTGCTGATAGCCTCGGACTATTCAGGATAAAAGCCTGAACCTATGAGCCCCGGCTTTCCATCAATGGTGACCTTCTTCACATACGTCCATTTCTGCGACGGCTCTGTCTGTCCAGGTTTTGGAAACATGTAGTCGACCCATCCCGATCCCATCGTTTCGACCGTCTTGATAATCTCGTCGTGGAAAAATTTTCCTTTGGCGTCTTTTTGACCGTGAACGTTCGTTCCTTCGCGTTTTGGAAATGCGGGATTGAGCAAAACATTCGCGTTCATATCGTATGAGAACAAGTACGTCCCGTCGTGAAACCACTCGCTGTCTTTCCTTCTGAACTCCGCAAACGCTGCCTTACCATTCTTGTCAACCAGTGCTGCAGCCCTGTTGACTAACGCTTCAGTCTGCTTTGCCCTTTCCGAGGGCGGCGGGGCCTGCTGGGAAAATCCAGGCGAAACCGCTGCAACTGACACGGCAAGCGCGAACCCGAAGAGGACAGCGTTCATATTCATTGCGACCTCCATTTCAAAGTAGCTCGATAGGTGGTGCGCCAAAACGATACTGCCGGGTCGCTCGCGTTCAAGTCAGCCTTTCGTGAGAACGAACAAAGCTTACAGCTTCCTTCAGACCCCGCCTCGCGGCGACGCCCTTGCTGTTCGGCTAACGGTTCCCATCACCAGGGCCCGTAGAGGACTCTCACTTCCAAGTCATCGACCGGACACCACTCCGGTCAAATCGCGCCAGTCATGGCGCTCCGCGCCATGCCTGGCGCACCACAAAAAAAGCAGCGCGGCCCAGGGCCGCGCTGCTGATGTCTCGCTTCGAAACGGGAAGTTTACTGATAGATCTCGAACAGGCCGGCGCCGCCCTGGCCGCCGCCGATGCACATCGTGACGACGCCCCACTTGGCCTTGCGCCGACGGCCTTCCTGCAGGATGTGGCCGGTCAGGCGCGCACCGGTCATGCCGAAGGGATGGCCGATCGCGATCGAGCCACCGTTGACGTTGTACTTCTCGGGATCGATGCCGAGCTGGTCACGCGAATAGAGGCACTGGCTGGCGAAGGCCTCGTTGAGCTCCCAGAGGTCGATGTCGTCGATCTTCAGGCCAGTGCGCTTGAGCAGCTTCGGCACAGCGTAGATCGGACCGATGCCCATCTCGTCAGGCTCGCAGCCTGCAGATGCCCAGGCGACGAAGCGGCCCAGCGGATTGAGGCCGCGCTTCTCGGCGTCCTTGGCTTCCATCAGCACGACCGCGGCGGCGCCGTCGGAGAGCTGGCTGGCGTTGCCGGCGGTGACGTACTTGCCCGGGCCCTTGACCGGCTCAAGCTTGGCCAAGCCTCCGAGCGTGGTGTCGGGGCGGTTGCACTCGTCGCGATCGACGACGTAGTCGACGATGCTCTCGGCCTTGGTCGCCTTGTCGACCACCTTCATTTTGGTCTTCATCGGGACGATTTCGTCCTTGAACTTGTTGGCCTGCTGCGCGGCGGCCATGCGGCGCTGCGACTCCAGCGAATACTCGTCCTGGTATTCACGGCTGACCTTGTAGCGCTCGGCAACGATGTCGGCGGTGTCGATCATCGCCATGAAGATGTCGGGCGCGACCTTCAAAAGCTCGGGATCGATCGATTCCTTCGGCGAGCCGCCGCCGGGGATCGAGATGCTTTCGACGCCACCGGCGACGATGCAATCGGCACCATCGGAACGGATCGAGTTGGCGGCCATCGCGATGGTCTGCAGACCCGAAGAGCAGAAGCGATTGACAGACACGCCGGCGGTCGTCTTCGGCAGGCCCGCGAGCAGCGCGGCCTGCCGGCCGATGTTCGGCGCGCCGTGAGCGCAATTGCCGAGATAGCAATCCTCGACATAGTCCTTGGCAACGCCCGCCTTCTCGACGGCATGCTTGATCGCGTGCGCGGCCAGCGACATCGGCGGGGTGATGTTGAATCCGCCGCGCCCGGACTTGGCCAGACCCGTGCGGGCATAGGAAACGATTACGGCTTCACGCATTTTTCTCTCCCTTTAGCTGGCCGGTTGCGGCTCATATCGTACGAATTTCTTACCGCTGGCAACAAAAATACCGCCCGCAGGGACGCCTCGCGAGGGGAATCTTTCCGCTGCAAGACTCGGGTTTCGCCGAACGGTATTTTCGGCGCCGGAACGGCGCCAACAATTCCGCAGGGCGAAACTGTCGGCAGAGAACATGGCCGCTCAAGCACAGCGGCGCTGGCTCAGCACGCGGCACAGCAGTTCGGCCGCGTTGCGCGCACCAACCTTGCGCATGATGCTGGCGCGATAGCCTTCGACGGTGCGCGAACTCAGACCCAGCTTGCGCGCGGCTTCCTTGTTGGTCTCGCCGACCGCGATCCGCGCCAGCACTTCACGCTCGCGGCGGGTGAAGGGCTCGCAGCCCGGCAGATGCATGACAATGCCGGGAAGCCCGTCATCGCCGGATTGCGCAAGCTCCCGGATCGCCGCTTCTACCCGCGCCACGACATCAGCGCCCTTGAGCGGCTTCTCGATGAAATCGACCGCGCCGCTGCGCACCGCTTCCACCGCCGTGGCGATATCGGCATTGGCCGACGTGACGAAGATCGGTGGGGGACAGCTTTCGTCGCCGAGCTTCTTGACGAGGGCGAGCCCGCTGCGCTCCGGCATCTTCACCTCCACGAAAACGCAGGCGGGGATCTTGGAACGCAGCTGTGACAGCAGCGCAGCTCCATCGGCGAAGCAGACCACCTCGTAACCCGCCGCCGCGAACGCGCGCGACAATGCCTCGCGCGTCGTGATATCGTCGTCGACAACAAAGATTTCACCCCGGGAAGTCGCGTTCCACGGCATAGTCGTAACCTCGGCAATCGATTTTCTAATTGCG
>DASWVJ010000233.1:0-3138 GCA_036406295.1 Bradyrhizobium sp.
GCCTACGAGCCGGTCTGGGCCATCGGCACCGGGCTGACGCCGACCAGCGATGATGTCGAGGAAGTTCACCGCTTTATCCGCGGCCAGCTCACGGATCGCTTCAAGGCGGAAGGCGGCAGGATGCGCATTCTCTATGGCGGCTCGGTCAAGCCGTCGAACGCGAAGGAACTGATGGCGGTCGCCAACGTCAATGGCGCGCTGGTCGGCGGTGCGAGCCTGAAGGCCTCCGACTTCCTGGCTATCGCTGCTGGCTGCTAGGCGGCCACCGGCGCAGCGATACGCTTCCAGTAGATCATCGTGCCGGTGAGCCCGCCATGCGGCTTCAGCGCGTAATCCGGAATGATTCCGGTGAGCTGGAAGCCCAGCTTCTCGTAGAAGCCGGAAGCGCCTTCTTCGACGGCGGTGTCGAGCACCAGCAGCGTGCGATCGCGCTCGATCGCAAGTTTTTCCGCTGCTTGCATCAGCGCCGTCGCCACGCCGCGGTGGCGATGGCCAAGACGCGTCATCATCTTTGCGATTTCCGCCCGATGCGGCTGGTTGGGCGGCAGGTCGAGCAGCAGCGTGACCGTGCCGATCACCGCGTTGCCATCGAATGCGCCGAGCACGATGCGCTCGCCGCGTGCGGCCGATGCAAGTGAATCCGTCCAGAATGCCTCGGCCGCCGGCTGTGACAGCGGGTGCATGAAGCTGACCGATCCTCCGTGCGCGACGGTCTCGACCAGCAATTGCCCGAGCGCGCTGCGGATCTGCGGCGAGTCGTCGAGCGGCTTGATCGCAAAGGGCGGCATGGGTCAGCTCCGTGCAAGTGCGACGGCGTAGATGCACGTCGTGTTCGACTCGTTGGCGAAGGTGGTCTCCGCAGGCGGACCGAAGCCGAGGCAGTCGCCGGTGGCGAGCACGTGCCGCGTACCTCCCTCAGTGATGACGAGGGAGCCGGACAGCACCCAGAGCGCCTGGCGAATGCGCGCATAGGACGATGCCGGCAGCGTCACGCTCTGCCTGGCCGGCATTTCGACCCTGATGATCTCGACGGGATTGTCGGGGCGGCTGAACACCTGCTTGCGCAGGTAGCCCGTCTCGGGATCGCGCCAGACCGGCTGGTCGGCGGCGCGGGAGACCCGCTTTCCCTCGCCCTCGGCGCGCAGCATCAGGCCGGCAAGGGTGAGGTCGAGGGCGCTGGCGAGCCGCACCAGCACCACCGCCGTCGGGCTGACCTCAGCGCGCTCGATCTTGCTGATCGTCGCCCTGGAGACGCCAGATCGCTCGGCGAGCTCGGCGAGCGACCAGCTGCGGCCGTCGCGTTCCAGTCGAATCCGCTGGGCGAGCCGTTGACCAAATTCGTCCACTAAAGTATCCATATGTCCATTATAGTAGAAACTCGACCGCAGGATCAAGGCTGCTGCCGCCGATGATCGGTACCGCTTGCCATCCGCGACCCTGCGACTATCTCGGGGGTGACAATGCCCGGTCCAATCGTGTAACACCGCGCGACTTCACGAAACCCGCTAAGCCGCCAGCGCCGATTGTCCGGCCGCTTCCCGGCTTGTGACGGAAGGCTTGCAATGCAGACTGTCGTTATCGTCATCCACCTCATGATCGTTGCCGTGCTGATCGGCACGGTGCTGCTGCAGAAATCAGAGGGCGGCGGCCTGGGTATGGGCGGCGGCGCCGGCTTCATGTCGAGCCGTGGCACCGCAAACCTGCTGACGCGGATGACGGCGGTGCTGGCGGTCGGCTTCTTCATCACCAGCCTGTTCCTGTCGTGGCTCGCGGGCTATGAGCGCAAGCCGAGCTCCATCATGGGCACACCCGCTTCGCAGACGGCTCCGGTCAACGGTGCGACGCCGGTGCAACCGCCAACCAGCGGCGGCGGCGGTGTGCTCGACACCCTGAAGAAGGTGGACGAGCAGCAACAGAACCAGTCGGCACCCGCAGCGCCGGCGGCGCCGCGGTCGCAATAAAGCAGGGTGGGTATGCGCGGGCGGCTGCTTTCGCCTTGTATCAAGAATACCCATCAATCCTTTGATAAACTTGCAAGTTTTGTGTCACCCACAGGCCCACAAATAGTTTGCCGGGGCATGCGATTCGTTTTTGCGAATCGGGTTCTTGGCGTTAAAGGTTAAGTCCCATGGCGCGGTACATATTCATCACCGGCGGCGTGGTTTCTTCGCTCGGAAAGGGTCTGGCATCGGCGGCGCTCGGCGCTCTGCTGCAGGCGCGGGGCTACAAGGTCCGCCTCCGCAAGCTCGATCCCTATCTCAACCTCGATCCCGGAACGATGTCGCCGTATCAGCACGGCGAGGTGTTCGTAACCGACGACGGCGCCGAGACCGATCTCGATCTCGGCCACTACGAGCGCTTCACCGGGCGTCCCGCGACCAAGCAGGACAACATCACCACCGGGCGCATCTACCAGGACATCCTGACCAAGGAACGCCGCGGCGACTATCTCGGCGCCACCATCCAGGTGGTCCCCCACGTCACCAACGCGATCAAGGAATTCATCGTCTCCGGTAACGACGAATATGATTTCGTGCTGGTCGAGATTGGCGGCACGGTTGGCGACATCGAAGGCCTGCCGTTTTTCGAGGCGATCCGCCAGATCAAGAACGAACTGCCGCGCGACCACGCGGTCTACATCCATCTCACGCTGCTGCCCTACATTCCCAGCGCCGGCGAATTGAAGACCAAGCCGACGCAGCACTCGGTGAAGGAGCTGCGCTCGATCGGCATCCAGCCGGATATCCTGCTCTGCCGCACCGATCGCGAAATCCCCAAGGAGGAGCGGCGCAAGCTCGGCCTGTTCTGTAACGTCCGCGAAAGCGCGGTGATCGAGGCGCGCGACGTCGACAACATCTATGCGGTGCCCGAGGCGTATCATGCCGCCGGCCTCGACGATGAAGTGTTGGCGGCATTCGGCATCACGCCAAAGATTCCGCCGGCGCTGCAGAGCTGGAACGTCATCAACGAGCGAGTCCGCAATCCGGAAGGGGCGGTGACGATTGCCATTGTCGGCAAATACACCGGCATGAAGGACGCCTACAAATCGCTGATCGAGGCGCTCTCCCACGGCGGCATCGCCAACAAGGTGAAGGTCAATCTCGACTGGATCGAGAGCGAGGTGTTCGAGCACGAAGA
>DASWVJ010000234.1:0-2631 GCA_036406295.1 Bradyrhizobium sp.
CTCTTTCCGGATACGGCTCTCGGCGAAGGCGAGATCCTCCGCGATCGAGGGATCGAGATGATGGCACACCATCAGCATGTCGAGATGCTCGTCGATGGTGTTGCGGGTGAACGGACGCGTCGGATTGGTAGACGACGGCAGTACGTTCTTCAGACCAGCGATCTTGATGATATCCGGCGCATGGCCGCCGCCGGCGCCTTCGGTGTGGAAGGCATGGATAGTGCGACCCTTGAACGCCTTCATCGTGTCCTCGACGAAACCGGATTCGTTGAGCGTATCCGAATGCAGCATCACCTGCACGTCGTGATCGTCGGCCACCGCCAGGCAGTTGTCGATCGCGGCGGGCGTGGTGCCCCAGTCTTCATGCAGCTTCAGCGCGCAGGCTCCGGCCTTGATCATCTCGACCAGCGCGGCGGGCCGCGCGGCGTTGCCCTTGCCGGAGATGCCGAGATTGACCGGAAAGGCGTCGAACGACTGGATCATCCGCGCGACGTGCCAGGGGCCGGGCGTGCAGGTGGTGGCAAAGGTGCCATGCGAGGGACCGGTGCCGCCGCCGAGCATCGAGGTGACGCCGCTCATCAGCGCGTGCTCGATCTGCTGTGGGCAGATAAAGTGGATGTGGCTGTCGAAGCCGCCGGCGGTGAGGATCTTGCCCTCGCCCGCGATCACGTCGGTGCCTGGGCCGATCACAATGGTCACATTCGGCTGGATGTCGGGATTGCCGGCCTTGCCGATCGCACTGATCATGCCTTCCTTGATGGCGACGTCGGCCTTCACGATGCCCCAGTGATCGACGATCAGCGCGTTGGTGATCACGGTATCGACTGCGCCCTGCTTGTTCGTGGCCTGGGACTGGCCCATGCCGTCGCGGATCACCTTGCCGCCGCCGAATTTCACCTCCTCGCCGTAGGTGGTGAAATCCTTCTCTACCTCGATGATGAGATCAGTGTCGGCGAGCCGCACCTTGTCACCGGTGGTGGGGCCGAACATGTCGGCATAGACGGAACGCTTGATCTTCACGGACATGTCGGCCCCTCTATTCCCTGCGATCAGAGCACGCTCTTCGTGGCTCGGACGGCTTCGTCAAATTTGACATCAAGCTTCGAATTAACGCCGCGGCATCCGGCAACTACATTCTCGGCCCATATCGTGTAGGCAGCGAGATCGTTGCGCCGCTCCGGGCTTGGGTCGGTATGGATGCGCGCGCGGATATTGCTGATCTTGTCGGCGATCTTGATCAATTTGGCGCCCGGCGATTTGTGCGGGGCGTCCTCGATCTGCCTTTGCCGGCGCTGCGCTTGAGGAAGCGACATATCGTCTGTCACCTCATCCACCAGAACGGCGACACGGTCGCCGAATTCTGCCCTGAGCTCGACGAGCGTGGCGAGTTCATCCTCGACGGTGTCGTGCAGCCAGCCGGCCGCGACCAGCTCCGCATCGGCACCGTTAGTGACCTCCGGCGAGAATGTTCGCGACCTCGGCGAGGTGATTGATGTAGGGCTCGTCCGGGCGCGCCTTGCGCGCCTTTCCGTTGTGGCGGCGCGCGGCGAACTCGGCAGCTGCGGAAACGAGGCGGAGCGGCTGCAGCATGGCGACCTCCATTGTTGCCCCAACCTTGCCGTTGCCCTGATCGTTCCTGTCACAGCACCCACGAGACTCACAGCTTGCCCATCACGTCGCCGCGGAAGCCGTAGATGGTGCGTTTGCCGGCGAGCGCGACGAGCTGGATGTCGCGGGTCTGGCCGGGCTCGAAGCGGACGGCGGTACCGGCGGCGATGTCGAGGCGCATGCCGCGCGCCTTCTTGCGGTCGAATTTCAGCGCGGGGTTGGTTTCGAAGAAGTGGTAGTGCGAGCCGACCTGGATCGGGCGGTCGCCGGTGTTGGCCACCGTGAGCGTCACGGTCTTGCGGCCGGCATTGAGCTCGATCTCGCCGTCCTTGATGAAGAATTCGCCGGGGATCATCTTTCTCTCTCCGTCATTCCGGGGCGATGCGCAGCATCGAACCCGGAATCTCGATCAACAATCTCTGGATTCCGGGTTCACGCTTCGCGTGCCCCGGAATGACGATTAACTATCTTATCGGCTCATGCACGGTGACGAGCTTCGTGCCGTCCGGAAACGTCGCCTCGACCTGGATGTCGTGGATCATCTCGGGAATGCCGGGCATCACCTGGTCGCGCGTCAGGACCTGGGCGCCGGCCTGCATCAGGTCGGCCACGGTGCGGCCGTCGCGAGCGCCCTCAACGATGAAGTCGGAGATGATGGCGACGGCTTCCGGATGGTTGAGCTTGACGCCGCGCTCGAGCCGGCGGCGCGCCACCATCGCGGCCATCGAGATCAGAAGCTTGTCCTTTTCGCGCGGGGAAAGATTCATGCGGAGCCACTCGTCAGTTGAGAATTAGTTCAGCCACAGGCGGGGCAGCGGCGAAGGCGACGCACGGCCGAGCACCGTCATCATGTCGGCGCGCAGCCGGGCCGCATCCTGGGCACAGAAGCGCGCCATTGCAAAGCCATTCCAGGCGGAGATGCCGACTTCGCCGCCAAAGGAATCCGCGGCCTGCCGGATGCGCTCCACGTCGGCTTCGTCCCCGGGCACGATCAGCGCGGTAGCGATGGCAACACCGCCCTTT
>DASWVJ010000235.1:0-9198 GCA_036406295.1 Bradyrhizobium sp.
GTGGCGATGCGCATAGCCGTAGCGATAGACGCCGCCATACGGACGCCAGGCGCGGTAGCCATAGGCGCGCGGGCCCCAATAGCGCGGACGGGCGACATAGCCGTAGTTGTAGGGACGGGCATAGTTGCTCCAGCCGGACACCGACGGCTCGTAATAGGTCGGCTGCGGCGCCCAGGCACCCGGCCCGGTATAGGTCGGGCCCTGGTTCACGTAATAGTATTGAGTGGTCGGCTCGGCGAGACGTGCGGTGGCCCAGCCGCAGCCGGTGCCGCAACCATAACCATAGCCATAGCTGAAGGTCGCAACAGGAGCGACATAGCGCGGCTGTACGCACGGGCTATAGCCATAGGAATAGCCGCACGGTGTGCCGCAAGAATAATAACCGCATGCCATCGCGGGCGCCGCGGCCATGACGGCAACCGCCGCTACAACTCCTGAAATCAAATGACGCATTACTTTCTCCTGTAGGGGTCTTCTCGTTGGCGTGGGTCTCGGATTGCTCTTGAATTAGCGCGGATGCGGGCGCGGCCGCGGGTAACGGCCATGCTGCCAGTCGTAATCGATCTGCGGCGCGACGATCACCGGCGGAGGATTGGCGGGGATTTCGAGCTGCGGGGTCGATTGCGCCGACCAGGAGCGGTAGTAGCTCTCGGCTTCCTGCGGCAATTTGCGATTGGCGGGCGGTTCGATTTCAAGTCGGCCATAGCCGGGTACATGGCCGGCGCTCGGATAGTAGTGGCCGACATTCGGCACCGGATCGACATAGCGGCCGCCGTAAATCGTGGGCTGCACATGCACGCCCCTTTCGAGACCCCAATCGCCTTCGACCACCGCATAGGATGCATCGATGCCATTGATGATCACGGGAACGCCCGGCCTGCCCGGAATCACGATCTCGAAGCCGCCGCCGGCAAATGCCGAGGACGTCATCGCCATCAAAAATCCCAGTGCTACGCCCGCGCGCATACTCGTTTTACCGCCTTTGTTTCGCCGCAACCTAATCGAATGCGCGGTCACAAGGGTTAAGACCCACGGCGAAACTGCAGGTAAGCCTAATGCGCAAGGATTGACGCCCACGCAAATGCGAGCGAGCGCGATTAGGAAATATTAACGTGGGTGCAAGCGGGCCAGCAATCGCCTCAGGCAATCACGTTTTCGACGAGCGTCACAAAGCCGATGGCGATTGTGACAATCCCGACTACGCCCTGCAGCGCATGGTTGGCCACGGTGAGAAAACGCGCAGAAACCGCTAGCGGAACGGCGATGACGGCCGATAGCGCGCCCATGCCGATCATCGAGCCGACGCCGAACAGGGCGATATAGCCGAGCCCTGCCGCGGGGCTCGAGGCCTGCGTGGCCGCGAGCACCAGGAGCGCCGCAGAGCCCGCCATCCCGTGCATCAGCCCGACCAGCAGTGTGCGCCAGCGGAACCCGTGTTCATGGACATGCGAAGCGCGGTCATGCGGCAGCGGATCGCCGGCGTGGCTGTGGGCGTGGACGTGCACGGTGCCGTCGGCATGACCGTGGCGATGGAAATGCACGCGGTCGCGCCACAGCCGCCACAGCACATGTGCGCCAAGCCCAATCAGCATGATGCCGACGGCCGCCTCGATCGGCTTGGCGACGGTTTCCGGGATGGCGCGGCCGAGCAGGATCGCAAGGCCGGCAAAGACGAACAGAGTCAGGGTGTGGCCGAGGCCCCAGGTCAGGCCGTGCTTGACGATGTCACCGACGCGGCTGCGGCGCGCGGCGATGCTGGAGACGGCAGCGATATGATCGGCTTCGAGCGCATGCTGCATGCCCAACAGGAAACCGAGGCCCAGAATTCCGAACATGCGTGCCCTGCCCGCTTCTCACGCTGTATCAAATACCAGACACAAGCGTCTGCATTTTTCTGGAATCTTGCCAAGCCCTTGCGGCGGGAAATTCACATTGCCTGGGAGCCGGCACAACGGGAAAAACGGGCCGCTGAGGGTGGTTCTTTAAGGCCAAGTCTGATATTCGCTGCCCAGTTCAGTGGCGTTCGCGCCCGGCTTCCCTTTGCCGATCCCAATCATCTTGCCGGCTTAGCTCAGCGGTAGAGCAGCGGTTTTGTAAACCGAAGGTCGGGGGTTCAATCCCCTCAGCCGGCACCATTGGCTGCGATCGCCCGATGGAACTCTAACCGCCTGCCCACGTTTTCCCAGCATGATCCGCGAAGAAGATCGCAACATGGTGCTACTGGCGGCGGTCACGGCCGTGAGTGTCGTTGTTGCTGGCATGGTCGCGTTGTTCGTGCCGGCCACCGCGAAACAGGAGGTGGCGAACCAGCCGGCCTATCTCGGCGACTCGATGCCGGTGCGTGTTATCGGCGCGCCGTTCGTGCCCAACGTCGATCCGCACCGTCGCTGACGACAGTCACGGTGACCTGACACCGGCAAAACCTTCTGTGTGTCACTGTTTTGTCACCTTGCGCGAAAAACAAATCGCTGCAGTATTCGCGCGCAAGCTCGCTCTTGATTCCCGGAAAACCTGTGCTGGAATGAGAGCAAGGGCGTGGCGTGGGGTGGCGTCATGAAATGGATGCGTGAACGCGATCTGTTGATCGCGCAGACAATGGCTTTCGTGCAGTCGGTGACCGGGAAAAAACCCGATGCCGAGATATTTGCACGCACTGAACCCGTCACGCCGACGCGTTTGCCCGACGTCGAAGCAATGCTCGCCGAAACGGTCGCGATTCCGGAGCCGCCGAAGATGGCCGCACCGGTGCGGCCCGCCACCCGCAGCGAATACCAGAGCGAAATCCAGGCGCGCGTCGAGAAATTCCGTGCCCATCAGGCCAAGTTCAACCGGGATCGCGAGGCGTATTGCAGCGCTACCATGGCCAAGGTGCACGCCACGCTGGACAAATATCCGGTGCCGCGGCCGAAGTAGCGGACAGCTTTTCCGCAGGAATTAGTCGTGGATGCCCGAGACGAGTCCGGCGCATGACGACTTGGCTTAGCGGCTTGCGATCTTCTCCAGCACCGGCAGCAAATGCTGCAGGAAAGCCTGTGGGTCCTCGCTCATCGGGAAATGGCCAAGGCCTTTCATGATGACGGCCTCGCAGCCGGCGATGCTGCCGGCCACGGCAAGCGTTTCCTCCGGCGTGCAGGAATAATCGTACTCGCCCGAGAGCAGGAACAGCGGACAGCGCCTGGTGTCGATCTGCGCGACGCGGCTGCGGATGTCGCCGTCGATCTTGTAGAAATAGAGATCGCCTTTGAACACGCCGGGGCCGCCCTGCATGTAGTGCCACAGCGTCTCCCAGCGCTCCCTGTCGGGCGCGTCGGGGCCGACCAGACCGGACACGATGGCGCCCGCCACCTCCCCGCCATGGACGTCCGGGCGATGCAGGAAGTTGAGGTCATAATAGGGATCGACATAGGCGCCGGCCTGTAGCCCAATGATGGCGCGGAAGCGCTCGGGATGTTCGAGCGCCAGATGCAGGCAGATGCGACCACCGATCGAGCAGCCGATCAGGATCGGCCTGTCGAGCCCGAGCGCGCTCATCACCTCGAGGATCATGGTCGTGTATTGCGCCGAGGTGAGCTGGTACTCCTCGTCATGCCAGCCTGCCGGCGGCGAAGATTTGCCGTGCCAGGGCATGTCGAAGGCGATGACGCGATGTCGTGACGTCACCCGCGCATCGTTCATCAGGCCGCGGTATTGCCGGCCATCGCTGCCCGCGGTGTGAAGGCAGAGCAGCGGCGTGCCGTCCCCTGCTTCCTCGACATAGAGGCGGTGCGGCTTGCCGAGGAGTTCGAGACGCATGTAGCGGCCGATGATCGGCTCGAATGTCGCGCTCATGCGCTAGCTCCCGCGCGCAGCTTGCCGAGCGCTTCCTTGAAGTAGCGCAGGTTGGCCATGAAGATTTGCAGATCGCCTTCAGCCTTCAGGACCCGCCGCTTGATCAGCGCCATCAGGTCGTTGGAGCCCGGCGGCGGGCGCCGGCTCCAGAATTTCTCCCATTCCTCCGAGGGCGCGCGCAGCGCAAAGGCCGAGGACGGCATCACGAACGGCCCTCTTGTCACGGAGGCGATGCGTCCCTCGAAGATCGAGATCAGCCAGACGGTCGAGCCGACTTCCAGGAGAAAGGTGGTGGTGAGATAGCGCCCGCGGCGGACAAGGCCCGCATCGCCATTGACCTTGTCCTTGAGTGTTTCGATCATGCTCGCCTCCCCGCCTCGCGCCTTCTGCGAGGCGCCTTTCCTGTTCAGCATGATGGGCGGACGGAGACTTGCGTCAATCGGTGAGCCATGACGCCGCGCGACCGCGCGCTACAGCCAGGCGCATACCAGGGCGACATTGGCCGCGCAGGCGAGCAGCAGCCCCACGGTCAACGTGAGCTGCAAACGGGCGCAGGCACAGGCGCTGTGGAGGCTGGCTCTCATGGGAACCAGCATCCGGCGATTCTATGCGTAGAGTCCCGGGGTTTCTTTTTTCGGGGATTCACCACTTGTTAGGGACTCAGAGACACCTGGAAAACGGCCCGAAACGGGCCGTTTTTTGCCCTCACCGGCCCGTGATCTCCAGATCATCTTCAATGTCGAAACCGCCAGCGTATCCAAGGCGTTATCACGTTTCGACGGAGCTAAGATCAATGCCTTATGCGCTGTTTTCGAACGATGCCAAGCTGAGCAAGGCGTATCCCACCGAAGCCGACGTCTGGAAATTTGCCAGACGCTCGGGGCTCGTGGTCGATGTGGTGACGGAAGGCGACAAGGCCGGTCCGCGCCGGGTGCTGGACAACGACTATGAGATACGGCCCTGCCATTGCGAGGCAAATGAAGACCCCGCCAAGAACAAGGCGGACGCCGAACGCGAGGCGCGGCTTGAGCCTGAGCTGAACTGAAACAGGAAAGCCGCAGACGGCGCCCCCAGCGATCCCGCGGGGACCGACTTTCAGGAATTTCTCAAACCCTTACGGTGTCGCGCTCACCAGCGAAGCCTGCGCCGAAACGAGTGTCACGCACGCCTTCTTGCGGTGCAGGCCCCGGATCGCGCCGGTCACCTTGAGCACCCTGCCCGCGCCGCAGGATGAATCCTGCACGAAGGCGATTTCATAGGGCGCCAGAACGAGGGGTTCGGATTTCAGGATAGTCTGGGCAAAGCACGGCATAGAGAGCGCCGAAAAGATCAGCCCTAACGCAAAAGCACGCATGTTTGTTTGTCCGCCAACCCGACGGAAAACATAATAGCGCATGGTCCGTGAAAGTTTCGTGCACGGCAAAAATTATTTTGCCGCACCCCGCCGTGCGAACCACCGGCAGCCTGAGAAATCAAAAAAGGCCGGCTGACGCCGGCCCTTTTCTCAAACGAAGCTAAATGCGGTCTCAGTACCTCGACGGAGCCGGACCGCCCCAGCCGAAGCGGTAGTTCACGCCGACCTTGACGCTGTGCTCGTCATTGCGGAAGCGGGTGTTGACGGTGTCGGCAGGCCCGGTCGTAACCGTGGTGTTGCCGAAATTATAGTACTGGTACTCGGCCTTGGCCGACCAGTTCGGGGCGAACAGATATTCGAGACCCGCACCAACGGTGTAGCCGTCCTTGCTGTTACCGGAGGTCGTGAAGGTCTGCGGCACGCCGGCGATGGTCATGCCGATGTTGTTGCCGTCGCGCCAGGCGTAACCGCCCTTGGCGTAGAGCAGCGCCGGACCCCAAGTGTAGCCGAAACGGCCGGTCACCGAGCCGATCTGGTCGGCAAACCTGCCGGTCACGACGGTGCCCGCCGGGAAGATCACGCCGTTGTTGTTGCCGCTGTTCAGCCAGGAGTACTGCGCTTCGGCACCCAGCACCCAGTTAGGAGCGAACTGGTAGTCAAATCCCGCCTGCACACCGCCAAGGAAGCGGGCGTCGCTGCTCTGCAGGCTGTTATCGCCTGCGAACGCGCCGCCGAGATGGCCGCCAATGTAGAAGCCGGTCCAGTTGTAGACGATGGCCGGGGCCGTGTAGGCCGGCGCCTTGGCATAGGGCCTGGGCGGCATGTCAGCCGCAAACGCCGGGCTCACAAGGGCTGCCAGGGCGACCGCCAGGCTGGCTGCGCCGGGAATGGTCTTCTTCATGAGTGATCCCCTATTCAATTCGACACTCATCAAACAACGTGGCTCGAGTTGGGTTGCTCTGCGGCATCGAACGCTCACAACTGTGACAAGGCGGCCACAAAGCCCTTTAGTTCCAAGGGGAAATAGGGATTTTTTCGCCTGCCACAACACGCTTTGCGCCCGGAGATTGGTCGATTGGGGCCATAATCCGGTTCGGGCGGCTCTCCGAAACGTGATCGGGGCGGCAATCGAGGCAAATAGCGGCCCTGCCGGCCGTCAGCGGGTCAGCTTTTCGAGTTCGGGGAAGGCCGCGTAGGTGGCGCCGGCGCAGGCGTCGCCGGGGTTCTCCAGCAGGCGGTCGAGGCGGGCATCGACATAGACGACGGCCCGCTCCCGCGGCTCGCGGTAGCGGCCATCGGACTCGCGTACCGCATAGCGCAGGCAGGTAACGTAGCGCAGCCGGCCGCCGATCGTCCGCTGCACGGGCTCGGCCATCATGGCCTCGCGCACCCCGGCGGGGTTGTTCAGATAGGTCCGCATGAACGCCAGGATTTCGCCCTTGTAGTTGCTCGGATAGGGCTGATTGGAATAGCCGCGATCGTCGGTGAAGGAAATATTCCTGCTCTCTTCGCCGCTGCTGAGGCAGGCGGAGAGTACGAGCGGCAGCAGCACAATCGCCGCGCGGGGTGAGAGCCTTATCAAGTGCGAAGTCCCGAACATTGTCCGGCGCGGAAACTAGACGTTCACAATGCAAATTGGAATTCGCAAACCCGTCAGAAAAAGCACCGACCCGCCGCCATTGGGGAAGCAATGGCAGACGGGCCGGGCCTGGCACCCGTTGGACGCGGCGGGGCAATATGGATCGGACGGCGTCCTCCGGGATCAGGATCAATCAGCGCCCGTGGTGGTGGTGCCGGTGATAACGATGGTGGAAGTGGTGCCGGTGGTTATGATGATGACGCCCCCAGCGCGCATTGGAGTTCAGTACCTTTGCGCTAAAGGGCGCGGTCTTGATCACCGGCGCATGCGCCGTCCTGTAGGGTGCCGCGAACGCCGGCGCGGCAAGAACGGAAACGGCAAGCAGCGCCGTGGAAATCGTCTTGAACATCTTTGTCCTCCTTAAGGGGATCCGCGAGATGGCCGCATTCGGCCCTCGCCGATCATGTGAGGAGGCTAACGGCTGCGCACTGAACCCCTGCTGAAGCCGGCAAGGGGACTTCGTTCATCTCGATGACATGTTTGTCATCTTTTTCCGATGTGGGGGTCCCGGTCGAATTGCGGCGCGGAACCGGGAATATCCTGACGTTGCGGATGTTCAATTGTTCGGACCGCGAACGCGTCCATCGCCAATCAGGAGACAAGCATGCGCAAGTCTACCCTCCGGCTTTTGTCAGTCGCCGTCACCGCCATCTTCATCGGTGCACCTGCGCTGTCAGCCCTTGCCGCCGGCGGCGGCGATCCGCCCTCGCCTCCGCCTTCCAGTGACACGTCGACCAAGAGCAGCAAAAAGAAGGGCAAAAAGACCTCGTCCATCGAGGAGCAGCGCTTTGCTGCCGGCTATCGCGCCGCCTATGCCACGATCTATGATCGCAACGACTACGTTTCGGCGATCGAGCAATTGAAGGCGCTCGACCATGACGACCTCGCCGATGTCGCGAATTTGATCGGCTATTCCTATCGCAAGCTCGGCGACTACAGGCTGTCGCAAGTCTGGTACGAGCGCGCGCTCAAGGCCGATCCCGACCATGTGCGGACCTGGCAATATTACGGCCTGTGGCAGATCGAGCAGGGCAATCGCGACCAGGCGCAATATCACCTGAGCCGCATTGCCGCGATATCGGGGACGGCGAGCGAGGAATACCGTTCGCTCGCCGAAGCGCTGGAAAAGCCGCCGGGAACCGGACTAGTCTACTGACGTCGCGAGGTGAACTGGAGAATTGCGTGAGGAAATACGCGAAGCTTTTGACGCTCGGGCTCTTCTCGATCGCGCTGGCAGCAGGACCCGTCGTGACATCGGTCTATGCCGCACCCGACAGCGATCCGCCGCCCTCCGACAGCGGTAAGAAGAAAAAGAAGTCGAGCGAATTGCGTCCCGGCAGCGAACAACCCGCGTTCGCCACGGGCTATCGCGCCGCCTATGCCGCGATCTACGAGCGCGGCGAATACGCATCCGCCATCGAGCAGCTGAAGGCGCTGCATCGCGACGACAATGCCGCGGTGGCCAACCTGATCGGCTATTCCTACCGCAAGCTCGGTGACTACAAGGTCTCGCAGATCTGGTACGAGCGCGCGCTGAAATCCGATCCGAGCCACGTCAAGACCTGGCAGTATTACGGGCTGTGGCAGGTCGAACAGGGCAACCGCGACCAGGCGCAGTATCATTTGAGCCGCATCGCCGCGCTCGCCGGCATCCAAAGCGAGGAGTACCGCTCGCTCGCCGCTGCGCTCGAGAAGTCGCCGGGCACCGGTCTCGTCTACTGATCGCGATCGATCGATGCACAAACCGGCGCGGCGGCCACGTCGCGCCGGTTTTGCCTTGTCAGGGCGCTGTCATCAACGCCTGCACCTCGCTGCGGAATGCCTTCCGCGCGCCCTCGCGCGAATAGAACATGTGGCCGCCCGGGTAGACCACGAGCCTGACGCGGTTGGGGCCCGCAAAAGCCGGCAACTGGTCGAGCACGATGCGCGTTGCGAAATAGGGCGTGGCGAGATCAAACAGGCCATGCCCGACCAGCAGCTTCATGCTGGGATCGAGTGCCAACGACCGCCGGATGTTCGAGACCGATTCGACCGGTTCACGGCCCCGGCCGAAATTCCAGGCATTGCCGACGGCGTCGTTCAGCAGATGATACGACCCGTCAGGCCGCCAGTTCAGCTTGCGCGTGGTGAGATCGACGGCGGCGCTCGTCAAGGGCGCAATCAGCGTATCGCCGGAGGGATCGCCGAACTGCACGTAATTCGAATCGGGATAGGGATCGAAGCCCAACACGGAAGCGTCGTAGCGGCCGGTGACCTTGCCGTTCTTGCGGTCGAATTCGCGGCGGAATTCGCCGACGCTGAGCCGCCCCGCCAGGCGGCGTGTCACCGCGGCATCGATGCCGGTCAGCCCAGCGATCTTGTCGGCGATGCGGTTGGT
>DASWVJ010000236.1:0-2299 GCA_036406295.1 Bradyrhizobium sp.
ATCGTCGAGCGCCACCCCGTTCCGCTCGCAGGCACCATCGCCGCCTACGCGGAAACCCTGCTGCACATGCACGGCCTCGAACTCGACCCCGAGGTCCAGCGCCTGAAGGTCGATACGGGCTGCGGCGAGGAATGCGTGAAGCTGCTCGACGCGGCCAACGAACTTGTCGCGGTCGCGCTGGACGTCGCAGACGAGGTTCGGGCCGCGGTCGAGCGGCAGCTTCGCATCTTCTACTTCGGCTGAGCTGATGCCACCAGTCGTTTGCCCCTATTGCCACGACCGGCGCAGCTCGTTGATGGCGACTTTCTCTATCCCTATCGTCCTGAGTTGCACTGGAAGAAGTTCTGGGTTGCAAAAGGTGTGATGCCTACGTCGGATGCCACGCCCCGAACCCGGGCATGAGCTACACGGGGGTGGAGCCGCTCGGGCGGCTCGCCAACGCCAGCCTACGCGCTGCCAAGAGTCGGGCGCACGCGGTATTCGATCCCTTGTGGCGCTCGGGCCGCATGACGCGCAAGCAAGCCTATGCGTGGCTGGCCGAGCAGCTCGGCATCCCGGTCGAGGAGTGTCACATCGGCGAGCTCGACGAAGCGATGTGCCGTCGCGTCGTTTGGGTGTGCATCCGGACGGTCCCGGCGAAGATAGGCGCGACCGCGCGGCGTCAAGGGAGCATCGCGTGAGACCCATCCGGTCAGTCACGCAAGGGAATGATGTACGCCTGATCGGGTGTTGAGGGCTCGCGGCTGTATGGGACAATGCCATATTCAGATTTGAGGCCACGTGCCGCTTAGGCGCGCTGCGCGTTCCCAGCCGCGGCTGCCACATCCTCAAACCCCACACAGGCAAGGAACCAACGTGTCCATCTCCACGCTGCTCGGCTTTTCGCTGCTTGTCACGCTCATCATTGGATTGAAGCTGCTCGCCGATCGGCTCAGGCGGACCGGTTCCAGCGCAGGCGGTTATGCCTACGACCGCGCCCCACTCTTCTCGCCCGCCGAGCGTTCATTCCTGGGGGTGTTGGATCAGGCCCTTGGCGCGGAATACCGGGTGTTCGGCAAGGTGCGCGTAGCGGACGTTCTGGTGGTCGCCCGCGGCACGGACGCGGCCAAGCGGCGCAGCGCCTTCAACCGCATCAGCGCAAAGCACCTCGATTTCGTGCTGTGCGCCCCCGGAGATCTGCGGGTGCTGTGCGCTATCGAGTTGAACGATGCTTCCCACAAGCAGGTGGTACGGCGCGACCGTGACGATATGCTCGCCGAGGCCTGCCGCAGCGCGGAGCTGCCGCTGGTGTTCTTCGCCGCCAAGCGCGCCTACTCCCTCGCCGAGGTGCGCGAAGCGGTGCGCCAGGCCATGGGGCTGACAGTCGCGAGCGCGGCCGTTGCGCCGCCCGCCGTGGCCGCGCCCGAGACCCCCTCCACTTTGCCGACGACAAGCGCCACCCCGCCGGTCGAGCTCGCCGCCGACGCAGCGCCAAGCCCCACGGTGTCCGCAACGGACAATACGGAGGCGGCTCCGCAGTGCCCTAAGTGCAGAGGGCCGATGGTCAAGCGCGTGGGCAAGTCCGGCGAGCGCGCAGGGCAGACCTTCTGGGGCTGCACCCGGTTCCCGGCCTGCCGTGGAATCCTTGAGGATGCTGCGGTGCAAAGTTACCGCCCCATCGCGGACATGCCGCACGCCCGATAACGGCGGTTCGCACAATGCGCCGCGTTGCCTTCCGCACCACACCAACCGGCCGGAACTCCTCGGGCCGGATCGGCGTCTTCCGCAGGGTTCTCAGCGATGGGCGCCACGTCTGGATTGCCACCTGGAGGGATCCGGACACCAGCAAGAATCGCAGGGCCGAGTTCTCCGTTCATCGCGACGGCGACGACGGCGCCCGCGAACAGGCCGAGCGAAAGCGCGAGGAGATGGAGCGCATCCTCGCACAGCAGTTCGGCAGCCCCGGCGTGACGGTACAACGAATCATGGGCACCCGAGCCGACGGATGGCAGGTGCGCTGGCGAGAGCCAGTATCGGACGGGGTTGTACCGGCGTCGCTCTTCTTCAGCAGCAAGAAGCACGGCGGAGAGGCTCCAGCGAAAGTAGCGGCCGACGCTTTTGCCGCCGAAGTACGCAACCGACTAGGTTTTCCGCCTGCCTGAATCTCACCGAGGACTTGAGGGATGTTCCTGATCGCCAACGATGGCGCCGAGATCGCGAAAACCGACTTCTTCGACAGCGACCTTGCCGCGCAAGGGTTGCTCTATCTCTCGTGGAGCGCAGGAGCAGCCCGACTGCTGGTGCCGGATAACCAGCACGG
>DASWVJ010000237.1:0-4737 GCA_036406295.1 Bradyrhizobium sp.
GCGGCCGCCGTGGTCTCTGCGGGCTTGGCATCGGCGGGCTTGGCATCGGTGTTCGCGTTGACGCGCGGCAACTCGATCTGCTTGGGCGGCACCGATGCCGTCGTATCGATCTTGAAATCGTCGGCCGTCGGCGGCGGAACGTTGGCGGGCTGCGGGATCGGGATTGCTGCCTCAATCGCAAGTTCAGCGGCGCTTCGCGACGCATTGGATTGGGCAAGTGCCGATGTCGCCGATACCGTGAGGAAAGTCGCCGCGACGGCCATCAGTACGCGGTCAAATCCGCCACGACCCATCGAACTATCACGCATCGTCACTTCCCCCTTGGGCGAACCTGTCCCGGCAGCGAGACAGATCGAATATCGTTTGCATCAATAACCAGCGCGGTGTGCGCTGACGTCGATCTTGCAGAAGCCGCACGCCTGCACGCATCGAGTCGCGGCAGACGATACATGCGCCGTTCTCAAGCAGCTAGCAGAGCCCGGGGCAACTCACGACAAACTGACCTCAAACGCCCCCTTTTTGTCCAGGATTGCGCGCTTTTGCCACGCTGTCAGCCGTTTGTCTGTCACCTGCAAGCCACGGTTCGGAGGTTCTGGACCCGTGCGCCATGACTGAAAGTGCCGCCTCCGCAGCGCCATAATTCCGAATTGTCTCAGCGCGCCTCATCCGCATTGCCCGGCTCTTTCTCTGCAGCTTCGTCAAGCTTGCGATAGAGGGTGGAGCGGCCGATCTTCAGTCGCCTCGCTACTTCCGACATCTGTCCGCGATAGTGCGAGATCGCAAAGCGGATGATCTCGTTCTCAAGATCCTCCAGCGGCCGCACTTCGCCGGTGTTGGTCAGCATGGCCAGCGTGCCCGCGCCCGGTAGTGGCGCAATTGGTATTTCATTACCTGAAATCATCGAGGGGGCGGTCGAGGGGGCGACCACCAATGGCTCGGCATGCTGACTGATGGCAGGTGCATGCGCGCTGGCCTGCGCGAAGTCGGTCAGCCCCAGCTGATCGCCCTCGCTCATGACGACGGCGCGGTACACCGCGTTCTCGAGCTGGCGGATATTGCCGGGCCAGTCGAGCTGAGAGAGATATGCCATCGCCTCGCCGCTGATGGCCGATATCGGCCTGTTCTCCTCGGCGCAGAAGCGCGCGAGGAAGTGGCGGAGCAAATGCGGGATGTCCTCGCGGCGCAGGCGCAGCGGCGGGATCGTCAGCGGCAGCACATGCAGCCGATAGAACAGGTCCTCGCGAAACTGTCCGGCCTTGACGAGATCAAGCAGCTTTCGGTTGGTTGCCGAGACGATACGGACGTCGACCTTCACGGGCTTGCGCCCGCCGACGGCTTCGACGGTGCCTTCCTGCAGTGCGCGCAGCAGCTTCACCTGCGCTGCCAGCGGCAATTCTCCGACCTCGTCGAGGAACAGCGTGCCGCCATGGGCCTCGAGGAATTTGCCCGCATGACGCTCGGTCGCGCCGGTGAACGCCCCTTTCTCGTGGCCGAACAGGATCGACTCCACGAGGTTATCCGGGATCGCGCCGCAATTGACCGCAACGAACGGCTTCGCCTTGCGCTCGCTGCTGCCGTGGATGGCGCGCGCGAACAGCTCCTTGCCGACGCCGGATTCGCCTTCGATCAGCACGGGAATGGACGAGGCCGCGGCCTTCTGCGCGGTGCGCAGCACGGCGGTCATCGCTTCGCTGCGGGTGATGACGTCTGAGAAGGTCAGCCGGCCCTCGCGGCTGTGGCGGATGCGCTGCAACTCGCCCTTGAGGGCGGAGGTGTTGAGCGCGTTGCGCAGCGATACCTGCAAGCGCTCGAAACCGACCGGCTTGACCACGAAATCCTGCGCGCCGGCGCGCATCGCGGAGACCACATTGTCGATGCCGCCATGAGCGGTCTGCACGATGACCGGCAGATTCAATCCGGCCTCGCGGATCTTCGCCAGCACGCCCATGCCATCAAGGCCAGGCATCACCAGGTCGAGCACCAGGCAATCGATCCCCTGGCCGTCCGGTCCAGTCAAAATCTCGACAGCGGCGTCGCCGGAATCGACCACGGCGGTTTCGTAGCCGCACTTCTGCACCATGTTTTCGACGAGGCGACGCTGAACGGGATCATCGTCGGCAATCAAGATGGTGGCAGCCATAGGCACTCCCCGCACGTTACAAACTATCTGTCCCGAATCGGGGCACTGTGGACGATGCCGATTAATGCGCTCTTAAGCCCTGGCCGTCCGGATCGCTTTTCGCCGCCTCGATTCTTCCGGGCAGAAAATGACGCGCGACCATTCGTAAATGGCCGCCGATTGCGTCGCGTTTGAGACGATTAAAGGGATAAGCGGGCCGAATTTGCGGCAAGGAGGACAAGGGCCGCGGTCTTGCCGAGGGGCTGCGTCGCAATTTCTAGGCCTTGACGTCCTGCCAGATCTCGATTGCGCCGCGATAACACATGTCCAGGGCCACATACAGGACGATCAAAAGTCCAACATAGGCGACCCAGCGATGCTTTTCGAGAATGCGCGCAATGAAATTGGCAGCAAGACCCATCAGCGCGATCGAGAGCCCGAGGCCGAATATCAGGACCATCGGGTGTTCGCGTGCCGCGCCCGCAACGGCCAGAACGTTGTCGAGCGACATCGACACGTCGGCAAGGGTGATCTGCCAGATCGCCTGACCCAGCGTCTTTTCGCGTGGCGCGGCGTCGGCAGTGACGGCGCGGGCTGCCGACAGATCGCGGAACCTGGCCTGATGCTGCTTGTGCGAGGCCTGCAGCTCGCGCCACATCTTCCAGCATACCCAGAGCAGCAGAATGCCGCCGGCCAGCAGCAGTCCGATGATCTGCAGCAGTTGTACGGTGATGCCGGCGAAGCCGATCCGCAGGGCCGTGGCGGCCAATATGCCAGCCAGAATCGCCTGCTTCCGCTTGTCCTCCGGTAGCCCCGCGGCGGCCAGGCCGATGACGATCGCATTGTCGCCGGCGAGCACCAGATCGATCATGATGACCTGGAAGAGCGCTGTCAGGGATTGTGAGGAGATCATCTCCAGCATGCGGGCCACTCCGTTCAACGTCCAATCCGACATCGCAGTTCATGCGAACTGCCAGAGGGGCCCGGGTTTGGACTGTCGACAAGACCGCGGCAGGCCGCGGCAAAAAATGTTCCTGTTACTCAGGTTGGTGCGAAGCGCCGACGAGGCTCGGCAGTTGCTCCGGCTCGATGAAGACGGAAACGACGATGCCGATGAACGTCAGGCCCCCGGCGAGATCGAACCACATCATTCGAGGCCGGTCGCGCCGGCAAAGCAGCGCCAGCCCGGCAGTCACCGCGCTTGCCGCGAACAGCAGCGTGACGATTGCGGGCGCTACCGCCTCGGCAGGCACCAGCTTGCGGAGTCCGAGCACGGCGATCAGGGCTGCCAGCAGGATGCCGGCCATCAGCTCCCCGGTGCGAGGCGTGAATCGGCCGCCTGTTCGGGCGATGTGATTTCGGTCTGCGAAGGCCATCGGATCGCTGGTCCTTGCTGTAATTGCCGATCCAGGCAGGACGGGGTAGTGCTACATGAACACTATCCATCCTGACATTCAGTCTAGATAGTTTAGTAAACATGAAACGAGCCAAAAATCAAGACGTTTTCGCTGTACGTCCGCCGGGCAAGGATGTCCCGGAGGCCCGTCAATTGCGCAAACAGGCTGGCGATTGGCTGAAGCTGCGCCGCGCGGATGCCGGATTGTCGCAGGCCGATCTCGCAACGAAGCTGGGTCTCAAATATTACACCTTCGTGTCACAGGTGGAGAACGGTTTCAGCCGCGTTCCAACTGAACTCATCGGGGCCTGGGCCGACGAGCTGGGTCTTGAACAGCGCGCCTTCGCTAGGCATCTGTTAATGTACTACGAGCCGGAACTGCACCGGCTCCTGTTCGGAGCGGAGAGCAAGAGCAAATGAGCGTGGTTGCGTTCGAGCGCAGGCAGAGCACGTGGACCGAGGCGGAGCTCGATAGCATTGTCGCGGCCCTGCACACGGCGATTGCGCCGGCCACCGGCCGCACCTGGGAAACCGGCGTCACTGAAAACGGCGATGTCCAGTTCTATCTGCTGGGGCCGCCTCCGGAACAGGCTTGCGAGCTGTGCGTGTCCCGCATCGGCGGGCGGTATATTCTTGAGGACGGATCGGGCCGGCTGCTGTTCGAGCATCGAAATCTCGACCTCGTCGGTTTGCACGCGAGGGCCGCGGTCTCGTCCACGCCGTGGCTGATGGTGCGAATGATCGTGCTGTGGTGCGCCATTCGAAGCACGCTGCAGGAAAAATTCGAGCCATTCCTTGTGGAGAGCGAGGAACTGCTGGTGCAGGTGGCGCCGCAGCTCGCGGCTTTCGCCTGACCCCTACACCAGCCTGATCGTTCCTGATCGTTTCAATTCTTAGTTCCCGCAAATTTGAAAGTGTCCATGACTGCGAAATCATCCGCGATATCCCGCACGGCCAGAACGTCCCGCAAGCCGGCAACGAACAAGGCGGTTGCCAACAAAGCCGGCAGGCTTCCGGAATGGAATCTCGCCGACCTTTATTCCGGCATCGGCGCACCGGAAGTGGCGCGGGACCTCTCGAAAATGGATGCCGACTGCGTCGCGTTCGAGACGGACTATAAAGGCAAGCTGGCCGAATTCACGGCAAGGGACGATGGCGGCCGCTGGCTGGCCGAAGCGGTCAGGCGCTATGAAGCGATCGACGATCTGGCCGGCCGGCTCGG
>DASWVJ010000238.1:0-3978 GCA_036406295.1 Bradyrhizobium sp.
CTCCCGGGAAGAAGCCCCATGTCCTTTGTTCTTGCCATCGATCAGGGCACCACGTCCTCGCGCGCCATTGTGTTCCGTTCGGACATCTCCATCGCCGCAGTCGCGCAAGCCGAGTTTCCGCAGCATTTCCCGGCTTCCGGCTGGGTCGAGCACGAACCGGAGGACATCTGGGCCTCCACCATCGCGACCTGCCGCGACGCGCTCGCCAAAGCCGGCCTCACAGCGAAAGACATCGCCGCCATCGGCATCACCAACCAGCGCGAGACCACCGTGGTGTGGGACCGCGCCACGGGGAAAGCGATCCACCGCGCCATCGTCTGGCAGGATCGGCGCACATCGGAAATCTGCGCCAGGCTCAAGAGCGAAGGCCACGAGCCGGCGATCTCCAAAAAGACCGGCCTGATCATCGATCCCTATTTCTCCGGGACGAAAGCCGCCTGGATCCTCGACCACGTCCCCGGCGCGCGCGAGCGCGCCGAGCGCGGCGAACTGCTGTTCGGTACCGTCGACTGCTACCTGATGTGGCGGCTGACCGGCGGCAAGGCCCATGTCACTGACGCCACCAACGCCTCGCGCACGTTGCTGTTCAACATCCACACCGGCCAGTGGGATGACGAGCTCTTGAAGATCGTGCGCGTACCGCGCTCGATGCTCCCGGAGGTGAAGGATTCTTCCGCCGATTTCGGCGAGACCGTGCCCGAGCTGTTCGGCGGCGGGATCGGCATATCAGGCATCGCCGGCGACCAGCAGGCCGCCACCATCGGCCAGGCCTGCTTCGAGCCCGGCATGATCAAATCGACCTACGGCACCGGCTGCTTCGCCCTGCTCAACACCGGAACGACGCCAGTCGCCTCGAAAAACAAGCTGCTCACCACCATTGCCTACCAGCTCGCCGGCAAACGCACCTACGCGCTGGAAGGCTCGATCTTCGTCGCCGGTTCCGCCGTGCAATGGCTGCGCGATGGCCTCGGCATCATCAAGCAGGCCGCCGAGACCGGGCCGCTGGCGGACAAGTCCGACCCCATGCAGAGCGTCTATCTCGTGCCGGCCTTCGTCGGCATGGGCGCGCCCTACTGGAATCCGAACGTGCGCGGCGCGCTGTTAGGCCTCACCCGCAACACCGGCCCCGCCGAGCTCGCCCATGCCGCGCTGGAAAGCGTCTGCTACCAGACCTACGACCTCTGGGCCGCGATGCGCGCCGACTGGCCGGAAGCGAGCGTCGCCAAAACCGTGCTGCGCGTCGACGGCGGCATGACCGCCTCCGACTGGACCATGCAGCGCCTCGCCGATCTCCTCGACGCGCCGGTCGACCGCCCCATGATCCAGGAAACCACTGCGCTGGGCGCCGCCTATCTCGCCGGCCTTCACGCGGGAGTTTACCCCGAGCCGAAAAAATTCGCCGACAACTGGCGCCTCGAACACCGCTTCAAGCCGGCGATGAGCGCCGCCACCCGCGAGCGCAAGCTGAAAGGCTGGGCGAGGGCGGTAAAAGGCGTGCTCGCGAGCGACGAAGGAGCAGGGTGATCCCGGCGTCGCTGCCTCCAATCGTCATCGCCGGGCTTGTCCCGGCGATCCACGTCTTTAGTCTCGCCTCTCGGGAAACAAAGACGTGGATGGCCGGGACGAGCGCGGCCATGACGGCGAGAAAAGAGGCAATGACGTTCCATGTTCCTCATCGGCCAATACGACTCTCCCTTCGTGCGCCGCGTCGCAATCGCGATGCGGCTTTACGGCATTGCCTTCGAGCACAGGCCGTGGTCGACCTTCGGCGACGCCGACAAGATCGCGCCGTATAATCCGCTGCGCCGCGTGCCGACGCTGGTGCTGGATTCCGGCGAGGCGTTGATCGAGAGCACGGCGATCCTGGATCATCTCGATGAGACCGTCGGGCCCGACAAGGCGATGCTGCCGGAGCGCGGGGAGGCGCGGCGCAGGCAGCTCCGGCTTTGTGCGCTCGCGACCGGACTCGGCGACAAGGCGGTCAGCCTTGTCTATGAACGTGTGCTGCGCAAAGAGCAGCTCAAGCTGTGGGTCGAGCGCTGCGAGGCGCAGATCGGCGGCGTGCTTGCGGTGCTGGAGAAGGAGCGCGCGGCAGTGAAGACCCCATACCTGTTCGGCGATCGTATCGGACATGCCGACATCGCGGTCGCCTGCGTACTGCGCTTCACGGGCGAAGCCCATGCCGGGCTGTTCGATGCCGCGCGCTATCCTGCGCTGGCGGACCACGCCGCAGCCTGCGAGGTGCTGCCGCCGTTCAAGGAAATCGTGCAGCCGCTGGCGCCGCCGAGCGGGGATTGAATTCTGCTGCTTCCGGCGCGGAATCGGGTATTTGCCGAAAAATGTCTCGAGTGTCCGCCGGTCGGTTCCGCCGTTGACACGGCCATCTTCCGCAAATCTACGGGGTGGCTTGGCGAAGAGCCGACCCGCATCTTCCACGATAGTGGCGTGCGCCGATCGATGCTATCCAACCCGTGCGGAGAAAGGCGCCGCTTGCCGCCAGAGCCTGTCGCGGCAACAGAAGAGCGCACGCTTCTTTGACAGAGGTGTCATGGGCAGTCCGCGCAACCCGATCCGCTCTCAGGCCCGTCACTGCCTCGAATGCAACGTATCATCGAAGAGCACAATATTGCCGATATCGAGCGCCTTCTCGCAACCGAGGTGCTCTCCGACAGGTCGCGCCATCTCGTCGAGGAGCAATGGCTCGCCGCGCAGCGCAGGCTGGATGCGCTCTCCGTCGTGAGCGCAGGAATCAAGCCAAGCCTCAAGCCAAGCCTCGGGACCGGGCGAGGCCGGGCTCATCCCTCGGCGAAAGTCACCAGCCGGTTTCACAGGGAGTTCGAAGCGGCGCCGATGCCGCTGCTGCTGCTCGATCCCGGACCGGATCTGCGTATCGTTGAGGCCAACCGGGCTTATGCTGCGGCAACCATGATCGATGCCGCTGGTGTAGTCGGCAAAAAGCTCTTCGACGTCTTTCCCGACAATCCCGGCGATCCCTTCGCCGATGGCGTCGCCAACCTCCTTGACTCGCTCCGCATCGTCGCCGAGACCGGCCAGCCGCACGCCATGGCGGTGCAGCGCTACGACGTGCGCGGCCCGGCGGGAGTGTTCGTCGAGCGGTACTGGCAATCGCTCAACAGCCCGGTGTTGAACGAGGATGGCGAGCTCGGTTTCATTCTCCATCGCGTTATCGACATAACGGCAAAATTCCCGCGGCGGGCATCCGGGCGCCGATGGCAGGCGAGCGCTACAGCCCTATTGGGGTAGCCGAACGGGACTGAAGTTGACCTTGGTTCTATGACCGGAAGACTGCAAGGTCACGCCGGATTGAATTTGTCGCTCGCGGGGCCGCAGCTACAGTCGGCAGGCGACATATTCGCGAGGGCTTGAGCATGAAGCTACATCACACGCTTGCCGGGGCAGCAGCCTTGACGATCCTTGGCATGATGGCTTTTTCGGCCGCGCCCGCCCGGGCGCAGACCTACGACCCCAGCTACCCCGTCTGCCTGCAGGTGTATCAGGGCTTCGTCGATTACTATTTCGAGTGCGCCTACATGACGATGGCCCAGTGCCAGATGTCGGCATCGGGCCGCGCCGCCTCATGCGTGGTCAATCCCTACTATGCAGGGCCGAAAGCCAAGCGCAGCAAGAAGCGGGCGCGCGGGTACTAGATTAGCCGGGAAATTTCGCCTCAACCAGCTGCGGAATTTTCCGGATCAGCCCGCCGAGCTCGCCGGAGGTAAGCAAGAGCACAACGTCATTCGGTTTCAAGACATCGCCCAATCTCCGCAACGCCTCGTCCGGATCATTGATAGCCTCGGCATCGTAATTCGCCGCCCTCGTACGGGCGACAATCTCGTCCTGGGTCAATTGGGCATGCGAGGCGGCGCCCTGCGATGCCGGCTCAAAGATGAAGATCTTCGACGCCCCCGCAAATACGTCGTCATAAGCCGCGATCGCCGCCCGGTTGCGCCAGGTGAA
>DASWVJ010000239.1:0-20085 GCA_036406295.1 Bradyrhizobium sp.
CGCCCGCGGTGGACACCTCGGACAACAACTATCCCGCGCCGGGAAAGCTCCAGCAAGGCACATTCGAGCTCACCCGCTTCTCCAGTGCCGACGGCAAGGTGGAATTTCCGGACGCACAGGGCGCGTTTCGCCTTCGGTTGCGCAAGTCCGGGTTCAGGGATCTTCTGGTCGGCCCGCAGGACCTGCGCGACGGCCTCAAGCTGACGATGATCGCGGAGACCGACGCCGCGGCTCTCGCCGAGCAGAAGCCGTCCAATGCATGGACCTCGACATTGTCGATGGCGATCCCCGACGCGAACCAGCGCAAGCAGTTCATGATGCAATGCGGCTTCTGCCATCAGCAGGGCTCGGCGACCCTTCGCCGCGGCCTCAGCGCCGCGGAGTGGGAAGCCGCGATCGCACGCATGGTGCGCTATGGCTCGCGCCTGTCGAGCGAACTGCAAAAGAAACTGCCGGCCGTGCTCGAGGCTCATTGGGAAAAGATCCGGGCCAGGCCGGAACTGGTGCCCGACGCCACGCAGCCGGAAGCCTATCTCGCCGGCGCATCCATAGCGGAGCTGCCTATCGGCGACGGCTTCTCGCAGATGCATGACCTGCTGGCCCACAGCAACGGCAAGGTCTATGTCGGCGACAATTTGCAGGATCGGATTTACGAGGTCGATCCGAACACCGGCGCCTATACGGTGTACAGGATTCCGCCGGCGCCGGGCGACACCCTCGGCGGCCTGCTCGCCGGTCGGCTGCGCGACTTTCCCAAGCACGAGACCTATCAAGGCATCCATTCGCTGGTGGAATCGCGCAAGGATGGTCACATCTTCATCACGGCATCCTATCAGCGCCGCCTGGTCGAATTCGATCCGGAGACGAAATCATTCAAACTGCACGAGATGACCACGGGATTCTATCCGCACACCGTGCGCATCGACGCCAAGGATCGCGTCTGGTTCACGTTGGCGCTGTCCAATCAGGTGGCGATGTACGATCGGACCCGCGGCCAATTCACCTACTACGACCTGCCGTTCCGCAGCATCACCGAGCGGCTCACGGTCAAACTGACGCCGTTCTTCTTCACGCTGATCGGCTGGGGCGTGCCGGTGACAAATTGGGTGAAGGTCGACGACGTCTCGACCGGCGTTCCGCTGCCCTACGGCATCGACATCACGCCCGACGGCAAGGCGTGGATTGCGCGGCTGCATACGGACGAAATCGCCTCCATCGACCCGGATACCGGCACGGTGACCATGATCCCGACGCCGCTGCATTCTCCGCGCCGCCTGCGCGCGGATGCCGACGGCAATCTGTGGATCGCCATGTATTCGGAATCCGCCATTCTACGCTACGACCCGGCGCGCCGTGCATTCACCACATTCGATATGCCGGTGGTGCCAAAGGGGAGCGATACGCCGTATTCGCTCAATGTCGACCGCAAGAACCGCCGCGTCTGGGTTACCGGCACCAATTCGGATTCGGTGCAGTACCTCGACATCGCGAGCGGTCAATGGCGGTTCTATCCGCTGCCGCGCCGGGCGACCTTCACGCGCGACATCGAGTTCGGCGCCGACGGCCGCGTCTTCCTTTCCAGCGCGAGCTTTCCGTCCTGGCACATCGAAGATGGTCAGCCGACGCTGATCCAGCTCGACCCGAACGGACGTATCGGCCGATGATCGTCCGTCACGGCTTTTTCTTCCTGTCGTGCCTCGTCGCATTTACCGCCGGGCACATGTTCAACTACGCGATCATCCTCTGGCTTCAGGAGAGCATCGGCTCGGATCTGCTTTCGGGTGTCGGTTTCGCACTCGCCTTCGGTAGTTCCATCGTGTTCGGCTGGTTCGCGGGTGTCCTGTGCGACCGCATCGCGCCGGGAAAGATCATTCATGCCGCCCATGGGCTGTTTCTCGTCGGGCTCTGCTTCCTGTGGTGGGCCGAGGCAGGCGCCGCTCCAGGTACGCGCGTGGCCTGGACACTGGCCGCAGCGCTGTTTGGCGGGTTGGCCTGGTCCTTCTTTGGGCCGGCGCGACTGACGGCGCTGGGGCAGATCGTGCCCAGCGACGAACTGCGGCCGGCAACCATCCTGTTTAATCTGCAGGTATTGCTGGGCTTCGGCCTCGCACCGGTGTTGATCGGCCTCATTCGGGCCCATTCGGCGAGTTGGGCGCCGGTACTTGCCGTCAGCGCAGCCGGGTTCGCCGCGGGATCCCTACTGATCGCATCGATGGCGACGCATGCCGGCGGGTCAGACCCGCAGCCCTTGCGGAAGGAAATAGCGCAGGGCTTTGTGGCGCTGCGTGACAGTCCCTTGCTGGCGCAACTCATGCTGGCCGCGGTGATCGGCTACTCGATGACCGGACCGATGCAAATCCTGCTGCCGCGACTGGCGCGTCAGAGCCTGGCATTGACGGAAGCGACGCGTGGCCTGTATCTCGGCCTGCTGGCGGCCTCGCTCATCGCAGGCGGCCTGCTGGCGCTGGCGCTGGCGCGGCGCGTCCACAACGGGCGCCTCATCTTCAGCGGCATCGTCGCAGGCGGTGGTCTGTTCGCGCTGCTGGCTGTCGTCTCGTCCGCGGGCGCCTCGGCTTTCGTCCTGGCACTGGTCGGCATTTTCGGCGGACTGGTGATGAGCCTGATCGTGGCGAACCTGCAGATGAACGCGCATCCGCAGACGCGCGGGCGCATCCTGGCGATGTACTCAATGAGTTCCCAGGTGATGCCTGCCTTGTCGGCCATCGCGGCCGGCGCGCTGCTCAGGGCAAGCGGCCTGACGGCAGCGATTCTGGCCTGCGGCATGGGCCTTGCCGTGATCGCGGCGATCGGCGCCAGCCTGATGCCGGTGCTGCGCCGTCATCGCGGGGTCCCGCTTGCGGATGCGCAGCCGGCCTGAGGCGGATCCGCGCGGCAGCCTTGGCTGCTTCGCGCACTTCTTAAGGTTGGCCATCCCGGGAGTTCTTGCAGGCTTCTTTCCCGCAGGTATTGATCCCGAAAATCCAATAGGCCGGACAAACATGAGATAGGGCGGTCGCAACGAGAACGATGCCGAGTGCAGTGAGTGCATGTTTCCAATTGCCCCAGGGCTCGAAGCGCCAGTTCATATCCGGATAGAATAGTGCAGCCAGGAGCAGGATTCCGATTGCATATCGGACCACGGCATCCCGTATGCCGACGTTGGTCATGAAAGGCTCCGTTGAGGTAGTTGAACCGCTGCAGAACCGCGCAGCTTTCGACGGCCAGAGTGTGCCTTCGATAAACGTTCGTTGCCCATGGGCGGAATCCCGCGAAGATCGTCGCCAATGCCCTCAGGCGATTTCGGCGACGACCTGCCGGAGCAGTTCGCGTACCTTGCCAGCCACAGCGCCGAGCTCCTGGTTCTCGATTGCGCGCATTGATGCAACGGGATCCACCGCCGAAATCTCGACGGCGTCGCCCTCGCGCTGCTGAACCACGACGTTGCAGGGCAGCATGGTCCCGATCTTGTCCTCGAGCGTCAGCGCCTCGTGTGCGAGCTTGGGATTGCAGGCGCCGAGAATGAGGTAGGGCCGGAAGTCGGCCCCGAGCTTCTTGTTCAAGGTGTCCTTGACGTCGATCTGCGTGAGAACGCCGAAGCCGTGATTCTTCAGCGCCGCGGTCGTGGCTGCAACCGCCTCATTGAAAGGGAGGCTGACAGTCTTCGAGAAATGATAACTCATGGGTTGTTCCTGTTTTGGAAGATTTGGCTCCGCCAGTGGACCAGCGGCGCGTCAGTTGAACGCGCAGCCGTCCCGAAATCCGAGCTTCTTGAAGGCTTTCGCTGCCGGGCAGAAACCCGTGAACGATGCCTGCAGCATGTTAAGCCCGGCGAACGCGGTCAGCAGATACCAGTAGGCGTTGACGTAGTAGCCGAGGGCAAGGCCCAGCAGAACGACGCAACCAGCGAAAGCTAGAACGGCTTTATCGAGATTCATGTGTTTACTCCTTCAGGGTTGGATGACTAGGAACGGGCCAGACCAGTTTCGGTCCAGGTGACGATGCTGTGTGCGTCCATCGCGCCCGCATGACGCGCGATCTCGCGGCCGCCACGCATCAGCAGCAGGGTGGGTATGCCGCTGATGCCGAGGCGCGAGGACAGGGCAGGCGCCGCGTCGGAATTGAGCTTGAGCAGCCGGACCTTGGGCTCAAGCTCTCGCGCGGCGCGCTCGAACATCGGGGCCATGGCGCGGCATGGACCGCACCACGGTGCCCATACGTCGACGAGTACGGGAACGTCGCTGTTCTCAACATGACGCCCGAATCCCTCCTCGTCGACGTCGATGGGATGGCCGGTAAAGATTGCCTGATGGCAGGAGCCGCAGCGCGCCCCCTGCGGCGTGCGCTCGGCTGGCAGGCGGTTGATCCGCCCGCAATGCCCGCAGACGATCTGGCGTGTCTCGTTCATGTGCCGGTCCTGACTTCCTTGATCTTGGCGAGGTTGAGCTTGTCGAGCACGAAGCGCTCGTAAAACGGCTCGCTCTCGCCGCGCCGCATCTTGCGCAGGAAATATTTCTCGAACGCGACTTTCGCGTAGTGGACCCACTCGCCCTTCGACGACCAGTTGACGTTGCGTGGCGGTATTTGCGGCTGCGCGAGAAAGGCGACGCCGGAATCGCCGAAATCGGCGAGGCAGACCGCATTCCAGGTCGGCTGCACGGCCGGTTCCTTGCCGCGCAGCAGGGCACCGATATTTAGTGCGGTTGCCGTCACCATCGATTCGATCATGAAGCCGGTCTTCGGCACGCCGACCGGAACCGGCGTCGCGCCGACCGGGGCGATCGCCACGCAGACGCCGACCGCAAACACGTTGGGGAATGCCGGATTGCGCTGATGCTTGTCGACGATGACGAACCCGCGCGGGTTGGTCAGCTTTTCAATGCCGCGCACCGCTCCGACGCCGCGGAAGGCGGGCAGCATCATGGAGTAGGCAAAGGGCAGTTCATGGACCTTCCCTACCGAGCCGTCTTCGGCGAGTTCCTCGACATGCATCTTGCCATCTTCGACGCTCTTAACGCGCGCATTGGTAATCCACTTGACGTGCTTTTCGCGCATCTCGCTTTCGAGCAGACCCTTGGTATCGCCGACGCCATCCAGGCCAAGATGCCCGATATAGGGCTCGGAGGTGACGAAGGTCATCGGCACACGATCGCGCAGCCTGCGGCGTCGCAGCTCTGTTTCCAGAATGAACAGGAATTCGTAGGCCGGCCCGAAGCAGGAAGCGCCTTGCGCCGCGCCGATGATCACCGGCCCCGGATTGGCGGCGAGCTTTTCGAACGCTTCCCTCGCGTGGGCGGCATGGTCGACATGGCAGATCGACTGGGTGCGCGCCTGCGGGCCCAGTCCCGGGATTTCATCGAAGGCAAGTTCGGGTCCCGTTGCGACCACCAGATAGTCGTAGTTGACCGAGGTGCCGTCGGTGAGCTCGACGCGGTTCTCGGCAGGATGGACGCGTTGCGCGCCTTGCGTGAGCAAGCGGATTCCCTTGCGTTTCATGATCTCGGCGAGATCGATCTCGATCTCGTCACGCTTGCGCCAGCCAATCGCCACCCAGGGATTCGATGGGACGAAATGGTAGACCGCACCCTGCGAGATCACGGTGAAGCGATCTTCCTTTCTCAGCTGCGGCAGCAATTCATAGGCCATCAGCGTCCCGCTAAGACCGGCTCCGATTACGACAACTTCCGCCATGGGTACCTCCGTTAGGATTTTCTGCTCGCCGGTTCAGCTCCAGCCGTCTTGCAACGCTTGACTATATATTCGAATTCTCGTATATACGCAAGTATGAAAATAGATAGCGAAATCATGGAGCGGGCCGCCGATCAGGCGAGCGATCTTCTCAAGGCGCTCTCCAACCGGCACCGGCTCCTGATCATCTGCCAACTGATCGACGGCGAGCGTTCGGTCGGCGAGCTTGCCGAGTTCCTGAGCTTGCGGGATTCCACCGTGTCCCAGCATCTGGCGCTACTCCGCAAGGACGGCCTGGTGTCGGCGCGGCGCGATGCTCAGACGATCTACTATTCGATCGCCAGCGAGCCAGCGCGCGAAATACTGAGGACTCTCTATCAGGTGTTTTGCGCACCAAAGTCCGCAAGGACGCGATGAGGGCTGCTCGCGCCTTCTTGTGGCGGCGTTGAGCATGATCAACGACCGCCACGGCAATGCCGATGAAATGAACAGAACGCACCGCAGCGCGGTGGAGGGATTCTTCATGACTGCACGTTCCGCATCGTTGAAATTGCTTGCGGCCCTGGCGATCGCCGGCCTGCCCGCAGGCTTCGCCGGCGCCGAAACGCTGACGGTGGCGAAGCAAACGGTTGCCGACGAAAAGGCCGTGTTCGCCACCGTCGAAAGTATCAGCGTGGTGCCCGCGCGCGGGCGCATCGGCGGCACCGTCGCCCAGCTCAATGTCCGGGAGGGCGACCCCGTAAGTCGCGGTCAGTCGATCGCGTCGATCGGTGACGAGAAGCTGGTCCTGCAGATGAAGTCGTTGGATGCGCAGATCGAGGCATTGCAGGCGCAAGCCAACCAGGCGCAGATCGATTTCACGCGCATCGAGGGCCTAGTCGAGCGCGGCACGCTGCCACGCATCAAGCTCGACGAGGCCCGCACGGCGCTCAACGTGGCGGAAAATGGCCTGCGCGCGCGGACTGCCGAGCGTGCTGTCGTCAATCAGCAGCTCAGTGAAGGCCAGGTGCTCGCGCCGTCCGACGGGCGCGTATTGAAGAAACTGGTGACCGTCGGTTCCGTCGTCTTGCCGGGCGACCCCATCGTTACCGTTGCACAGCAGAATTTCAAATTGCGCCTTCGAGTACCTGAGCGACACGCCCGGTTTCTGAAGACCGGCGACAGGATTCGAATCGATGGCGCGGAGCTTGGCGAAGGCACTTCCAGGTTTGGCGTCATCGATCTCGTTTATCCGCAGATCGAGGAAGGCCGCGTCATCGCGGATGCGACTGTGGAGGGTCTTGGAGAATATTTCGTCGGCGACCGGCTGCGGGTGTGGATTTCCGGCGGCTCGCGGCCGGCCTTCGTGATTCCCGCGCGTTATGTGAAAACCCGCTTTGGAATTGATTACGTCCAACTCGTGCAGGCCGGCCGGCCGATCGACGTTCCGGTGCAGCGCGGCCGCGAACTGCCAAGTCCTTCGCTTCCGGATGGGCTTGAGATCCTGTCGGGCATTCGCGCCGGCGACCAGCTGGTGCAACCATGAACCTCGGACTTTCCGGAAGGCTCACCAGGGCAACGATCGCCTCGCCGCTGACGCCGCTGTTCCTGCTTGCGGCGTTGGCTGTCGGCCTCATCGCCGTCATCGTGATCCCGCGCGAGGAGGAGCCGCAGATCAGCGTGCCGATGGTCGATATTCGGGTCAATGCCGACGGGCTACGCGGCCCCGACGCGGTCGAGCTGGTCACCAAGCCGCTCGAATCCATCGTCAAGGGGATCGACGGCGTCGAGCACGTGTACAGCCAGAGCGAAGACGACCGGGTCATGGTCACCGCACGCTTCCTGGTCGGCACCAAATCCGAGGACGCGATCCTGCGCGTTCACGAGAAGATCCGCGCCAATCTCGATCGCATCCCCGTTGGCATTCCCGAGCCCCTCATCGTCGGCCGGGGCATCAACGACGTTGCGGTGACCGTATTGACCCTGTCGCCGAAGCCGGAAGCGGCCGAGCGCTGGACGGACAAGGATCTGTTCGAGCTTGCCGACAAGCTGCGCTCAGAGCTGATGAAGGTCGACAGCATCGGGCTGACCTACATTTCCGGCGGCAGTGCCCAGCAGATCAGGGTCGAGCCGGATCCGGAGAAGCTGTCGTTGTTCGGGATCACGCTCCAGCAACTGGTGGCCAAGGTGAAGGAAGCGAACCGCTCGTTCCTGGCCGGCCAGGTCCGCGACGCCGGTACCGTACGCAACGTCGCGGCCGGCCAGACGCTTGCTGGCGTTCCCGATATCGGACTGCTGCTGATTTCCACCCGGGACGGCCGGCCGGTCTATGTCAAGGATGTCGCCTCGGTCGTGATCGGACCGAGCGCGACCGAGCATCGGGTCTGGAACGAGGCACGCGATGAACAAGGACAATGGACGCGGGTGCCCGCGGTGAGCCTTGCCCTGGCCAAGCGCGCCGGCGCCAACGCCGTCGTGGTCTCGGCCGATATCGCGCACCGTCTCGAAGGGCTGAAATCGCGCCTCATCCCCGAGGACATCCAGGTCACCGTCACCCGCGACTACGGCGAGACCGCCAATGAGAAGGCCAATGAACTGCTGTTCCATCTTGGTCTGGCGACAGTCTCGATCGTCGTGCTGATCGCGATTGCGATCGGCTGGCGCGAGGCGGTTGTGACCTTCGTCGTGATTCCGACGACCATCCTGCTGACGATGTTTGCGGCCAATCTGATGGGTTACACCATCAACCGCGTCAGCCTGTTCGCGTTGATTTTCTCGATCGGCATTCTCGTTGATGACGCCATCGTCGTGGTCGAAAACATCGCGCGACACTGGGCGATGGGCGACGGCAGGCCGCGACTGCAGGCCACCATCGAGGCCGTCGCGGAGGTGGGCAATCCCACCATCGTCGCGACGCTCACCGTGGTCGCGGCACTGCTGCCGATGTTGTTCGTATCGGGTTTGATGGGCCCCTATATGGCCCCGATCCCGGCAAACGCCTCAGCGGCGATGCTGTTCTCGTTCTTCGTCGCAGTCGTCGTGGCGCCGTGGCTGATGCTGCGGCTGGCGCCGAAGGGTACGCCGGCTGCCTCGCACGCGGCGCATGGCCACGAGGAAGGCATGCTCGGCCGGCTCTACCGGCGCGTCGCAAACCACGTCGTCAGCAGCAAGCGGGCAGCCTGGATATTTCTGCTCGGCGTCGGCATGGCAACGCTGCTGTCAATGACCCTGTTTGCGACCAAGTCGGTGACGGTCAAGCTGCTGCCGTTCGACAACAAGTCCGAAATCGCCGTTGTGGTCGATCTGCCGGAGGGCGCAAGCCTGGAGGCCACCGAACGCACCCTGTTCGAGGCCGCGGAAATCGCACGGCAATTGCCGGAGGTCACCTCCCTGCAAGCCTATGCCGGCACGCCTGCGCCGTTCAATTTCAACGGTCTGGTCCGGCACTATTATCTGCGCGAGAGACCCGAATTGGGCGAACTGCAGGTGAACCTTGCTGCGCGCGGCGAACGCAAGCGGGCGAGCCATGACATTGCGCTCGACCTTCGCCAGCGGCTGAAAGCGCTCGGCGTGCCGGCCGGTACCAGCCTCAAGGTCGTCGAGGTGCCGCCCGGGCCGCCGGTGCTGGCGACGCTGCTTGCGGAAATCTACGGCCCCGACGCCGCGACGCGCCGCGCCGTCACGGCCGAGCTGAAAAAGATCTTTGCCGAAGTGCCGTTTATCGTCGACACTGACGATTCCATTGGCGAGAAGCGGCCACGGCTGCGACTGTCGATCGACCAGGACCGGCTCGAATTCTTCGGTGTCGAGCAGCGTGACGTCTACGACACGATCCAGGCGCTGTTCGGCGGCATTCCGATCGGTTACTCGCACCGTGGTGAGGACCGTAATCCGATCGAAATCACCGTGCGATTGCCGAAGCGAGGCCTCGTCTGGGACGAGGCGCTAGCTTCGACGCCAGTGCCCGCCAACACGCTGCCCGGAAGCAAGACAGTCGTCGAATTGGGCCAGGTCGTGAAGGCCACGATGGAAGACGGCACGCCAACGATCTTCCGTCGCGACGGCAGGTTCGCCGACATGGTGATGGCGGAGCTTGCCGGCCGCTTCGAGGCTCCCCTGTACGGTATGATCGAAGTCGCCAACCGCATCGATGCGCATGACTGGGGCAAGCTGCCGAAGCCTGCGATCGGACTGCACGGGCAACCAACGGACGAATCCCGGCCGACGCTGTTGTGGGACGGCGAGTGGGAAATCACCTATGTAACGTTCCGCGACATGGGCGCAGCCTTCGGCGCTGCGATCCTCGGCATTTATGTGCTTGTGGTGGCCCAGTTCGGCAGCTTCCGCCTGCCCCTCGTCATCCTGACGCCCATTCCGCTGACTTTGATCGGAATCCTGATCGGTCACTGGCTCTTGGGAGCGCCGTTCACAGCCACCTCGATGATCGGGTTCATCGCGCTCGCTGGCATCATCGTGCGCAACTCGATCCTGCTGGTTGATTTTATTCGCCACAGCGGGGCCGAAGGGAAGTCGCTGCGCGAGGTGGTTCTTGAGGCCGGCGCTGTCCGCTTCAAGCCGATCCTGCTCACTGCGCTGGCGGCCATGATCGGCGCTGCGACCATCCTGCTCGATCCCATCTTCCAGGGACTGGCGATTTCGCTGCTGTTCGGCCTTGCTTCGTCGACGCTGCTCACCGTGCTCGTCATCCCGGCGATTTATATCGCCTTGCGGGCGCCGCACGAACCGGCGCCTGCTGGAACCGGGGAGACATAGAGCAACCTCGCTGGAGGGGGACTGGTCGCGACGTCTGTGATGGCGTCCCCCAGCTTGATACCGCTGAGGCCATAGGCCACAAATTGCGGCGAAGCATGGCTTGGTTGGAGGTGGTGGCGCGGTTCCGGTCCGCCTTCGCCAAGAGGGCTTCGGCTACCAGTCCGGCTTCGCTCTCATTCATCGAGCTACGCCGGACGCGCTCTGGCCCGCAGCCTCCGCGTGGCTGCGCCACGCTCAGCCCGCAAGGTGAAGCGTGGTGGGCACGACAGGGATCGAACCTGTGACCCCTACCATGTCAAGGTAGTGCTCTCCCGCTGAGCTACGTGCCCGAAAAAAAGTGGTTGGGTCGGGGTCCGTATAGCGGCTGCGGACCGACGCTGCAAGGACGCTCGGACGCGAAAATGCGCCCGAATCAGGCCGCCAGCATCTTATTCACTTCGCTGACCAATTCGCGAAGATGGACCGGTTTGGCCAGAACCTTGGCGTTCTTGGGCGCTTCCGAATCCGAGTTCAGGGCGACGGCGGCAAAGCCGGTGATGAACATGATCTTGATGTCGGGGTCGAGCTCAGCGGCGCGGCGGGCGAGCTCGATGCCGTCCATCTCCGGCATCACGATATCGGTCAGGAGCATCTCGAACGGCTCTTCGCGCAGCCGCTGATAGGCCGACATGCCGTTGTCGTGGGGCGAGACCTCGAAACCGGCATTTTCCAGCGCCTTAACCAGGAAGCGGCGCATGTCGTTGTCGTCTTCGGCGAGGAGAATCTTGTGCATGGGTTTCGGTCGTCGATTCCGGGTCACTGGATTACTCCACTCACTAAGCCCTGCAGACGGTAAATTTCGGGTGAAAGACCGGTCGGCCGAAGCGGACCGGCAGGTGGCAATCTTACTGCATCAGGAGCGGGACGGAAGGCAATCGAGACGGATTTAATGACGGCTCAAAGAAGTGTTCCAAGGTAAACGGGCTTTTTTCACTTGGCAGATGACCCACGATTTCGGACAATATCGTCTCATAAAATACGCGATTTTTTGGCAGAAGCAGGCCTGAAGCGAAGAATCGCTGACGACAAGGGACGGCGCCGGCGAATGACCCAGTTTGATGGCGAGCTGTCGCCACCGTTCGAGATCGTGGAGCCTGCGAGCTGGCGGGCGCCGGTCATCTTCAATTCCCCCCATTCGGGCTCGGTCTATCCGGAAGAATTCCTTAACGCCTCGCGGATCGACCTGCCCGCGCTGCGCCGCTCCGAGGATTCGTTCATGGACGAATTGATCAGCCACTTGAGCGAACGCGGCTTTCCGGTGGTAACGGTGAATTTCCCGCGCTCCTATGTCGATGTGAACCGCGAGCCGTATGAGCTCGATCCGCGGATGTTTACCGGACGGCTACCCAGCTTTGCCAATACGCGCTCGATGCGGGTGGCCGGCGGGCTCGGCACCATCCCGCGCGTGGTCGGCGACGGCCAGGAGATCTATCGCGAGCGGCTCTCGGTCGACGACGCGCTCGGCCGCATCGAGGCGCTGTACAAGCCCTACCACCGCGCGCTGCGGCGGCTGATCAACAAGGCGCACCAGACCTTCGGCACGGTCATTCTGGTGGACTGCCATTCCATGCCGTCCGTTGGGGTGTCGCGCGACGAGCCGCGGCGGCCGGACGTCGTGATCGGCGACCGCTACGGCACGAGCTGCGCGCCGCTGCTGCCGGAACTGGTCGAGGATACGCTCGCCGGGCTCGGCTATTCGATCGGCCGCAACAAGCCCTATGCCGGCGGCTTCATCACCGAGCATTACGGCAATCCCGCAAGCGGACTGCACACGGTGCAGATCGAGCTCAACCGCGCTGTCTACATGGACGAGCGCCGCCGCGAGCGCGGCCCGCGCTTTGCGCAGGTGTTGGCCGATTTCGCTGTCATTGCCGACCGCCTGGCGGAAATGCCGCTTGGGGATCTCGGCCCGTTCCAGGCCGCAGCGGAATAGTCCGCCGATACTTTGGACGAAACTGGCGCGCCCATTGCGCGCAAATTGTCGTCAAAGCTTCAGATAATCTTTCAGAACAGGAACAGAGCACCGTTAACGCTCTGGCGCAGTTTGCCGCCTACCGGCCGCTTATCCGGGAAACTACGGAGCATTTTAGGTTTCCGCTTTATAACCTCTTCAAACCTGGGATGCACTTTTCCCGCGCGTAGCCTGGAGCCGCGCACGCAAAGCTAGCACCCTTGGAGGTCAACTTGAAAAAGGTCTTCTCGAATTTCATGTCCGACGAGTCGGGAGCAACTGCGATCGAATACGGCCTGATTGCCGCCGGTATCGCGCTTGCAATTATTGCCATGGTGAACGGCCTTGGCACGAGCCTCAACGACAAGTTCTCGTTGATCAATTCGCAGTTGAAGTAATCAATGTCCTGCGAAGCGTTCCCGGCTTTGCCTTCCACCTAGACATACGACAAGAAAAAAGGGCCGCTTGAATGAACAAGCGGCCCAAGTCTAGGGAGGAAACGCCCAAGGAGGGCAGCGATAGCGCAAGGCGCTACCGCACCGCAACAATATGCGACCGCGCTGCACAAAAAGCAAGAGGCTTCGTTTAATTTCCTGTGCAATCCCCGCCAGGCTGGCGCTTATGCAACAGATTGGTTAGATCAAAAATATCTGTTATATTTCAATATATTACGACGAAGATTCGATTTCCACGAGCGTTGCTAAATAATCACCATCGCCACAAATCTCAACTTCGTGATGGACGCGGCTCGCTGGAAATGCTCGCCAAGCGAAGGTGATTCGAAAGAGAAACGCGCATTCGTGCTGGGAATAACGACTCGCGACCCGTGCGCGAGCGAGCGGTTTAAGCTAGGGGAATGGCAGGATACCTCCTGCCCTACCGCCTGCCCAGGGACTGCCGTGATGGTCATCGATTTCAAAGCCTTTATCGGCCGCCTTGCGACCTCCTCCGGCGAGACCATCTTGCCGTTCTTCCGCACCTCGCTTTCGATCGACAACAAGAGCGTCGCCCAGGACTTCGACCCCGTCACCGAGGCCGATCGCGCTGCGGAAGCGGTGATGCGGCGGCTGATCAAGGCGAACTTTCCCCAGCATGGCATCGTCGGCGAGGAATTCGGCAATGAACGCGAGGACGCCGAATATGTCTGGGTGCTCGACCCCATCGACGGTACCAAATCCTTCATCGCGGGATTTCCGATCTGGGGTACGCTGATCGCCCTGCTGCACAAGGGCACGCCGGTGTACGGAATGATGCACCAACCCTATATCGGCGAGCGCTTTTCCGGTGACAACGGTTCGGCCCACTATAGGGGGCCATCCGGCGAGAGAAGATTGACGGTGCGGCGCTGCGCCTCGCTGAAGGAAGCCACCGCCTACACCACCAGTCCCCTTCTGATGAATGCCGCCGACCGTGCGCAGTTCGCCAAGGTTGAGAACGCGGTGAAGCTGACGCGCTATGGCGGCGACTGTTACTCCTACTGCATGCTGGCAGCGGGTCATCTCGATCTCGTGGTCGAGACCGAGCTGAAACCCTACGATATTGCCGCGCTGATCCCGATCATCACCGGGGCCGGCGGCGTCGTCACCACCTGGGACGGCAAGCCGGCACAGAGCGGCGGCCGCATTGTCGCGGCCGGCGACCCGCGGGTGCATGAAGCGGCCATGAAGATGCTCAACAGTTGAGCGCGAACCGTCAGCGGAGCTTCCGTGAGGATCATTGGCAGGCTGCTGACGGGACTGACGCTCTCTCTGCTGCCGGCGCTGGCTGCCGCGCAGGACTTCCCGACAAAACCGATCAAGCTGATCGTGCCCTTCCCGGCCGGCGGCCCCAACGACATCATCGCCCGCATCGTCGGCCAGCGCATGTCGGAGCTGACCAGGCAGCCGGTGGTGGTCGACAATCGCGGCGGCCAGGGCGGCACGCTTGGCACCGATGCGATCGCGAAAGCTGCGCCCGACGGCTACACCATCGGCATCGTCAACGCCGGGGCGCTGGCGATCAACCAGAGCATGGAGAAGGTGCCCTACGAGACATCGAGGGATCTCGCGCCGGTCACCCTGGTGGTCACCGTGCCGGAAATGCTCGTGGTCGCAAGCAACGTGCCGGCGAAGAACATGAGCGAGCTGGTGGCCTTGGCCAGGGCGCAGCCCGGCAAGCTGAATTTCGCCTCCACCGGCCCCGGTAGCCTGCCGCATCTGGCCGGTGAATTGCTCAAGCTCACGGCGAAAATCGACGTCGTGCATGTGCCCTATCGCGGCGCTGCTCCCGCCATCAACGATCTGCTCGGCCAGCAGGTACAGATGACATTCCTCGACCTGCCCGCGATCCTGCCGCATATCAGGAGCGGCACGCTGAAGCCGATCGCGCTCGGCACCACGGCGCGCGCGCCGACCGCGCCCGACGTGCCGACCACCGTCGAACTCGGCATGCCAGAGCTGCGCATCGAAAACTGGTACGGCATGATTGCGCCTTCGGCCACGCCGCCGACGATCATCGCGGCGCTGAACAGGATCACGGTCGCGGCGCTCGCCGATCCCGCTGTGAAGGAGAAGCTTGCCGAGCAGGGTCTGACCACGGTCGGCAATTCGCCGGAGCAATTCCGCGACTACATCGCCGCCGAAACGGCCAAATGGGCCAAGGTAATCAAGGACGCCGGCGTGCAGACGTCGAAGTGAACAGCGTGACGGAGACGCGCTGCTTTCTTCCTTTTCCCCTTGCAGACCGCGCTACCGCGCCGCTTTCCGCAAATGCTCCACCAGCTGCTGCGCGGGCCTGGCGAGCGCCTTGAAGCTGCGAGCGCAGATGGCAAGTCGCCGGTCGGCCCAGGTATCCCTGATCCGGACCACGGCGATCTTCGTCGAGCGGGCGCAGCGCCGCGCGGCAACTTCCGGCATCACGGCAACGCCGATGCCGCCCGCCACCATCTGGCCGATAGCGTCGAAATTATTCATGCGCGCGCGGAAGCGCAGCCGTGCCCCGAGCCTTGCGGCATGACCGGTGACATGGGCATGCAGCGCGCTCGAGGTGATGAGGCCGACGAAATCGCGGCTCACCACCTCGCGGAAATCGAGCTGCCGCCGGCCGGCCAGCTCGTCATGGCGCGGCACGACCAGCACGAGGCGATCCTCGCTGAAGGGGATGCGCTCGATGCCGTCGGGCAGCGCATGCTCGGCGGCAAGGCCGAGATCGGCGACGCCGGAGGCAATGGCGCGCGCGATCTCGCCGCTCTCGCGCTCCTCTACATCGATGGAAATGCGCGGATGCTCGGCGAGAAATGCGGCGAGCGTCTTCGGCAGATATTCGGAGATGCCGGAGGTGTTGGCGAGCAGATGGACGCTCGCGCGTGCACCACTGGCGAAGGCGGCGAGATCGCCGCGCAACGCATCGACATTGTGCAGGACGATGCGGGCGTGATCGAGCAGACTCTCGCCGGCCGAGGTCAGCTCCACGCCACGCCGGCCGCGCTTGAGCAGCGCGACGCCGAGCGCCTCCTCCAGCCCCTTGATCCGCTCGCTGGCCGAGGCCAGCGCCAGATGCACGCGGCCAGCGCCCGCGGTGATGCTGCGGGTCTCGGCCACCGCGATGAACAACTGGAGATCGACCAGATCGAAACGCATGGGCAAACTCCTCGACGACCCTCATGGTGAGGAGCGCTGCTTGGCGCATCTGCAGACGATGCTGCGCACCGCCGGGAGAACCACAAGGCCCCCCCGCTGATACCTGCGGCCCATCCTTCGAGACGCGGCCTTCGGCCGCCTTGGGATGAGGCACAGCCTTCGGCGTTGCCGAAGGCATTCTCCGTAAGGTCCAGATTGTGCCAGTTGCGGCGATCGGTCAATGTCCGGCCATGCAAGACTCGCTTCTCATTCTAATTGGCGCCGCCTTCCTGCTCGCCGGATTCGTCAAGGGCGTGATCGGGCTCGGATTGCCGACGGTGTCGATGGGCCTGCTCGCGGTGACCATGGCGCCCGGACAGGCGATCGCCATCGTCATCGTGCCTGCGATCGTTACCAATATCTGGCAGACCTTTGGCGGGCCCTATTTGCGCGACATCATGCGCCGGCTGTGGCCACTGATGATCGGCACCGCGATCGGTATCTGGCTCAACGCCGGGCTCCTGACCGGGCCCTATGCGCCCTATGGCACCGTGACCCTCGGCGTGCTGCTGGTGATCTATGCCATCATGGGCCTGACCAAGGTGCAGTTCACCGTCGCTGCGCGCAACGAGAAACGGATCGGCGGCATTGTCGGCCTGATCACCGGCGTCGTGTCGGCGGCGACCGGCGTACAGGTATTCCCTTCCATGCCCTACATGCAGGCGATCGGCATGGAGAAGGACGAACTGGTGCAGGCACTTGGCGTGTTCTTCACCGTCGCCACGGTGGCGCTCGCCGTCAACGTCACCGCATCGGGGCTATTGACGGCGGCAACCGCGCTGCCCGGCGCAATTGCAATGGCGGCATCCTTTGCCGGCATGTTCATCGGCCAGGCCGTGCGCTCGCGAATGCATCCGGAGGCATTTCGCCGCTGGTTCCTGATCGCGCTGATCTTTCTTGGGCTCTATATAGGCGGCAATGCGCTGCTCAAGATTCACGGCTAGTTGCGCGCGCTATCTCGTCTCCAGCATCGCCACGCGGATGCCGAGATAGATAAACAGCCCGCCAAGCGCCCGGTTGATCCACGCGATCGCGCCCTCCGACTGGCGGATGCGCGTGGCCGCCCTCGCGGCGAAGGCCGCAATGCCAAGGCACCACAGCGTGCCGTTGAAGATGAAGATTGCTCCAAGGAGCAGAAAGGCCAGCGTCTTGTGCGCCGAGACGCTGTCGACGAATTGCGGCAGGAAGGCGAGGAAGAACAGCGCAACCTTGGGATTGAGCACGTTGGTGAGGGCGCCCTGCCAGAACACGGCAGCGAGCGCGGTCTCCCCGCCCTCAACGGCAACCTTCGTCAGCGGGCGCGAGGGCGAGAGCAGCATCTGCACCCCCGTAACGAGCAGGTAGGCCGCGCCGGCGAGCTTCAGAAGCGCAAACGCCGTCGAGGACGCCATCAGCAAGGCCGACAGCCCGATCGCAGCGCCCAGGACATGCACGATGCAACCGCAGCTGATGCCGATCGCTGCCGCCGCCCCGCCGCGCCATCCGAACTGGATGCTACGGCCGATGATATAGGCGGTGTCCGGCCCCGGCGTTATATTGAGCAAGAGGCCGGAAAGGACGAAAAGCCAGAGTTCGTGAATGCCGAGCATGATCACCTGCCCATTATCACCTCCGATCCGCCATGTCCGGGTTCCATGACGGCTGTGTGACTTAAATCAATTCCGAGGGCGTTACATAAGGTTTGCATGCGGACGCGGGATCAGGCTTCCGTCCGAGACAACCTGTCTGTAAGGGATTTAGCAGGCGGAGAGCAGGGCAGGATGATTCCGGTGGTTCTGGAGTTTGGGGAATAATGCAAAGACGCTTGGCTGCCATCGTCTGCGCCGACGTCGCCGGCTACTCACGCATGATGGGGGCCGACGAGGCGGGGACGCATGCCGCCTTCAAGGCCCATCGCAGCGCAATCTACCCCGTCATCCTCAACCATGGCGGCCGGATGGTCAAAAACACCGGGGATGGCTTCCTGCTCGAATTCCCCAGCGTGGTCAGCGCAATCGAGGCCGCGATCGAAATGCAACGGCTGATGGCTGAACGCAATGGCCAGCTCCCAGCCGACCGGGCCATGCGCTTCCGCATGGGCGTTCACATGGGCGACGTGATCGCCGACGAGGACGAGGTGTTCGGGGAGGACGTCAATATCGCCGTCCGCCTGGAATCGGTCGCCGCTCCCGGCGGCCTCGCTGTGTCGGCCAAGGCCTACCTGGAAGCCGGCAGGCACTTGTCCACGGCCCTGGTCAGCGCAGGCACCCACCAGCTGAAGAATATCGGCCAGCTGGTCAGTGTCTGGACCTGGGAGCCCGGCGTGACCGAACAACTGATCTGCGAGTCCAAGGCCGCAACCCATCTGCCGGCCCAATACCGGACCGCGATCGTCGGCGTGCTGCCTTTCGTCAACCTCGCCGACGGCACCGACGAATATTTCGCCGACGGGCTCACTGAAGACCTGATCCATGCGCTGTCGTTGCAGTCGTTCTACCGGGTGTTGAGCCGAAGCGCGACCTTCGCCTTCAAGGGGCAGAACCTGAGCGCGCGCCTGATCGCGCGGGAGATCGACGCGACCTATCTGATCCAGGGCTCGGTGCGGCGCTCGGGAAACAAGTTGCGCGTCACGGCCGAACTGATCGCGCCCGAGAACGGCGCGCAATTGTGGGCGGGCCGCTATGACCGCGACATGGGCGACCTGTTCGCGCTGCAGGACGAGCTCACCATGAGTCTTTCCGCCGCGCTGGCGCCCGAGATCTTTCGTGCGGAGGCATCGGCGCCGGCCCGCTCGTCATCGACCGACCTTACGGCCTGGGATCGCTTCCTGCGCGGACTGTCGCACTACTACAAGCAGACCAAGCCCGACTTCGAGGCCTCGATCGCCTTTTTCCGGGAGGCGATCACACTCGATCCGTCGCTTGCGATCGCGCGTGCCTATCTCGCCACCATTTCGGTGCAAGGCATCCAGTACGGCTGGATCAGGAGCACGCACGAACTGTGGGCGGAAGCGATGGAGCTGGCGGAGAGCGCGGTGCGGCTCGATCCCCGCTCGGCCTTCGCCTACCAGATCCTGTCCTACATCCATGGCATGAGCGGCCACTACGACGAGGCGCGGGAAGCCGCGATGAAGGGCGTCGAGCTGAATCCTTACGACATGGGCGCCCGCGGCGTTCTCGGCATGAGCTATCTCATCGTTGGCGAGCATCGCCAGGCAATCGAGCTGTTCTCGACTGCCGTGCAGCGCGGCAACACCGACCCGCGGTATCAATGGGCGGCCTTGCTCGCGTTCAGCCACTATCTGCTGGGACAGTACGACGCCTCGCTGTCCTGGGCGCGCGAGGCGCTGTATCTCAACCCCAATCACCTTCAGGTGCTTGCGGTGCGCGCCGCGACCCTGGCGCAGCTAGGCCGGAGCGAGGAGACGCCGAGGGCGACGCAAGTCCTGCTCGAAAGCTATCCGGGCATCACCGTCGAAAAGCACCTGCGAAACTTTCACTGGAAGGAACTCGCCGATGTCGCCCACTATCGCGAAGGGCTTTTAAAGGCGGGCGTACCCTCGACCAAATTGACGCTGATCGACACCGGCGCCAAGCGGTCGGCAAATTCCTGACACCCGGACGGACGCTGGCGATGGTGCACAGGCGGCACCGCGCCCTTGGTTGACAGCGCCGTCGATTCAGCCAGTATCCGCTTCACCCTGAGGTAGCATTTTGCTCGCGGCATTGCCGCGCCGCACTGCATTCGCGCCAACGAATCGTTTTTTGATCGTCAGCCGTTGGGGATCTCGACCATGCAAGACCCCACCGGGCCGAATTCAAGCACGCCTGGCCAGCCGATCGCCGTCTCGCCCGACAATCCCTGCCCCTTCCTGCGCGCGGTCGTCTCGGAAGGCTATGTCGGCGGCCATAACGTGCCGCTGAGAACGCTGGCCCAGACAGTGCAGGCCGCAAGCGGCAAGACCGGCCTTGCGAAAGTGAAGGTTGGCATCGAGACCCGGCTGGTCGCGCTGGTCGCCAACGG
>DASWVJ010000240.1:0-7927 GCA_036406295.1 Bradyrhizobium sp.
CACCCCTTCCGCCCCCGCGACCGGTCACATCGGGCCGGCAACGCCGCTCACCGAATTCTATGCCTTCTGGCGCGACTTCTTCGCCAGGGCGTTCCACCCCTACCGTCCGGAACTGCACTACATGCGCGGCCCCGGCCCGGCTTGGCGCGCCAAGCACATGCGTGACCTGAGCCAGTAAGGAAGCCCGGGCCCATCTCCGATTGTTGAGCCGTTCATGCGGCCTGTGCGCTTGCGCGCGGCCCGATTGCGCGCGACCATGGCAGCCTCATCCGATGGCGCCTTCTCGCCGTCGTCCTTGGCAGAATCGGACCCTCCCATGACGCGGCTGCGCTGTGCAATCCCGGACGACTATTTCGACCTCGCCCTGTCAGTGGCGGACTGGTCCAAAATCGGCGATCGCGTCGACATCACCGTGTTCAAGGAGCCGTTTGCGACCGAGACGGACGCTGCCAGGGCCCTGAAGGATTTCGAGATCATCTGCGCCATGCGCGAGCGCACGGCATTTCCGCGCTTATTGATCGATGCGCTGCCGAAGCTGAAGCTCTTGATCACCTCCGGCATGCGCAATGCCGCGATCGATATGGAGGCGGCCAAAGAACGCGACGTCGTCTACTGCGGCACGCAATATACCCGCGATCCCACCGCGCCGCTGACGATGGGCCTGATCCTGGAATTGACCCGCGGCATCGGCCGCGAGAATGCGCGCATGCATGCGGGGGCACCTTGGCAGGTCTTTGCAGGCACCGAGATCGAAGGCAAGACGCTAGGCATCGTCGGCCTCGGCAAGCTTGGCAGCAAGGTAGCTGGCCTTGCAAAGGCGTTCGGCATGAATGTGATCGCCTGGAGCCCGAACCTGACGCCTGAAAAGTGCAAGGAAGCCGGCGTCGCCTACGCAAGCAGGGAAGATCTGTTTTCGACCGCCGACATCGTCACCATCCATGTGGTGCTGAGCCAGCGCTCGCGCGGCCTGGTCGGCGCCGCCGACCTCGCGCGCATGAAGCCGACCGCTTATCTCGTCAACACCGCGCGCGGGCCCATTGTCGACGAGGACGCGCTGCTTGAGGTGCTGAAGCAGAAGAAGATCGCCGGCGCCGGCATCGACGTGTTTTCGGTCGAGCCGCTGCCGGTGGATCATCCGTTCCGCAAGCTCGACAATCTCGTGCTCACGCCGCACCTCGGCTACGCGACGCGGGAGAGCCTCGGCATTCACTACAGCCAGATGGTCGAATGCATCGATGCCTTCAGCAAGGGCGCCGAGCCGCCGCGGCGGCTGGCGTGAGCAGGCGACGGCCATCTCACTCAAAAATATCGAAAACAACCCCATGCAAAGTAGCAGGCCGCCGCCGGCACGGAGAATCGGAGCGATACTTGACACGTCGAGGCAGGGCAAGAACTCGTGCTTTAGCCGAGTAGGAGCAGTTTGGGCCGGCGGATTAGGGGCCATGGCGCGATCTCAACCCAGAATGGCCGTCGAACGATCTGGAAGGAGTTCAGAACGGCTGTGAGTGAGCGTTGTGACGATAAGAGGAACTCGGGGAGACGCGCGAGGAAGTGTTCAAAGCCAAGGATGTTGAGGACACGAGTGAAATTGTAGCAGAGGGCCATCAAGCTCCATTCGCCGCGAACCTTGTTGAAGCCGCGTACGAGGAAGTGCCGATAGCCGGCGCGGCATTTGATGGTGCCAAACGGATGCTCAACAATCGCCGAACGCCGGCGCATCAGCTTGTCTGCACCCTGCATCCTTGCGCGATGACGTTCCAGGACATCTTCGTGCTCCCACCGAGCAACGGTGCGGTAAGTTGCCGTCCGGGAGAGACAACGTGCTTTCAGCCGGCATGTCCCACAGATCGCCGTGCGGCTCGCATAGCGGAGCTCGATTCGGCCACTGGTGTTTTGCCAGCGCCCGTTCCTCCGTCCCTTCATCGGGCGCAGTAGTTTGCCGGCCGGACAGTGATACGCATCGGCTGCGCTGTCATAGTTGAAGTCCTTGAGGCTGAAGCGGCCCTGCTTCTCGAGCCGCCGCTCATTGCCTTCCGGCACCGGCACATAGGCGGTGATGCCATCATCCTCACATGCCTTCAGCTCGGTGCTGCTGTAGTACCCCTCATCGGCCAGCGCCTCCAGGGCGTCGGCCCCCAGCGCATCTTTCGCCGCCTTTGCCATGGCATGGAGTTGACCGACATCGTTGCTGTCGTTCACCACCTCGCTCGCCACAATGAGATTGTGCTTGTCGTCGACGGCAGCCTGCACATTATAGCCCCCAATCCCCTGGCCGCTCTTGACCAGAAGCCGGGCGTCAGGATCAGTCTTGGATAGCTGCGTCTCGCCGCTTTCTTCCAGTCGAGCAAGATCGGCTTGAGCGCGCGAGCGCTTGGCCATCAGCTCCGCGACCTTCGCGCCGATATCCCCGCCATGTCCGCCATCGCGAGGGCCGCTCGTTCGCTTCTTGCTGGGCCTGCTGGCTTCCGCCGCGTCATTGTCCTCAAGGGACTTCCGGTAAGCCTCGATCTCCCGGTCGAGCTTTACGATCTGTTCGGCAAGCCTCTTGCGCGTGAAGATGGAAGCCTTGCTGGCGTCGCCGTGGAAGAACGAGCCGTCGATCGCAACCACGGCTCCGCCAACCAGGCCAAGCTGCCGCATCAGCAGCACGAAGTTGCGGTTTGCTGCCTTCAGCGCCTCCCAGTTCTCCTTGCGGAAGTTGGCAATCGTTCGATAACCCGGCCGCAGGTTCCTCAACAGCCAGATCAGCTCCAGATTGCGGCACGCTTCCCGCTCCAACCGGCGCGACGATCTGACCTGATTGATGTAGCCGTACAGGTAGAGCTTCAGCAGGTCCGCCGGATCGTAGGGCGGCTGTCCCTCTTCCTTCGCGCCACGATCCGCATGCAGGAAGCCTAGCCTGGCAAGGTCCAGAGCACCAACAAAGCTCTCAATTGCCCGCACCGGATTGTTCGGCCCGACATAATCTTCAATCCGCGCAGGTAGCAGACAGGGTTGCTCCCGGCTCTCGCCAGTCTTGAATGTGTGATTCGTCATAAAACGAATCGTACATCAACTCCTCAAAATGCCGACGTTCTTGCCCTGCCTCGTCGGGCAAATCAGCGGCACTGCTTCACCATCGCAATTCGTTGGCGCCCGCGGCCACACCGCAACAACGCGGCGGGTTTCAAGGGCGACACGCCGCGCCGGCTCACCTGAGGCCGACCGCTATCTGCCAGCGCGGAACGCCTTGATCTGGTTCACGGCGTTGTCGACCTTCATGTCGAGATAGAGTTTTCCGAGTTCTGCCGTGGCAAGCGCGGGCGAGCCCTGAACGCCGCTCGCCTCGTTGGCGGCCGCGATCTGGTCTTTGCGTATCCACGCGTCGGCGCCAAGGAACATGATCGCCGACGTATCGGGAATCCCCGCGTGCAATTGCTTGCTCGAGATGCCGCGCTTGGCGAGCAGCTCGTCGAACTGCGCATCGGTTTTGCTGTAGAAATCGCCGACATAAAGCACGCGCGCGCCGCTCTTCTTCGATTGGGCATCGAGCGCCTGCGCTACGCGCGCCATCTCCTCCTGCCCGCCGCCATGGTCTCCCATCAGCGCCACCAGCTTGAAACCGGCGCCGAGCGCGCTCTGCGCGACCGCGCGGACGAGGCCTGAAAAGACATCCGGCGGCACGGTCACGGAACCGGGAAAACGCATATGCGCGGTCTTCGCCGCCGCATCGCCGGTGATGGCGAAGGGAATGACGGGATAGACCAGCGCATCGCCGAGCCTGGCGGCAATCTGCTCGGCGCAATAGCGCACGATAAAATTGTGCTTGCCGATCGCCATATGCGGGCCATTCTGCTCGCTGCTGCCGACGAAAATGATCGCGGTGGACTTGCCGCCCGCGATGGCATCGCGCACTTCCGGCCAGGTGAAGTCGTCGATCCAGACCGAGCGCGTTTGCGCCGTCGCCGGAACTGCGCCGACTGTTGCGAATGCGAAGGCAGCGATCATCGCCACGAGCCATTGCGGTGTCTTCACGAGCGCCTCCGACCAGTCGAATCAAACCCAGCATAGGCGAGGTGCATCAACGCTCAAGGCGCATGCGTTGAAGTTCATGCACAACATGGAAAAGCCCGCTCTCAACTTCCTCTGGAGGACGAGAGCGGGCTTGAGATTTCAGCTTATGTTCGATCAGCGGATCGTGGTCGGGGGCGGCAACGGCGCCACCACGGCCGGTCCGGCGCCGGGCACCGGGCCGGAGACGTTAGCCGGGGGCGGCGCGACGGCAGCGGTCGCAGGACCGGCAGCCGAGGGCGGGGCCGCGGCGGCGGTTGCCGTTCCCGGCGGCGGACCGCCGGGCTTCACCACCACGCGGGTGCCGACCTTGACGCGCTCAAAGAGGTCGGAGACGTCCTCGTTCAGCATGCCGATGCAGCCGGAAGAGACGAACTTGCCGATGGTCGAGGGCTGGTTGGTGCCGTGGATGCGGTAGACCGTCGAGCCCAGATACATCGCACGCGCGCCGAGCGGATTGCCGGGGCCACCAGCCATGAAGCGCGGAAGATAAGGCTGGCGCTCGATCATCTCGGTCGGCGGATGCCAGTCCGGCCACTCGGTCTTCCTGGTGATCTTCTGCACGCCGGTCCAGGTGAAACCCTCGCGGCCGACGCGGACGCCGTAGCGCATCGCGCGCCCGTTGCCGAGCACGTAGTACAGGTAGGTGTTGGGCGTATCCACCACGATGGTGCCGGCCGGCTCCTTGGTGGCGAAGGCCACTTCCTGACGGCGCAGATTCGGCGGCAGCTGCGCCGGACCCGTTTCGGGCTGCTCCTCCGGCGGCAGCGCGGAGAGCTGGATTGGCCTGCCGTCGGCGCCGACCTGCGGCTGCTGCGGCACGGCGCCGGTCACGGCGGGCGGCGCTGCTCCGATCGCGCCCGGCGGACGCAGGCCGTCTTCGCTGGAACCGACGATGCCGGAGCCGGGAATGCGGTTGTCGCCGCCCTGCGGCGCCGCGGCCGGCGGACGGTCGGCATAGATCACTGGCGGCGGACCGGCCGGGCGGCCATAACGGGGATCATCCGGCGACAGGATCGGACCGGTCGGGGTAGGCGGCGGCACGTTCGAATAGGCCGGACGGCCGTAACGCGGATCATCGGGCGAAAGGATGGGACCCGTCGGCGCCGGCGGCGGCACATTCGAATAGACCGGGCGGCCGTAGCGCGGATCGTTCGGCGACAGCACGGGACCGGGCGGCGGCAACGCCGTCGAAGCCTGCGCGTTCGGCGCATCTTCGTCATCCAGTTCGTCGAAATCGGGGGAGCCGGGCTGGCGGCGTTCATCGACGACGTACCCGCCGGGCGGATAGCCCGGGGCGGCTGAATAAACCGAGCCGGGAGCCACCGGATAGCTCTGCTGGGCCTGCGCAAGCGAAGTCCCCGCCGCGGTGGCTGCCACAGCGGCGCCGATCGTCAGAATTGCCTTGATCATCATCGCTCTTGTATAGACCCCAAGCCACACCGGACCGTTAATGGCTGATGGCGGAAGATAGCGGCGCATTCAAGACAAATCCGCGAAACCGAGCCCAGATCAGGTGCTTTGTGACCGCATCCTGCCCGGAAATGTCGAAATCGAACCCGGTTTTGGATGCCGTTTTCAGCCGGTTTGGCGGGTATTTTCGCTACTGCTTTTGCAGCCGACGGCAGGGGGCAGATTGCTGTATTCTGGATTCAGCCTGATTCGCGGCGGCGAACGCGGCTAATCCAGTGTCCACCGCGTTCCCCGAAGGCCACCAACCGCTTAGGCGGAACCGCGCCCATGCTCCCCGGAATCCGTTTCCTGCTCGCCGCGATCATCCTGACTATGTCTATCCTGATCTTCGGCCTCGGCGCTGCGGCCCTGCTGCGCGCCGCGCACGAGGAGGTCGCCAACGTTCCGGCGCGGCGGGTGATGCCCGAGCCGGTCTTTGCGCAACAGGCCGATCCGCCGGCGACGCTGGCCATGCTCCGCATCGAACCGGCGGCGCCCGAGAAGGCGCCTGACATGCCACCCATGGCCATGCCTGCGCCGGAGCCCGTGCCCGAGGCAATCCCGGTGCCGAAGGTGGAGACGGAGAATCTCGCCGCGTTGAAGCTGGACGACGTTGCGCCGGCCGAGACGGCGGCGCCTGAACCCGCAGCAACGCCGGAGGTCGCGGCGACACCAGAGACCGCGGCAGCGGAAATACCAGCACCGCTGCCTGCTGCCCCGGAGCCGCCGCCTGCAGCCGAGACGACGCTTGCCGCGCTCGATGCGCCGCCTTCGCCGCCGGTGGTTGAAGCGGCGCCCGTGCCGTTCGAGCCAATTGCACCGCCTGCGATGACGGACGCAAGCTTGCCTGTAACGAAAACGGCGGCGCTAGGCGATGCTGCGAAGACTGGGAATCCGGTCGAGGCGAAGGCAGGCGAGCAACCCGACCGCAGCGAGATCCGGAAGAAGCAGCGGGCCGAACGCGCGCGGGAACGCCGGCGGCAGGCGGCGCGGCGCGCAAGGCTGGCGACCCAGCAGGCGGCCGTAGCCCAGCAGCCAACCGATCCGTTCTCGCAAGCGCTACTGGCCACCCAACAGGCACAGCCCACGGCCACGACAAGGCGCCACCGCTAACAATCAAGTCGGCCCTGTCGCGACGGGCGGGCCGTTTGCCGCGCCCCACTCCGTCCACGAGCCGTCATACAGCGCCGGGTTCTCGACGCCGAGACGATAGAGCGCAAGCGTCAGTACCGCGGCGCTGACGCCGGAGCCGCAGCTCGTCACGATCGGCGCATCGAGTTTCGCGCCGGCGCCAAGGAATGCGGCGCGCAATTCGTCGAGCGGCTTCATCTCGCCGGTCGCGGCGTTGAAGAGGTTGTTGTAGGGCAGGCTGAGGCTGCCGGGGATGTGGCCCGCACGCAGGCCCGGCCGCGGTTCTGCGACCGAGCCCTGATAGCGTTCATTGGCTCGGGCATCGATCACCTGCTCGGCACGGCTCGAAAGGTTGGCGACGAGCTGCTGCATGCTGCGCACGCGCCGCGCATCGAACGCCGCCTTGAACGTCGCGGGCTTCGGTGCCGCCTGCCCGCTCTCGACCTTGCGTCCCTCGGCGACCCACTTCTTCAGGCCGCCATTGAGCAGGCGCACGCTCTTGCCGAACGACAGGAACATCCACCACGCACGCGGGCCGGCGACCCAGCCGCCGGCATCGTAGATCACCACGGTATCGTCATTGCCGATGCCGAGCGCGCCGATGTCGCGGCCGAATTGCTCGGCGGACGGAAACATGTGCGGCAGCGGGTTGGAATGGTCCGACACCGCATCAACGTCGAAGAACACCGCGCCCGGAATATGCGAGGCGAGATAATCGTCCTTCGGCAGCGGCAGCACGCCGGGCATCTTGAAGGAGGCGTCGACGACCTTGACGTCGGGCTTGCCGAGATTGGCGGCGAGCCATTCGGTCGAGACGAGCGGATCGGTGGTCATGGTTTTTTCTCGCATCTCTCAGTCGTCATGCCCGGGCTCGTCCCGGGCATCCACGACTTTCTTGCCAGCATTGCCAAAGACGTGGATGGCCGGGACGAGCCCGGCCATGACGAGTGGATAGTGCATGGCCCGACCCCTACCCCTTCTTCTTCGGCTCCCACTTCTCCACGGGGCCACCGGCGTCGCGCCAGGCGGCGAAGCCGCCGCCCATATGGGCGACCGGCTTCAGCCCCATGTCCTTTGCGGTTTTCGCCGCAAGCGCAGAGCGCAGGCCCCCGGCGCAGTGGAACAGGAATTTCTTGTCCTGCTGGAAGATCGGCTTGGCATAGGGGCTCTGCGGATCGATCCAGAATTCGAGCATGCCGCGGGTGCAGGAGAAGGCGCCGGGAATGCGGCCCTCGCGCTCGATCTCGCGGGGGTCTCTGATGTCGACGATGACGATGCTTTCGTCGCCGACGAG
>DASWVJ010000241.1:0-17365 GCA_036406295.1 Bradyrhizobium sp.
CCCTCGTTCGGCCGGTCCTGGTCGGGCAGGAACTTGCCGAGCGCGTCGGTGTATTCGAAGGCCGGCGTCTCCACCGGCTCGAAACCGTAGCGCTCGTAGACCTCGCGGATCTTCTCGACCATCTGACGCGTGGCCGTGATCGCGGCCGGGCCACGATCTTCCAGTCCGCGCGGCAGGCGGGCCTTGAGTTTCTGCGGTTTCTTGGGTTTTTCCTTCATGGGCGGCGTTGGTACCAGCCAAGGCGCGATGCGGCAACCGCTCCTTACTTCCCTTCTCCCCTTGTGGGAGAAGGTGGCGCGGACGAAGTCCGCGACGGATGAGGGTCTCCATCCGCAGGCTCATAGCGGTAGAGTCCCTCGCGGATAGAGCCCCTCACCCCGCTTCACGAAGCGACCCTCTCCCACAAGGGGAGAGGGTAAGAGGTGGCCGCTCAGAAGACCTTCCGGATCCAGTTGTGCGGGTCCGCCGCGCGGCCGTACTGGATGTCGATCAGCTGCTTGCGCAGGCCCATGGCGACCGGGCCGGCGGCGCCGCCGTTGATGAGGAAGTCGCCGCTGGTGGAACGCACCTTGCCGATCGGCGAGATCACGGCCGCGGTGCCGCAGGCAAAGGCCTCTTTCAACTTGCCGCTGGCGGCATCGGCGCGCCACTGCTCGATCGAATAGACCTCCTCGCGCACGCGCGTGCCGGCATCCCTGGCCAGCGCAATGATGGAGTCGCGGGTGATGCCCGGCAGGATCGTGCCAAGCGGCGGCGTCAGGAGCGAGCCGTCATCGAGCACGAAGAAGACGTTCATGCCGCCGAGTTCTTCGATGTAGCGGCGCTCGACCGCATCGAGGAACACGACCTGATCGCAGCCGTGCTCGATCGCCTCGGCCTGCGCACGCAGGCTCGCGGCGTAATTGCCGCCGCACTTGACGGCGCCGGTGCCGCCGACCGCGGCGCGCGTGTAATTCTCCGACACCCAGATCGAGACCGGCGCGGGCCCGCCCTTGAAATAGGAGCCGACGGGCGAGGCGATGACGGCGAAGATGTACTCCGCGGACGGCTTCACGCCGAGGAAGACCTCGCTCGCGATCATGAAGGGCCGCAGGTAGAGCGAGCCCTCGCCGCCCGGGACCCAGGCGCGGTCGATGCGCACGAGCTGCTCGACCGCTTCGATGAACACGGACTCCGGCAGCTGCGCCATGGCCATGCGATCGGCCGAATCCTTGAAGCGCCTTGCGTTGGCGTCGGGACGGAACAGGTTCACGCCACCATCGTCGCGCTTGTAGGCCTTCAGGCCCTCGAAGATCTCCTGCGCGTAATGCAGGACGGCGAGCGCCGGATCGAGCGGGAAGTTCGCGCGCGATTCGACGCGCGCGTCATGCCACCCCTTGGCCTGATTGTAGCGCACGATCGCCATGTGATCAGTGAAGATCCGGCCAAAGCCGGGGTCGACCAGCTTCGCCGCGCGGTCCTGCTCGGACGTCGGATGCGACGTCGGCTGGATTTCGAATTTCAGACTCATTGCCTCGCTTCCCGCTGTCGGAGCAGGGGCCGGCTTGCTGGCCAAGGAAACCGCCATGGTTCTCTCCCGGATTGGCGCGATCAACGCACCCGCGCCGCGGCGCTGTTTGGTTCGCCGGGCCTCGCCCATCCCCCGTCTTGCGGCGGGTTACCACAGCCGCATGCCCCGAGGACATGCTTTTGCGGGATGGCGAAGTCCAGTATGTTTGCCGATATGTCGCTCGACAATCGCACGGTAGACCAATTCGCCGACCTCAGCCGCCATCACTGGCTCACTCAGGCCGCCTCAAACGCTGTCGCAAGTGAAACGACATAATGTTTCGTCGCGAACGGGCAGTTTTGTAACATTGAACCCGAGATATGTCAATATGGCTGACATAAATTTCTCAAGGCCGGCCGCCCAGCCCGATTCGCGGGGCGCAGAGGCCCCTTCCGCCCCCACCCGCGCGGGCGAATTGCGCTGGGATATCATCGAGCTCCTGTTCTTCGCCTACCGCGACTTCGTAGGCGATGCCGACCACGAGCTCGAGGCGTTCGGCTTCGGCCGGGCCCATCACAGGGTGCTGCATTTCGTCCACCGCTACCCCGGCCTGAAGGTCGCCGACCTCCTGGACGTGCTGCGCATCACCAAGCAGTCGCTGGGGCGCGTGCTCAAGCAGCTGCTGGACGAAGGCTACATCATCCAGAAGACCGGCAATAACGACCGCAGGCAACGCCTGCTCTACGCCACGCCGAAGGGCGAGGCGCTGGTGGCGAAACTCGCAGGGCTGCAGACCGACCGCATCAACCGTGCGATTGCCGACATCGGCCCGTCCGGCACCGAGACGGTGCGACAATTCCTGCGCGCGATGATCGACCGTGACGATCCCGACAAGGTGCTGGAGACGATCTTCGGCAGCGGCAAGCCGGCGGCGAAAGCATGAACCCGAGCGCAATGATGGCAGCAGCGCGACCGCCGGCACAGCCGGCCGACGACGCCCCGCATGTGCTGCTGGTCGACGACGACCGCCGCATCCGCGATCTCCTGTCGCGCTTCCTCGCCGGCGAGGGCTACCGCGTCACCACGGCGGCAAGCGCCAGCGATGCGCGCGCGAAACTGCTCGGCCTGCACTTCGACCTCTTGATCCTCGACGTGATGATGCCTGGCGAGACCGGCTTCGAACTGGCGCGCTTTATCCGGCAGTCCTCCACGGTGCCGATCATCATGCTGACTGCGCGCTCGGAATCCGACGCCCGCATCGAAGGCCTGCAGATCGGCGCCGACGATTACGTGGCAAAGCCGTTCGAGCCGCGCGAACTGGTGCTGCGAATGGGCAATATCCTCAAGCGCAGCGCGCCGCCGCAGGTGGCGGCCCTCGAGCAGGTCGCGTTCGGCCCTTACGTGTTTCATCTCGAGCGCGGCGAATTGCGCCAGGGCGAGGAGATCATCCACCTCACCGACCGCGAGCGCGAGATGCTGCGCATCCTCAGCACGACGCCCGGCGAAACCGTGCCGCGCGCGGCATTGACCTCGGGCGGCACCGTGAACGAGCGCGCCGTCGATGTGCAGATCAACCGCCTGCGGCGCAAGATCGAGCACGATCCGGCCAATCCGCTGTTTCTGCAGGCGGTGCGCGGCATCGGCTATCGCCTGGTCGCCTCGCCCTGAGGCTCCATGTTTTGATGCGTTTTCTTCACGCGAACCGGTGCCCACTTCGCTTGAAAACGCTATAGGTCCAACAATGAGCACGCTCGACACCGGCCTCAACCTGATCCGCACCGCCTCGCAGCGCGTGTCGGCAGTCAACGGCCGGATGAGCGGCAAGCTCAAGAGCTGGATGCCGACCGGCCTCTATGCCCGCGCACTGCTGATCATGATCGTGCCGATGGTGGTGCTGCAGTCGGTGGTGGCATTCGTGTTCATGGAACGGCACTGGAACACAGTGACGCGGCGCCTGTCGGCTGCCGTGGTGCAGGACATCGCCACGCTGATCGACGTCTACAAGGTCTATCCGCAGGACAAGGACCGCGCGCAGCTGCGCCGCATCGCGCAGCAGCGGCTGGGACTGGTGGTGGATTTCCTCCCTGCCGGCGACATGCCGCCGCCGGGACCGAAGCCGTTCTTCTCGCTGCTCGACCAGACGCTGTCGGTACAGCTCAGCCGCCAGCTCGCGCGCCCGTTCTGGATCGACACCGTCGGCAAATCCAACCTGGTGGAGATCCGCATCGCGCTCGACGATGCCGTGATGCGCGTGTTCGCGCAACGCAGCGCCGCCTATGCCTCGAATTCGGAAATCTTCCTGTTCTGGATGGTCGGCACCTCGTCGATCCTGCTGATCGTCGCCGTACTGTTCTTGCGCAACCAGATCCGCCCCATTCTGCGCCTGGCCGACGCCGCCGAAAGCTTCGGCAAGGGCCGCGAGGCGCCGAACTTCCGGCCGCGCGGCGCGCGCGAGGTGCGGCGCGCGGCGCAGGCATTCCTGGAGATGAAAGGCCGCATCGAGCGCTCGATCGAGCAGCGCACCGCCATGCTGGCAGGCGTCTCGCACGATTTGCGCACCATCCTCACCCGCTTCAAGCTGGAACTGGCGCTGATCGGCGACAGCCCCGAGGTCGACGCCATGCGCAAGGACGTCGACGAGATGAGCGCGATGCTGGAAGCCTATCTCGCCTTTGCGCGCGGCGATTCCGGCGAGAACGCACAGCCGACCGACATGTCGGCGGCGCTGGAGGAATTGCGCAGCGACGCCGAGCGCCACGGCCACAAGGCGACCGTCGCCTTCCGCGGCCTGCCGGTGGTCACCGTGAAGCCGGCGGCGTTCAAGCGCTGCCTCGCCAATCTCGTGGGCAATGCGGCGCGGCATGGCAACGAGATCGCCATCAAGGGCCATCGCGATCACCGCTATCTCACCGTCACCGTCGACGACGACGGTCCCGGCATTCCGCCCGGCATGCGCGAGGAAGTGTTCAAGCCGTTCCTGCGGCTGGACGATGCGCGCAACCAGGACGAGGGCGGCACAGGCCTGGGCCTTGCCATCGCCCGCGACATCGCCCGCTCCCATGGCGGCGACATCACCCTCGGCGACAGCCCGATGGGCGGCCTGCGCGCGAGCGTGAGGATTCCGGTTTAGGGATCTCTCTCCGTCGCTGCGAGCGAAGCGAAGCAATCGAGGGCGACACTCGTGACCCGAAGAAGACGTTTGACCACGCAACCGTGGTCAAATGAGTTCCAGACCCTGGCTTGAAAACGGTATTTAGCCTTTGAGTGCCGATAGCTGATCCGTATCATAGCGGGCTCGCAGCTCGGCAATCGTATCGGGGTCAGCCACACCGCCGCGCGCCACTGTCTCGGCCAACTCCTCGAAATAGCGCTCGTGGCCGGGCGGCGACACCGTCATGAGCACGCGTGCGACCCTGTTCGAAGCGTTGCCGATATTGTGTGGCACGCCTGGCGGGAGGAACAGGTAAGTGCCGGGCGTGGCACGCACGCGTTCGTTGCCGACTTGCCAGTCGCATTCGCCCTCCAGCACATAGAACGTCTCCTCCTGCATGCGGTGGACATGTAGCCCGGTGGAGAAGCCCGCTGGAATCGTCCACTCGAACATCGAGGTGTGTCGGGTGTCGTTGCCGGTGACCAGAAATGCCATGGGATGGCCGGCAAGCTTTATCGACTTGCCTTCGCCTGCTCTGCGGATGATCGCCTTTCCACTCATGTCCAGTCCTCTATGCCGAGTTGGTTGGGAGCCTCGATCCTGCCCTTTCCGCCGTCGAAAAGGTCGTGAAACAACTCCGAAATTGTTGCAAAGTGTCGCCGAAATGGCTCCGCAGTCTCCGCCAAGCACCTATAAATTCGGCTCCTTTGCACTAGATGCCGAGACGGGCGCTCTGCTTTGCGGCAATGCGCCGACCTTGCTCGGCCAGCGAGGTGCTGCGCTGCTGCGCCTCCTGTTGGAGCGCGCAGCATCTCCCGTCGGCAAAGACGCGCTGATCGAGGCGGCGTGGCCCGGGCTTCATGTCGAGGACAGCAATCTCACTGTGCAGATCGCCGCACTTCGCCGCGCATTGGAGCAGGATGGCGGCGGGCGCTGGATCGAGACGCTACCGCGTCGCGGCTATCGCTATGTCGGCCCAGCGGTGACGCGCGAGGATATAAATGCAGGCGCGGCCGGGCACCCGGCCGCGTTGTTGCTACCGGAAAAGCCATCGATCGCCGTGGTGCCGTTCGAACACTTCGGCGAAGCCGCCTGGTTTGCCGACGGCATGGTCGACGACATCATCACGGGGCTGTCGCGCATTAGGTGGCTGTTCGTGATCGCGCGCAATTCCAGCTTCGTCCGGCGCGGCCGTGTCGCTGACGTGAAGCAGGTCGGCCGCGATCTCGGCGTGCGCTACGTCTTGCAGGGCAGCGTGCGGCGCGCCGACGACCGCGTCCGCATCAACGCACAGCTCGCGGACGCCGCAAGCGGCGCGCATATCTGGGCCGAGCGCTACGACCGCACCGTGGGCGACTCGTTCGCCTTGCAGGACGAAATCGCGCTTGCCGTAGTTGGCGCCATCGAGCCGAGCCTGCGCCGCGCCGAGGTCGAGCGCATCCGCCGAAAGCGTCCCGACAGTCTCGACGCCTACGAACTCGTGCTGCGTGCCCAGCCGGATGTCGACTCAGGCATGCCCGATCGTGCCGCGCTTGCGCTGTCGCAGCTCCAGCGCGCCCTGGCGCTTGAGCCTACTTACGCGCTCGCTCACGGCCTTGCCGCAATGAGCCATCATAATCGCTTCCTGCGCGCGGGACTGAGGGAAGAGGATCGATCGGCGTCAGTGCGCCACGCGCGTCTTGCAATCGAGCACGGGCGCGACGACGCGCTGGCGCTGACCTTTGCCGGCTTTTCGCTTGGAATGGATGCTCATGACAGGCAGGCAGCTTTCGCCGCGTTCGAAGCGGCGCTTGCGCTGAGTCCGTCGACCGCGCTGGCATGGATCCTCGGCAGCGTCGTCGCTGGCTGGGCCGGCGAACCGGAGCGCGCAATCGACTGGAGCGAGCGCGGCATTCGCTTGAGCCCGTTCGATCCATGGGCCTTTGCTGCTTACGACGCGCAGGCGCTCGGCCATTTCTGTCGCGATCGCTATGCGGAGGCCGCAGATGCAGCCTACAAATCCAACCTCGCCAATCCAGCCCACAGCATCACGTGGGTACAGCTCGCCGCATCCCTCGCCGCGCTCGGGCGATTCGAGGAGGCGCAGGCGGCTGCCGCGTGCGTGCTGGAATTGCAACCCACCTTCCGCATCAAAAGCCAGTTCGCCGGAGTTGCCTGCGCACCTAAACTGGCGGCGAAACTTGGTAAGGCGCTGCGCGCGGCCGGTCTGCCGGAATGACGCAAGCGCGACCAGCAAGAACGATGGGTATCGCAAGGGCTCGGCCCATCCTGTGAAGCTCCGGCGCGATGATCAGAACGTCTCGGTAATCTTGTTCAGGAGCGGCGGGCGATCCGGGTCGAATCCGCAGGCGCGCGCCGTGTGCTCGATCATCCGATAGGCCGGAACGAGCATGGTGATCGGGTCGGTGGCGGGATCGTCCCCGGCAAGCCACGGCAGCGAGCCGAGCGGACCGCCGGCGAGATGCAGCGCGATATGCTGCGCGCGCAATTCCCTGGCCAGCGCATCCACCGTGGCGGCCGTTTCATCCATCAGGCGCATCATGATGACCGGCGTGCTCTGCGACAACGCGGCCCGCGGGCCATGCTGCAGCTCGGCGGCGGAAACACCGATGGAAGGCAGCCGCAGGATTTCGGACAATTTCAGCGCGATCTCCCGCACCGAACCCAGCGCCAGGCCCCGCCCCGCCACAAACACGGCCGATGCGCCGGTGAGATCATCGGCAATGGCGGACCAGTCGAGCGCGAGCGCGCGGGTCAGGCGGCCGGGCAGCCTGTCGAGCGCGGACCGCAGCTCGCCATCGTCGGCCAGCTCCGCCACGAGCGCAGCACCCGCGGCCATCGAGCCGATCACGGTCTTGGTAGCGGCGACCGAGTGCTCGTCGCCTGCTTCAATGGGAATGACAAACTCCGCGCTATCTGCCACGGGCGAGGCGAGCGCATTGACGATGGCGATGGTGCGAGCGCCCACGGCGCGCGCCGACCTCGTTGCCGCGACCAGATCCGGGCTGCGTCCGGACTGCGAGATCACGATGAACAGCGCGCCGCGCAGCTTGAGCGGCGTGCGAAATGCCGTGATGACGGAGGGCGCGCTGGCGGAAACGGGAAGGCGGAGCCGCGTCTCGATCAGGTATCTCAGGAAAACGCCGGCGTGGCCCGAGCTTCCCCGGCCGCAGATCACGCACAGGGGGGCAGCGCCGATGCCAAGCCGCCCTGCGATGTCGCGCGTCGCCGGGCGGCCGCGCACGATTCTGGCGACGACGTCGGCGCTTTCCCCGATTTCGCTCGCCATCGCGGATGTCGTCACGGCTCCACCGCTCCGCCTTCCTTGCGTGCCGCCGCCTTGCGAGGCCCGTCCCTCTCGCTCCCGAGTTCGGCAAAGACGCGGCGAAGGTTGCCGTCGCATTCCTTCAGGATGGTCTCGGCCTCGGCCTTGTCGACACCGAGCGCCAGAAGGACGGCCGTCTTGATCTCTCCTTCCGCCTCTTCGAGCGCGCGTGCCGCCTGCGCCGGATCGCAATGCGCGATCTGCGCCACCATGGCCTCCGCGCGCCGCTTCAGCTTGGCGTTGGTCGGCGGCATGTTCACCATCATGCCGCGATAGACCCGTCCGAGCCGCAGCATGATGCCCGACGAGATCAGGTTGAGCACGACCTTCTGCGCGGTGCCTGCCTTCATCCGCGTGGAGCCGGCGATCAGCTCGCGGCCGGTTTCGATCAAGATCGGAAACTTCGCCGATTCCAAGAGCGCGGTGGCCGGATTGTTGGCGACGCCGATCGTCACCGCGCCGGAGGAGCCTGCCTGCTGCAGCGCCGCCACCGTGAACGGCGTCGTGCCGGAGGCGGAAGCTGCGATCACCACATCGTGCGGCGTCAGCCGTGCCGCCTTGACCTGCCGCACCGCGTCGTCGACATCGTCCTCGGCGCCCTCGATGCTGGTAATGAAGGCGCTGTCGCCGCCCGCGATGATGAAGCGAACCCGCTCGTTGGGCCAGGCGAAGGTCGGCGTCAGCTCGGCGCCGTCCTGCACGGCGACCCTGCCCGAGGTGCCGGCGCCGACATATACGATGCGCCCCCGATCGCCCAGCGCACTTTTGGCCGCTTCGGTCGCCGCCGTGATGTCCGGCAGCGCATGGCCGATCGCGCCAATGGCCGCAAGCTGGCCCTCCCACATGGCTTCCATCGCGGAAGAAAGCTGCCATGCATCAAGGTCGGCAAAGCGCGGGTCGACTTCTTCGGTGGCCATGTCCCTGGACGATGCCCCCTCAAACACGGAACCGTGCAGCCTCTTCATGATCAGTGTCCCTTCTGGGCAGGGCGAGCCGTCCTCGCGCCACCAGCAACGCGCCAGCTGCCGCATCGGCATCAGGACGTTTCAGGCGCGCGCGCAAGTCAGGCGTCAGCCAGGGCGTGATGGGTTCGGCAAGCCCGCCCACCAGCGAGAGCCGCTCGATCCCCTTGGCCAGGAACAGGTCGAGCAGATCGCCGATCGCATCGGCCGTGCGTTCGACAATGCGGCGGCCGACCGGATCACCCTGACTGGCGTGCCGCATCACGATCGGCGCGAAGGCGGCGTAGTCCGCGGCCCTGGCTTCCTCGGACCAGGCGACCGCCTGGTAGGGATCGCAATCGAATGCGCGCAGCACTTCCGAAAGCAATGGGGTCAGTTCAAAACGCCGGTCCGCGGCCCGCAGCGCCAGCCGCACCACCTGCAGGCCCATGTCGGCGCCGCTGCCCTCGTCGGAGACCGGGAAGCCGTAGCCCGCGATGCGGATTTCGCGGCCGCCGATCAGGCCGACGCCGACCGAGCCCGTGCCGGCCACGACGATGGCGCCGTCCGTGCCGCTGTGGGCGCCGAGACAAGCCGCCATGCCATCGCTGATGAAGACGATGGACGCAAAGGGATGCGCAATCATGCCGAGCGCGGCTTCCGCGCCGCGGCGGCCGAGGCCGGCGAGGCCGGCTGCGGCGTGCATCCGGGCAAAATCCTCGCGTGAAAGTCCGGCTTGCGCTGCTGCCGCCTCGGTGGCCTCCATGATGGACCGCCAAGCCTTCTCGACACCAATCCGCGTCGTCGCAGGCCCCGAGCTTGCTTCGCCGAGGAGCCGGCCGCTTTCGTCCTCGATCCGGGCGCGGCAGCGGGTTCCGCCCCCGTCAATGCCGAGATACGTGGTACCTTTTGTTGCCATCGAATGTTAACGCCGGGACCGGGTTCCGGGTCCTCGCAAGCTCTCTTGCTACATATGCACGCGTGCGCGGCACTCCTCTCACGAGTCCGTGACCGCAACGCCGGGAATGAACGCTGATGGGTGATGGTGCCTCCCTGACGATTGCCGCGCAGCGCATCTTCGACGGCAATGTCATGCGCGGCCCCGGCTCGGTCAGGATCTCGCAAGGCCAGATCGAGCACATCGCCTACGGCAGGTCGGCACGCGCCACCATCCGGCTTGCCACTGAAGTGATCCTTGCCCCCGGCTTTGTCGACATTCAGGTGAACGGCGGCGGCGGCGTTCTTCTCAACGACCAGCCGACGGAGGCCGGCGTGCGACGCATCGTCCAGGCGCACCGTCGCGGCGGCACCACCGGCTGCCTGCCGACGCTGATCACGGACCGCACCGAGGTCATCGAGCAATTGGCCGACGTTGCCAGGCCGTGCCTGGAAATTCCCGGCGTGCTCGGCTTTCATCTCGAAGGGCCGGCGCTTAACAGCTCGCGCAAGGGCATTCATGCGGAATCCGAGATACGCGTGCCAAACGGCCGCGATCTTTCCGCCATCAGGAGTTTTGGCACGTGCGGCCGCTCGCTGGTGACGCTGGCGCCGGAATGCGTGCCCGGTGCCATGATCGACGAATTGATCGGCGCCAATTTGCGCATCGCCGCCGGCCATAGCGAGGCGACCGCCGCAGAGGCCGCGCAGGCGGCGGGCCGCGGCGTCTCCGGCGTGACCCATTTGTTCAATGCCATGTCGCAGCTTACCGCGCGCGAGCCTGGGCTGGTCGGCGCGGCGCTTGAGGACCACAGGCTGTTTGCCGGGATCATCTGCGACGGCATCCATGTCGACGCGACCGCCTTGCGCATCGCGCTGCGCTGCAAAGGCCGCGACCGCTTGATGCTGGTCACCGATGCCATGCCGCTGGTAGGCACGAACGAGCGGCAATTCCTGCTGCACGGCAGGCCGATCACGCTCAATGGCAATCGCCTGACCGGCCCTGACGGCACGCTCGCGGGCGCTCACCTCACCATGATCGAGGCCGTGCGCAATGCGGTTAGCCTTCTCGACATCGAGCTTGCCGATGCGCTCGTCATGGCCTCGCGGACCCCGGCGGCATTTCTTGGCCTTGAATCGGAGCTAGGCAGGATCGCGCCGGGATATCGCGCGGACCTCGTCGCCTTCAACCAGCAATTCGAGGTCGTCGACACATGGATAGGCGGTATCGGTTCGATGAACAAGACGAGCGGGGTCCCGCGCTGAGGCGAGATGCATAGCCACCCCATCATCGTGCAGAAATATGGCGGCGCCTGTCTGGAAACGCCGGCGAAGGTTCGCGCGGTTGCAAAGGATCTCGCCGATCTGCACGGCCGGGGCAATCGCGTCGTGGTGGTCGTCTCGGCCATGGGCAGGACCACCGACCAGTTGATCGGGATGGCGTATCAGGTCAGCCCCCGTCCCAATCGCCGCGAGCTCGACATGCTGCTGACGACCGGCGAGCGCATCAGCATGTCGCTGATGAGCATGGCGCTGTCCGATCTCGGCGTGCCGGCGATCAGCTTCACCGGCAGCCAGGCCGGCGTGATGACCGACGCCTCGCATTCCGCCGCGCGCATCCTCGATGTGCGGCCGGTCCGGGTGCGCGAGGAGCTCGATCGCGGGCGCATCGTGGTGCTGGCGGGATTTCAGGGCGTCAATCCGGCGACCAAGGAGATCACCACGCTCGGCCGCGGCGGTAGCGACACCACGGCGGTGGCGATGGCCGCCGCGCTAAAGGCGGAACGCTGCGAGATCATCAAGGAGGTCGACGGCGTCTGCTCGGCCGATCCGCGCATCGTTGGCGACGCAAGGCCGCTGCGCCGGCTCGATTTTGCGACGCTGTCGGAGATGTGTTTCTGGGGCGCGAAGGTCCTGCACTTCCGCAGCGTGGAGCTGGCGCAAAACCAGAACGTGCCCCTGATCCTGAGGAAGCTGGGCGGCACCGAACACTCAACGCAGGTGATGAAGGAGGTTGCGGGCATGGAAAGCGGGAAGGTTCTGGCGGTCAATTCGATGGCGCGCATCGAGCACGTCGAAATCGACTCCTCCGGTCTCAATCAGGGCTTTGAGAAATTCGCGCGGCATCTCAGGCAAAACAGCCTGTCCTGGCCGCAGCTGCTCGCCTCGCACTTCGCCGCAGCAAGGACCAGCATGACCGTGGCCTGCGACACGGAATGGCTCGACGCTCTCTTGCGCACGCTGGAGGGAGCCACCGATCTGCGCCGGCAGCGCAAGGCGTCAAGCTCGGTCAGCCTGACCTGCTTCGGCGGCGTCTCGTCGGACCTGCCGTTCAGGGCGCTGCAGATTCTCGCCCAGCACGGCATCGCCGCCGACGATTACGTGTTGTCGCCGCATTCGGTGAGTCTGTTCGTTCCGGTGGAGAGCCGCGAGGCCGCCGTGAAGGCGTTGCATTCACTGGTGCAGCAGGCATAGGCCTACTACGTCACAAGCGACTCTATCCCCTCATCCTTAGGAGCTTGCGCAGCAAGCGTCTCGAAGGATGAGGCCACGATCGGGCCTCATGGTTCGAGACGCGCCTTCGGCGCTCCTCACCATGAGGGTTTTTGACACAGTAGGACCAGGTGCGGCGACGCCGCACCCGCTACACAGGCGTTCTTCAGTGCCCTGATCCGGGCTCTACCTTGCCGTCGAAGATTTCCGTGTTCGGCGGGCCTTCGACGTGCAGGACACCGACTAACCCCCGCTCGGCCCGCGCCAGCGCGTGATCGACGAGGGTGTAGTTGCCGGGAACGTCGACCTTGAACTCGGTGATGACGGCGCCGCCGGCGGGGACGGTGACAGTCTGGATGCCCTTGAGCGGCTCGCTCATCACGCCGCCGAGATTGTAGACCTTGTCGAATATCTCGCCGATGACGTGGAACGACGAGATGAAGTTCGGACCGCCGACGCCGAAATAGATCCGCACGGTCTCGCCCACCTTCGCCTGCAACGGATGGAAGCTGGAAAGCGCGCCAACCGATCCGTTGAACACGAAATATTCGGGACGCTCGTTGAGCAGCTTCTCGACATTGAACTCCTGGCTGCCGTGCTGGCCGAATGCGCCGTCGGTATAGATCTCGCCCTGCATCACATAGTACTCGCGGTCGACCGGCGGCAGGCCGCCCTCCGGCTCGACCAGGATCAACCCGTACATGCCGTTGGCGATGTGATGGGCGACCATGGGCGTGGCGCAGTGATAGACGAACAGGCCCGGCGTCAGCGCCTTGAACCGGAAACTCTTCTCCTCGCCCGGATTGGTCTGGGTGGAGGCAGCGCCGCCGCCGGGACCGGTGGCCGCGTGGAAGTCGACCGAGTGCAGCATCGAGCTGCCGTCGGCGTTCTTCAGATGGACCTCGACCGTGTCGCCGACGCGCACGCGCAGCATCGGGCCCGGCACCTTGCCGTTGAAGGTCCAGTAGCCGAACGTCGTGCCCTCTGCGAGCCGCGCTTCGAGCTCGACCGTGACGAGGTCGACCCGCACCGTCTGCGGCCCCCGATTGCCGACCGAAGGCGGCACCTCGTCCGGCTTCTGTGAAATGTCGGCCTGCACCACCGTCTCCGGCGGCGGCTGCGGCGTGACGAGGAATTTGCCTTCCATGCCGGACAGCCGGTGTCCCGGCACGCTGCAATAGTAGGCATAGTCGCCGGACCTGCCGGCGGCGAACGCAATGCTCGTGCTCGCACCGCGTCCGACGATGTGCGCCGAGCTTCCCGCCGGTCCGTGATTGTCAAAGACGATGTCATGCTCGGCGCCCTCGCCGTTGATCAGCGTCACCTGAACAACCTGGCCCTCGGCAGCCGACAACAGCGGATTGACCTGACCGTCGATCGAGCCGCCGACGCCGATGAACACCATGCGGCCTTCGGCGATACCGGTGCGCAGCGTATAGCGCAGCCCCGGCACATAGTTTGCTCCCGGCGCCCCCGGCGCCGTCGAGGGCACCGCTTGCGGCTGTGTCGCGGACGGGGCGGGCGCAGGAGCTTGAGCCGTCTGTCCGCCCGGCGCCGGAGCGGCCGGCGCCGCAGCGGCCGCGGCGCCTCCCTTCGAAATCTCCGTGAGTAGGGCGATGACCGCGCTGCGCTCACGCTCGGTCTTCAGTCCCGGAAATGGCATCTTGTTGCCGGGCACGACCTTCTGCGGATCGGCCAGATAGGCGTCGAGCGTCGCAGCATCCCATGTCAGGTTGCTCGCCTTCATGGCAGGCGAGAAATTGAATCCGGGCACGGCGGCCGCCTTCTCACCGACGATACTGGCGAGCGACGGTCCGATGCCGTTCTTGCCTGCGTCAAGCGAATGGCACGCCTGGCACTTGCGGAACACCTGGCGGCCCGCAGCCGCATCGCCGGTCATCGCGGGTTGAGCAGCGGCGGCGGCAGGAGACTGTCCTGTGGTTGGCGGCGACGGCGCATGGTTGTGCATCGCCGGCGCAGCCGGCTGTGGCGGCTGGGCAGTTTGAGCCGTCTGGGCCGGTTGAGCCGGCTGCGGCGCGGGAGCAGCAGGAGCTGCGGGCACAGCGGTCTGGGCCGGCGGGGCCGGCTGCGGTGCGGCGGCCGCAGGAGCCGCGGCTTGAGCCTTCGTGTCGGAGCTTTGCTTGCTTTCAGCCTTGGTATTTGCCTCGGCGCCCTGTTTTGCCCCAGCGGGCGCCGCAGCGGTCTGTTTCGCCTCCGGGGTTGCTTTCGGCGCCGGCGAGGCCGCCGGTTTGGGCGTCTCATCCTGTTTGGCAGGTGCAACCGCGACAGACGTTGGTGGTTGGGAGGTTGTTTGGAACAGTGCCCCGATGCCGATCATGATCGGGATTGCGGCAAGGCCGACGATCAGAACCAGCCATTGCTGAATCTTCTCCCAAATCCATCCACCCATGTCAGGCACCTCTCACAAGCCACCCATCGATGGGCATTTTGACAGCGCACGGCGAAATTGCAGCTTTTTTTTGGCTGCATGCGCTGGCGCCAAGATGCCAATGCCGCGAATTCTCTGCCGGTGGAGAGCCATGAAGCCGCCAAGGCTTTGTGCTCGCTGATCGAGTAAGCATACGTGCGGCGGAGGCGCGCGGCGTAACACCATCGCGACCGCTCAACGTGACGATGCGCTAAATCCAGGGAATGACGATGCAGGCCCGCATTTCATCCAAGCCGCAAAGCGCAGGTCTGTTGCTGTTCCGCCAAGTGGACGGCGACATCGAGGTCCTGCTTGGACACCCGGGCGGGCCTTTCTGGAAACGCAAGGATCACGGGGCGTGGAGCATTCCGAAAGGCCTGATCGCAGCCATTCGGAGGTTAGACACCTCCGGCTCCGGCCTTCGTCCGATGCTTGGGGAAGTCTAGCCGGATGATCAGAATTCATACAGCCGGAATTTCGGAATTCCCTGTGATTTATTTCTGCATAGCAAGAGCGTTCCCGGCGGCCTGCCTGCCGAGAGGTGGGTGCAGCGGTCCAGCTTCGAGCCCCCAACGTGACGCTGTGCTTCCGAGGCACTGAATTCAAGCCGCCGATGGCAAAGCAGCCCGGCTCAACAAATCGCCTTGGCTCGCCGTCGCAGGGCTGATTCAATCCGTGCGCTGATTCGAACATGGGAAATTCAATGGCGGCGAGCGAACCACGGCTGGATTTTCTGGTGAGCATCCGCCCGCAGTATGTGGCCAAGATTTTGGCTGGCCAAAAGACCGTAGAGCTTCGAAGACGATTTCCTGAATCCGTGAGCGCCGGGGCGATGGCCTATATCTATTCGACCAGTCCCGTTCGGGCCGTAGTCGGATGCGCCAAAATCAAGGAGGTGCAACGGCTCACGGTTGCCGACATTTGGAAAGAGCATGCTGATGCGGCGTGTATCTCACGGCGCGACTTCTATAGCTACTTTAGTGGCACAAGATTTGGATTTGCCATCTTGCTGGGTGCGGTCAAAGCGATGCGCAACGAACTGCCCGCCTGTGAACTTGAGTCACAATTTGGGATTGTGCCTCCGCAATCCTACAGGTACGTTACGGAGCGCTTTATTTCATTGCTAGACGATGAGCCATTTCAAACTACTCATCGACACTCACATAGTAATCGGGCTGGAAGACCCAAAACCGGTCGAAGCGCGACTCGCTGAGGTATCTCGGCTCAGCAATGAGCATGGCGTTGGCCTTTTCGTTGAAGGCGCGAATTACGACGACATCGCCCGTGACCGCGACGAGGAACGCCGCAAGGTCACCCTCAGCAAGCTGGAAAAATTTCAAAAACTCGCTCGCCTCCCGAACCAACGTGACGCCGACTTAGTCGCGCGCTTCGGTGCGATCAACAACGACAACGACCGTTCCGACGCACGATTGCTCGCGGCCTTAGATGCGCGGGCGGTGGATTATCTCGTTTCCGAGGACGCCAACCTGCACAAGCGGGCTTCGCGGGTCGGGTTGGGTGAACGAGTTCTCACCATTGACGATGCGCTGCAATGGCTGAAGCTAACATTTGTTGCGAAGTCGGTAGAGCTTCCGAACGTCATAGAGCGCAAGGCGTATGAGCTTAATGAACGTGACCCCATCTTTGCAAGCCTGCGTGAGGACTATCCTCACGCGCCATGCAGACCGGACTCCCGGCAATACAATTCGGAAGGTCTACCTATGCCGTGCGCGGACAACGATGATTCGTCCAGGTGACGTACTGCTTTTCTATATGTCAAAGGATGAGAACCTTGCGGCCAGTCAGTCAATCACGACGTTGGCAATTGCAGAGCAGGTGAGCGACATTTCCGGCGTCGATGAACTCATAAAACACGCGGCGAAACGCTCAGTGTATTCGGCCGACGAGATGAGACAGATGAACCCCACGGCCAATTCACCGGTGAAGGTTATTGATTTCCTTTTGGTAGGCCACACTCAGCCGGTCGTCGGATTGGCAAAACTCCAGAGCCTCGGTGTATTCGGTAGCCATCCCTACCAGTCGATAACGATGCTGTCCGAAGAACAGTACCAAACCCTTAGGGAGGAGCTTGAAATCGGGTTTGCGTTCTAACCAGTCTGCACACCATCCGCTTATCCAAACCCCGACCGCAACTCTCCAGCCTTAGCGAGTGTGCGTGTGATGCGTCGAGTGGGGCTTGAGTAAATACAAAGCCGCACCACAAAATGCGTCGGTCCGAAATTCGCCAGCCTTATCATAGAGCTGAGAGTTGCGGGCGCCGGTATCCACCCAACTGCACCCATCGAGATCGTGAATTGGGAAATGAATGACAAGGTCGCTGCTGCCGGCGGCACAAAGTTACGCGCACATTCTGATTTTACAAATTTGCCAAGCCCCCTAAAATTAAGAATATTTCTCTTTACCAGAATTCTGATTTGCGTTATACACCGCCCCGTCCCGTACCCCTCAGGAGGGGCGATGCGCATCGTCACGTTATCGTTGGGCGCGGGATGCGATGGCCGCTTGCTGGCGTCAGGTGACTGATTCACCTGGGCGAAACGGCAGCTCGCGGACGGCGAAGTCGTGTGGTCCTGGCGCCGCG
>DASWVJ010000242.1:0-14415 GCA_036406295.1 Bradyrhizobium sp.
GACGAGCCGCCGAAGATCGTCCAGGCGCGGCCGTTGAGATATTCCGGCACCACCGTCAGCATTTCCTCCGGCACCGGCGGCTCGTGGTTGAGGCGGTAGAGCGGGCGCACCGGCTCGACGGCAAGCGCGTCATGGCCGATCACGTCGACGCCGAGCCGCGTCACCGCCTGGCGGATTTCGCTGTTCCGCAGCTTCAGGATCGACGACACCGCGCCGGGGTTTTGTCCGGTCTGCAGCGCCGACAGCACGCGCAGCTCGGTCATTTCCAGCGCGTCGATATCCACCTCGATCTCGGACATGCGCAGGGAGATTTCGGGATCGTCGATGGCGCGGCCGGTGACGTCGGATTCGGCGAGATCGGAGATCGTGCGCAGCGCCTGACGCAGCTTGGCCGAGGCGATGCCGGCGCCGCGCTCGAATTCCAGCAGATATTTGCCGTAGGTCCAGCCCTTGCCTTCCTCGCCGACGCGGTTGGCGACGGGCACGCGCACGTCGTCGAAGAACACCTGGTTGACTTCGTGATCGCCGCCGATGGTGAGGATCGGCCGCGTCGTGATGCCCGGCGTGTTCATGTCGATCAGGATGAAGCTGATGCCGTCCTGCTGCCGCTCGGTCTCGTTGGTGCGCACCAGCGCGAACATGCGGTTGGCGTGGTGCGCATGCGTAGTCCAGATCTTGGTGCCGTTGATGATGTAGTGATCGCCGTCGCGCACCGCGCGGGCCTTCAGTGAGGCGAGGTCGGAACCAGAGCCTGGCTCGGAATAGCCCTGGCACCAGTAATCCTCGCCGGAAAGAATTCGCGGCAGATAGAAATTCTTCTGCTCCTGTGAGCCGAAGCCGATGATGACGGGGCCGACCATCTTGACGCCCATCACGTTGACATTGGGTACGCCGGCGCGGGCGCACTCGGCCTCGAAAATCCAGCGCTGCGCCGGGGTCCAGTCCGGGCCGCCATATTCCGCCGGCCAGCCCGGTGCGCCCCAGCCCTTGCTGTGCAGTGCGCGCTGCCAGGCCATACCGATGTCGGGGTCGGAGAACACTGATGGCGTCAGCGCGGTGGCGCGCTTCATCTCCGGCGTCAGGTTCGCGGCAATGAAGGTACGGACTTCCTTCTCGAAGGCACGCTCCGCGGCGCTGAAGGTGATATCCATGATCGCTCCCCCTTATCCCAGGGTCCGTCCGCCGAGCGCGGCGTGGCGGCGATAATGATGAGCGCTGCCGCCGAACAGCGTGTCGAAGGCGAGCAGGCGCTTGAAGTAAAGGCCGATGTCGAGTTCTTCGGTGACGCCCATGGCGCCGTGCAACTGCACGGACTGCTCGGCGACGAAGCGCGCGCATTTGCCGATCTTGGCTTTTGCGCCCGAGGCGGCGCGGCTGCGAACCGCCGGCTCCGCATCGTCCATCAGCGCGGCGCGCAGCGCCATCGAGCGCGCCTCGTCGCATTGCATCGCCATGTCGGCAAGGCGGTGACGGATCACCTGGTTGGCCGAGAGAGGACGGCCGAACTGCTTCCTGACCTTGGTATATTCCAGCGTGGCGTCGAGCAGGGCCTGCATGATGCCGACGGCTTCCGCTCCGAGCGCGGCCATGGCGCGGTCCACCACGGCTTCGATCGCCGGCAGTGCGTCGCTGCCATCGCCGAGCAGCGCACCAGCCGGCAGTTGCACGTCGCGAAGCTCGAGGCTGCAGGCACGTCCACCGCCGAGCCGCGGGTAATCACGCAGGGCCATGCCGGGCGCGCCCGCCGGCACAAGGAACAGGCAGAGTTTTCCGGAGGAGCCATTGGCGCCGTTAAGGCGCGCCGAGACGATGATCTGGTTCGCGGCCTGGCCGTCGAGCACGGTGATCTTGTGGCCGCTCAGCCGCCAGCCGTCCCGCGTCTTCGTGGCTGACGTCTCGACCTTGGCAAGATCGAAGCGCGCCGTGCGCTCGGCATGCGCAAAGGCAAGATAGAGCGAGCCGTCGGCGACTTTCGGCAGCAGTGCCGCCTTCTGCGTGTCGTTGCCGCAGGCCGCGATCAGGCCCGCACCGATCACGACGGTGGAGAGATACGGCTCTGACGTCAGGGCGCGCCCGAACGCCTCCATCAATATCCCGATTTCAATCGCGCCGCCGCCAAGGCCGCCATGCTCTTCCGCAATCGGCAGCGCCAGCCAGCCGAGTTCGGCAAACTGCTTCCAGCTCGCCGCGCTGAAACCGTTGGGTTCTGCCGCCGACTTGCGGCGGTGGTCGGCGGTATAGGTCGTGCCGACGAAACGGTCGGCGCTCTCGCGCAGCAGGCGCTGCTCGTCGCTGAGGGTGAGGTCCATGTTAGAGCTTCGCTGTGGCTGACTTTCGCACGGAAGGATGCAGGCCCGAAGGATCCACCACCATTCCGAATTCCTGGAGGTTGTGCGCGTGGCAGAGCTGATGCAGCGCGAAGGCCTGTTCGATCGCCGCGGGCTGTCCCATCACGTCGACCGAGCGGTTGACCGCTTCCTTGGTCAGCTTCAGGGCAAAGGAAGGTTTTGCCGCGATCCTGCCGGCAAGCTTCAGCACGAACGAGGGAAGCCCCTCGCGCGGCACGACATGATTGACCATGCCGAGCCGATGCGCCTCCTCCGCCGTCCAGACGTCGGCGGTGAACAGCATCTCCTTGGCCTTGCGCGCACCGAGCTCCCAGGGATGCACGAACCATTCGACCCCGCATACGCCCATGGTCACCACCGGATCGCAGAACTCGGCATCGCTACTGGCGACGATGAGATCGCAGGCCCAGGCCAGCATCAGTCCGCCGGCGATGCATTTGCCGTGCACCTCCGCGATCGTCGGTTTCGCCAGGTTGCGCCAGCGCCGCGTGATCTGCAGATATATTTCCTGCTCGCGCGCAAAGCGGCCATGCGCGTTCGGCTCGGCGAAGCCGCCCCAATTTCCGACCGGTGGAAAATCGACCCCCGCGGCATTCCTGCTGCCGGGGCGAAGGTCATGGCCGGATGAAAAATGCGGACCGTTACCGGCGAGGATGATTACCTTGACCGCGTCGTCCTGCACTGCCTGGTCGAATGCGGCGTTGAGGTCGTAGGTCATCTGCAGGTTCTGCGCGTTGCGCGCCTCGGGCCGGTTCATCACGATCCGCGCAATGTGCGGGTCAGGCCGCTCCACAAGAATGGTTTCGAATTCCATGGCGCCCTCGCGTTTGCCTTTTTATTGTCCGGCCATGTTGTTATTTCGGCCCATGATAGGCAAGGGCGGAGCGATGCAAATCGCCACTCGGTCATTTCGGGGCGCGCGAAGCGCGAACCCCAATGCGCAATTGCGCATCGGGGAATCTCGAGATTCCGGGTCTGGTCCTTCGGACCATCCCGAATGACGGTTGAAAAACTACGGCAACGGTGAACCTGTTCTGCTAGCCTCCCGACAAATCATGCCGGGAGAACAATATGCGCAAGTTTTTCACCATTCTGGCGACGCTGTCGTGCCTGAGCCTGACCAATTGCGGCTACAACGCCATCCAGGCCAATGAGGAACAGGTCAAGTCGAGCTGGTCGGAAGTGGTCAATCAGTACCAGCGCCGCGCCGATCTGGTGCCGAACCTCGTCAATTCCGTGAAGGGCTTTGCGCAGCAGGAAAAGGACGTGCTGCTGGGGGTCACCAATGCGCGCGCCAAGGTCGGCAGCGTCCAGGCGACGCCCGAGGTGCTGAACGATCCCGCCGCATTCCAGAAATTCACCCAGGCGCAAGGCGAGCTCTCCAGCGCGCTGTCGCGGCTCCTGGTCGTCACTGAAAACTATCCCCAGCTCAAATCGGACGCGTTGTTCAAGGACCTGATGGCACAGCTCGAAGGCACCGAGAACCGCATCACCGTGGCCCGCAACCGCTACATCAAGGCGGTGCAGGAGTTCAATGTCGGCATCCGCACCTTCCCGAACAACCTGACCGCCATGGCGTTCGGCTACAAGGAGAAGCCCAACTTCTCGGTGGAGAACGAGAAGGAGATCTCGGTCGCGCCGAAGGTGGATTTCAGCCCGACGCCGGCCCCCACCAAGTAAGCGCGCGAGGCGGCGATCTCAGATGAAGCTGCTGCGAGCCGTTCTGTTGGCGCTGCTGCTGGGCTGGGCGCTTCCGGCCCTTGCGCTGGTTGCGGTGCCGCAGCTTACCGGTCGCGTGGTCGACCAGACCGGCACGCTTTCGAGCGGCGATATCGCAGCGCTGACGCAGACCCTGGCGGACCTCGAGCGGCGGAAGGGAAGTCAGATCGCAGTCCTGATCGTGCCGACCACGGACGGCGAGGCGATCGAGCAGTTTTCCTTGCGCGTTGCGGAGGCCTGGAAGATCGGCCGCAAGAAGGTTGACGACGGCGCGCTGCTCGTCGTCGCCAAGAATGACCGCCGCTTGCGCATCGAGGTCGGCTATGGCCTGGAAGGCGTGCTGACAGACGTCACCACCAAGCGCATCATTGACGAGGTGATCACGCCGAAATTCAAGGGCGGCGATTTCGCCGGCGGCATTTCCGACGGCGTCAGCCGGATGATCGGCCTCGTCAATGGCGAGAAGCTGCCGGAGCCCGAGCCGCCGCATTGGGAGAGCCCGGCGCTGGGCAACTATATCGATCCGTTCAATCCTTTCGTGCTCGCCTTCGTCTTCATCGTCAGCAGCGCACTGCGCGCCGCATTGGGACGGCTGGTCGGGTCGGCGGCAACGGGCGGCTTCGTCGGGTTTTTGGCCTGGCTTTTCGTCGGCAGCATTGGCGCCGCCCTGGTCATCGGGGCGGGGGCGTTCCTCATCGCTGCCCTCATCGACATTGTTCCGTCCGGCGGTGGCCGCGGCACGCGCGGCGGCTGGTCGGGCGGCAGCAGCAGCAGCGGCAACTGGAGCAGCAGCAGTTCCAGCGACAGTGGCAGCTTCAGCGGGGGCGGCGGCAGCTTTGGCGGCGGCGGCGCATCGGGGAGCTGGTAGCATGGGCATCAAGCGCATCGGCAGGCACCTCTTCCATCATCGCTGGAGACAGCGGCGCCTCTTTCCGCCGAAAGCACTCGCGCGCATCGAGCAGGCGATCAAGGCGGGTGAGACCACCCATACCGGACAGGTTCGCTTTGTCGTGGAGGGTGCGCTGGATGGTGCGCCGCTGTTTCGCGACCAGCCGGCACGCGAGCGTGCGCTCGACATCTTTTCGCAGCTGCGCATCTGGGACACGGCGCACAATAACGGCGTGCTGATCTATCTGCTGCTGGCCGATCGCGACGTCGAGATCGTCGCCGACCGCGGCATCGATGCCAGAATCGGCACCGCCGGCTGGGAAAAAATCTGTGCCATCATGGAAAAGCAATTCCGCGCCGGCCTGTTCGAGCACGGCGTCATCAGGGGCATCGAGGAGGTCTCGCGACTGCTGGCACAGCATTTCCCGCCCGAGCCCGGCCATCGCAACGAGCTGCCCGACGCGCCGGTAGTAATTTGACGCTTCTGTTGTAGGGTGGGCAAAGGCGCCCTTGCGCCGTGCCCACCACTTCGTCGGAACAGTACCTGTAGATGCCCGATTATCGACGCGCGCGGTTCGAAGGAAGCGTGTACTTCTTTACAGTTGCGCTGGCGGATCGATCGAGCACGCTACTCGTTTCCGAGGTTGACCGTCTTAGAAGCGCTTACAGGACAGTGCAGGAGCGCTATCCCTTTGAAACCGTCGCAATCTGCGTGCTGCCCGACCACCGGCATGCTGTCTGATCTCTGCCGGAAAGTGACGCTAATTTCTCAAAGCGCTGGAATCTCATCAAGGGTGGCTTCTCCCGCGGCCTAGATGCGCAGCCGAGATCGCAGAGCAAGATAGCCAAACGCGAGAAGGGCGTCTGGCAACGCCGTTACTGGGAACATGCAATCCGGGATGACGGCGATCTTGAGACACATGTCAATTACCTTCACTACAATCCCGTGAAGCACGGGCATGTCACACGTGTGGAGGATTGGCCATACAGCAGCTTCCATCGCTATGTAGAACGAGGCGTTCTTCCGGCAGGAGACCTGAAGGATATCCAAGGATCTTTCGGTGAGTGAAAGGTGGGCACGCTTCGCTTTGCCCACCCTACGAATCTTGGCTAGTCTCCAGACAAAGAAAGCCAGGGGAGACGCCGCCGATGAACCGCCGCGAATTGTTGAAGGCCGCCGCCGCATTGCCGCTTGTGCCTGCCGCCTTTTCCGCCGGCGCCTTCGCGCAGGGCGCACCCTATCCCTCGCGCAACATCACCATGATCGTGCCGTTCCCGGCCGGCGGCCAGGCCGATCTCGCGGCGCGGCCGGTCGCATTGGCGATGGAGAAAATCCTCGGCAAGGCCGTGATCGTCGACAACCGTGCCGGCGGGGGCGGCGGCTCGGTCGGCAATGCCGCTGCGGCCCGCGCCGAGCCGGATGGCCATACGCTGCTGATGACGCTGTCCTCGCTCGCCGTGCTGCCGGAGGCCGACCGGCTGTTCGACCGGCCGGTGGCCTACGAGGTCTCGCAATTCGCCCCGGTCGCGCGCGTGCTCGCCGATCCGACGCTGCTCGCGGTGCCGGCATCCGCGCCGTGGAAGACGCTGCAGGAGTTCGTGGAGGACGCCAAGGCACGGCCGGGACAAATTCCCTACGGCTCGTCCGGCCCCTACGGCACGTTGCACATCGCGATGGAAATGTTTGCCGCCAGCGCAGGCATCAAGCTCATGCATGTGCCGTTCCGCGGCGCCGCGCCGGCGCTGACCGCGCTGCTCAGCGGCACCGTGCAGGCGCTGGCCTCGGCGCCGGGCGTGCTCAAGCAGCAGGTCGACGATGGCAAATTGCGCGTGCTGGCCAACTGGGGCGCCGAGCGCATCGCGAGTTTTCCGAATCTGCCGACCTTCAGGGAGCTCGGTTACAAGGACGTCGAATTCTACATCTGGGCTGGCCTGTTTGCGCAGGCTGCGCTGCCGGCGCCGATCATGGCGCAATTGCGCAAGGCGGTGGCCGGGGCGGTGAAGACGCCGGAAGTGGTGAAGACGTTCGAGACCGCCGGCAGTCCGGTTGCGTATCTCGACGCGCCGGAATTCTCGAAGTTCGTTGCCGAGGACAGCGCACGGCTGATCGCGGCCGTGAAGAAGATCGGCAAGGTGGAATAGCATGATCCGGACCCGCAGGGCCGCGTTAGCGCAAAGTGCGTATCGCGGTTCGGAAAGATCATGCTCAGTTAAGTTCCTTCACGTTTAGTTGCGCGCAAGAACCTTCCAGAGCCTCATTCATTGGACAGGCTTCACGCAGGCGTGCGCTGAAAAGGCGTGCCGTCTCGAACCCAAAAGCAAACCAAGGAAAGGGCTCCGGCATGCGGATGCAACGGATTGCGCTCACATGCGCGCTCTCGATCATTGCCGGCGGTACGGCGTGGTCGCAGGAATATCGCGGAACCTGGGAACAGCAGATGGCCTGCACGCCCGATGTGTGGCGGTTGTGCAGCGATCAGGTTCCGGACGTCAATCGCATCGTCGCTTGCCTGCGCGCCAACACACCGCAGCTGTCCAACGGCTGCCGCGCGGTGTTTGAATCCAACGCCAGCGGTCAGCCGACCGACACGGCGCGTGCCGCTCCGCAACCGCCGCCGCGAGCACGGACGCCGCAGCCGGCACGGCCGCAAGCCGTGCAGCCCCAGCCATCCAACCCCGGCTATGACAATGACTAGGCCTGCGCTTCGGCAGGCGCCTGGCAGACATCCACCCAGTCCGCGCTGGTCAATTCTGCCATCCGGTCAGGCGTGATCCGCACCGCGCTGTGGGTGGAGCCGGCCGCCGGCACCACGATATCGAAGGCCTTCAGCGAGACGTCGCAATAGACCGGCAGCGGCGCCTTCAGCCCGAACGGGCAGACACCGCCGACCTCGTGCCCGGTGATATCGGCGACCTCGTCGAGCCCGAGCATCTTCGGCTTGCCGCCGAAGGCTGCCTTCACCTTCTTGTTGTCCATGCGCGCGGTGCCGCTGGCGACGATCAGCACCACGCGCTCGCCGACGCGCAAGGACAGCGTTTTCGCGATGCGGCCGGGCTCGACGCCGTAAGCCTCGGCAGCGAGCGCCACCGTCGCGGAACTCGTCTCGGATTCGATCACAGTGATTTCCGGCGCCTTCTCCGCGAAGAAGGCGCGGACGGATTCGATGCTCATGGTGTTACCTTCCGGAAATCAATGCAGGCAATTCCGACAATGCGCGGATGCGGTAGTCGGGCTCGAAACCGAGCTCGTCCATCTGGGTGCGGATCGCCTTGAACATGGTGAACGGCGGCAGCGTATCGCTTTCGATGCACGCCAGCGCCATCGCCTCCGGCGTGACGCGCTCGATCCAGGCGACGTTGAGCCCGAACGATTTTGCGCCGCAGACGTCCCAGGGATTGGAGGAGATGAACAAGATTTCGCCCGGCGGGATCTTCAGGGTGGACTCGATCAACGTGTAGGCATCGGGGCTCGGCTTGAAAATCCGATTTGCATCGACGCTGATCACGGCATCCAGAATATGGCGAAGGCCGCTGTTGCGCACCAGCGCGCTCAGCATGTCGGGGCTGCCGTTGGAGAAGATCGCAAGCTTCTTCTCGGCCATCGCCTCCAGTGCCAGCATCGCGTCGGGATAGAGATCGAGATGCAGGTATTTGTCCATGATGCGCGCAAAGGACGCGTCGTCATACTCCAGCCCCAGGCATTTCAGCGTGTAGGTGAGGGAGTCGCGCGTCACCGTGGCAAAGTCCCGGTACTGCCGCATCAGCGAGCGCAGCCAGGTGTATTCCAGCTGCTTGATGCGCCAGATCTGGGTGATGATCTCGCCGTAGCCCGGGAAGATTTCCTCGGTGATATCGGCGACCGACTGCACGTCATACAGCGTGCCGTAGGCATCGAACACGATAGCTTTGATGGTCACGGTTGCTTCTCTTTACGGCCGATCGTCGCATACAGGAATTTGCGTAGCGCGTCGATGGAGCGATCGAGCGCGGCCTGGCTGAACTCGAGGTGATGGCCGAGCAGTTGCCGCGGCGTGGCGAATTCAGGGATATCGAAGTCGTGATAGGCGCCGGGGTGCACGATCAGGTCGATCGGAACGCCCTTGCCCTTCTCGCGCGAAATGCCCCAGTCGTCGCGGCCTTCGGCGAGGTTGCGGCACTCCCCTGCCGGCGTCCAGTCGTCCAGTTCGCCGACCATGATCAGCGTCGGCACCGTCATGTCGTCCTTGAAGCCGAGGCAGGGCGGATAAAAGCCGATGGCTGCGCGGAATTTTTCCGTCGCGCTGCGCTCGATGCCGCCGCGCTCGACCGAGAGAAGCGCGAGCCAGGCGCCCTGCGAGAAGCCGATCACCGCAACCCGGTCCGGATCGACCGCAGGGTGCCGGGTGAGGAACGCCAGCGCGCGATAGGCGTCGTGTACAGTGGCTAGCGGCGCGCCGCTGGTGCAGGTTGATCTGATTCCGCGCGATTCGAACCGGTCGATGGTCAGCGTGACGTAGCCCCAGGAGGCGAGGCGCGGGCCCCAGCGTGCGTCGAGTTGCCGCCAGCCGCCGTTACAGCCGTGCAACAGCACGATGGCAGGCGAGGGCCCGCCGCGAGGGACGCGCAGGAATCCGTGCAGCGGCTGCGGAGAGGCCACCGGACTTTCGAACTCGACAGGGACCGGCGGCGCATTGGCCGCCCCGGCAAGACTGGGATCCGCGCCTGCCAGGGAGAGCGCGGCGAGGACGGCGGCTGATCTGGCGAAGGTTCTCATGGATCACCTCGCAAGTTGCCGCCGACTATACCCCGCTAGATGCGCAAAATCTTGCGCGCGTTGGCCTTCATCACCTTCGGCCGGATATCCTCGCGGATGTCGAGCTTGGCGAAGTCCGCCAGCCACCGGTCCGGCGTGATCACCGGCCAGTCCGAGCCGAACAGCATCTTGTCCTGCAAAATCGAGTTGATGTAGCGCACCAGGATCGGCGGGAAGTATTTCGGCGACCAGCCGGAGAGATCGATATAGACGTTCGGCTTGTGGGTCGCGACCGACAGCGCCTCCTCCTGCCAGGGGAAGGAAGGATGGGCGAGAATGATCTTCAAATCCGGAAAATCGGCCGCGACGTCGTCCATGTACATCGGGTTGGAATATTTCAGCCGCATGCCCATGCCGCCGGGCATGCCGCTTCCGACGCCGGTCTGCCCGGTATGGAACAGCGCGATGGCGCCGCCGTCATTGATCGCTTCATAGAGCGGATAGGCCATGCGATCGTTGGCGTAGAAGCCCTGCATGGTCGGATGGAATTTGAAACCGCGGACGCCGTATTCCTCGATCAGCCTCTTCGCCTCGCGCACCCCGAGCTTGCCCTTGTGCGGGTCGATGCTGACGAAGGGGATCAGCACGTCGAGATGATCGGAGGCGACCTCCAGCATCTCGTCATTGTTGTAGCGGCGAAAACCGGTCTCGCGCTCGGCATCGACCGGGAAGATCACCGCCGCGATATTTTTCGCACGGTAATACGCAGCAGTCTCCGGCACCGTCGGCGGATGCTTGTTGGGCGACTTGAAATATTCCGCCATCCGCGCCTGGAAATCGTCGTAGCCGTCATCGGCATGCAACCCGCACGGCTCCTCGGCATGGGTGTGGATGTCGATCGCGACGACTTTCTCGATGTCGGGCAGCTTCAGCTTAGGCATGGTTTCCTCAGGGGGCACGTGCGCGGACGGCTTGATTTTGGGTTCCGGAAAATTGATTATACTATATAACAAATTTCGCAAGACAGCATAAGCCGGCGAAAACGGGAGGACGGCATGGCGCAAGCGCAAGCCTTCGAGACCGATTTCTGGAAGGACGCCAATTTGAGGAAGGTCTGGGACGAGATCGTCCCCGGCGAGCCGCGCAAGACCATCCCCTACACCCTGACCCGGGAGGCGATCGAACTCTATTGCCGTTCGGTCGGCGAGACCCATCCGATCTATTTCGACGAGGCCTACGCGAAGACCACGCGCTATGGCGGGCTGATCGCGCCACCCTCGATCCATATCCTCCTGATGTTCTCCTGCACGCCGGCGGATGACTGGATGCGCTCGCCCGGCACCGTCAATGCCGGACAGTCCTGGAGCTACAACATCCCGGCGCGGCCGGGCGACGTCATCACGCTACAGGCCCGCGCGCTCGACAAGTTCATCAAGCGCGAAAGGTTGTTCGTCGTTCACGACAATGTCTTCTTCAACCAGAAGGGCGACGTAATCTGCTCCGGCCGCGGCTGGACGATTCGGCCCGAGTGAGCCTTGAAATGTGAGGAGGGAGAGCGATGACGACGACGTTCGACAGCCTTTCCGCCGGCGACATGATCGACGGGCCGAAATTCGCGGTGACGCGGGAATCCATCCGCCTGTTCTGCGACGCCTCGCTCGACTACAACCCGCTGCATCTCGACGACGAGTACATGAAGGGCAGTTTCGGCAAGACCAATTTCGGCGGCGTGATCATGCACGGCATGAACAATTTCGGTCTGATCTTGCGCATGATCACCGACTGGGCCTATCCTGCCGGCGCCATCCACCGCAGGCTCGAAACCCGCTGGGTCAAGCCGGTGAAGCCGGGTGACCTCATCCAGCCCTCCGGGATCGTCAAGGCAAAGCAATCGACCGCCAAATCCCGCTGGGTGCTGATCGACGTCGTGGTGAAGAACCAGCACGGCGAGAAGGTCGCCACGGGCGAGGCCATGGTCGAGTTCCCGATGGACCTGTTTTGCCAGTAGGCCACGTCATTCCGGGGCGATGCGCTAGCATCCAACCCGGAAATCTCGAGATTCTCAGGGGCGCAAGAGCGCCCCGCAGTTCGCTCCCTGCGGTCGCGCCTCGGAATGAGCAGTGAAAACGGGCGTTTACACCCGAAAACCGAGCCAAAAGCAGCCCGTTTCGGTTGACATTTGGCTGAGATGCCTTAGAAACCGCCCCGATCCCGGACCGGCTCTGGCCGCCGGGCAAATCCCGTTTCGCCATCTTGGCAGCCAAATCAGGTTCGGGCGCGAGCCACGGCCTTTGAACGCTACTATCAGGATTGTCCCATGAAGGTCCGTAACTCGCTGAAGTCGCTGCGCGGCCGCCATCGCGCCAACCGCCTGGTCCGCCGTAAGGGCCGGGTCTATGTGATCAACAAGGTCCAGCGCCGTTTCAAGGCCCGTCAAGGCTGACGTCGGAAGGCTGAGCCGCTTTCCCACGCGTCACGATTTTCACTGCACTTTGAGGATCGCGCTGCTTTGCAGCGCGATTTTTCACGTCTAGACTTCGCCCATGGGTTTGAGATTCCCACGGTTCCACCATGTCAGCGCGGCGTTCCTCGCCGTTGCGATGCTGGCCGCGCTGCCAACCGTGACCTTTGCGCAGACCGACCCCAGGGTCGTTCCCCCCAAGGATTCCAAGAAGAAGCTGCCGGAAGCTCCGAGCAAGCTGCCGAAGGTCGGCGCCGACCGCACCAAGGGACTCGACTTCCTGTTCGGCGCCCTGAAGGCTGCGCCCGATGAGGCGAGCGCCCGCCACGTCGAGGCGCGGATCTGGGCGATGTGGATGCAAACGCCGAGCGACACCGCGGCGCTTTTGATGTCGCGCGCCAAGACGGCGATGGACGCCCAGAAGACGGATGTCGCGCTGAAACTGCTCGACTCCGTGATCAAGCTGCGGCCGGACTACACCGAAGCCTGGAACCGGCGCGCGACGCTGTACTATCTGAAGAACGACTACGTCCATTCCATGCAGGACATTCAGCAGGTGCTGGTCCGCGAGCCCCGCCATTTTGGTGCGCTGGTTGGGCTCGGCATGATCATGCAGGAGGTCGGTGACGACAAGCGCGCGCTGGAAGCCTTCCGCAAGGCGCTGGCCGTCAATCCGCATCTGGAAAAGGTGCCGGATCTGGTCAAATCGCTGACCGAAAAGGTCGAGGGCCGCGATATTTAGGGCAGGATCCCGAGCCGCAGGGCCAGGCGAACGCAAAGTGGCTCCGGTTTTCGCCAAAGACCATGCTGAACTGACAGCCGTCATTAACCACTGATTGCAATGGATAATCTGCGGACTGGCAAGTTCGCGGCCCACGCGCGACTTATATCGTGGGTCCCATGCAAGGGAGCACGACCATGAAATCCCTGCTGCTCGCCGGCGTCATGTCGGTCGCATTCGCAACAGCCGGTCATGCCGATCAATACTGGGTGGCCGGTGACCGCAGCACCGGCAAGTGCAACATCGTCACCAGCCAGCCGGTGACATATGAACTGCCCGCCTATGCCGGCGCCGGCAGCGAATACAAGACCTCGTTCACGTCGGGGCCGTACAAGTCGCTCGACGATGCGAAGCTTGCGCGGTCCAGTATCGGTTCATGCCCGCCGGAGCCGGAGCCGGGCGACGAGAAGAAAGACTGACGCCAGCGCATGATCCCGAACGGTGGGTCCGGCCTTCGGGAACGATATGCGCCGGTAACACTCAATGCAGCGCCTGGTTGCCGCGCTGGGCGAGCCCGCCCGGTGAAACGACGGCGTAGAGTTGCGCCAGTTCCGCTTCCAATTGCTCGTTGACGAGCAGGAGTGCCTTCAGCGCCCCCCGCAGGTCGCCATTGCAGGCTGCCACGATCTTGTCGATGGCTGCTTCGTTCAGGGTACGCATGAAATCCCTCCGCTAATTCGGCTACTACGCTCTAACGGTCGGCCGGTTCCTGTGCATTGCGGGGATAGACCGGGCAGACCACATGTCTCTTGGGTGGAGGCCACCCGTGGCGAAAATGCCGTGCGGAAATGTAAGCACCGGGTAATTACGGGGATGTGAACCCGCTATCCACAGGGGCGGGAGTCTGTGGAAAACTACCTCTCTGCAGGGCAACCCGGGTGCGTCATGCTCGTAGTTTTTCTATGTCCCAACCCGTCCGGATTCCCTTGATGTTCTTGCTGATCGTGCTGGCAGCGCTGGCGATTTTGGCGCTGGTTACGTGGACCGGCGCCGTCCTCGTGCAGCGCGCGCACCCACCGCAGGGAAAAATGGTCGGGGTCGCCGGCGCCAGCCTGCATGCCGTCGACGTGGGGCCGCGCGACGGCATTCCGATCGTGATGCTGCATGGTGCAAGCTGCAATCTGGAGGTCATGCGCCCGCTCGCCGAGCGGCTGGCGCAAAGCCATCGCGTGATCCTGGTGGATCGCCCCGGCCATGGCTGGAGCACGCGCGCGAATTTGTCCGATTCCACGCCCGAGCTGCAGGCCCGCATGATCTCGCAGGCGCTGGAGAAGCTCGGCATCGGCAAGGCGATCGTGGTCGCGCATTCCTGGAGCGGGGCACTTGCCTTGCGCATCGCGCTTGACCATCCCGAGCGCGTCGCCGGCCTCGTGATGATGGCGCCGGTCGCCTATCCCTGGCCGGGCGGCGTCAGCCAGTACAATTACGCCGTCACCGCGCCGGTGATCGGCCCGCTGCTCGCGCACACCGTCACGCTGCCGCTGGG
>DASWVJ010000243.1:0-8706 GCA_036406295.1 Bradyrhizobium sp.
GGCAGGTCATGCCGCGCGCCTGCAACGGTGATGTGCTGCTCCTGCATGGCTTGCAGCAGCGCCGACTGGGTGCGCGGGCTGGCGCGGTTGATCTCGTCGGCCATCAACAGCTGCGCGAAGACGGGACCGGCGATGAAGCGGAACGAACGCTGTCCCGCGCTGCTCTCGTCCAGCACCTCGGCGCCGAGGATGTCCGAGGGCATCAAATCGGGCGTGAACTGGATGCGCTTGGCATCCAGTCCGAGCGTGACGCCGAGTGTTTCCACCAGCTTGGTCTTGGCAAGACCCGGGACGCCGATCAGGAGCGCATGGCCGCCGGAAAGGATGGTCACCAGCGTGTTTTCGATGACGCGGTCCTGGCCGAAAATGACGGTGGAAATCGCCTCTTTCGCCGCGCGAATCTGCGTGGAAACCTGCTCGGCGGAACGGACGATGCCATCCTCGAGTTTCTCGACGCTTTCTGAACCTGCCATTCCCGTCAGCTCCCTGAAGGCCTGCTTGGCGAATGGTGGGCCATCCGCTCCGTCGTCATGACATGGGCCTCATGCTAAACTTATGCGAAGGCCATGTATTTGTTGAATTAAAGTATCCCCACATTATCGGATTGGGGGTATGAACCGCATCACGTTGTGGCGAGAATGCGTATCTCGACTGATTCAATTCGCACGTGCACCAATCGTGCCAAACCGATCCGTGAAACCTTTCGGGGTAAACCATGGCGAACCAAGGGCAACCCAAGAGCCAACCCAAGTCCGAATCCAGGACCAATCTCGAAGGGCTGACCACCGCTGCGCGCGAAGCAACGAAGCCTGCCGGGCGGGGGCTACCGCCGGTGCATCTGTGGAACCCGCCGTTCTGCGGCGATCTCGACATGCGAATCGCCAGCGATGGTACGTGGTTCTACCTGGGAACGCCAATCGGCCGCCCTGCGCTGGTGCGACTGTTCTCGACCATTCTCAAGCGCGAGAACGGCAAGCACTTTTTGGTGACGCCGGTCGAGAAGGTCGGCATCCGGGTCGATGATGCGCCCTTCATGGCCGTAGAAATGCGGATAGAGAACGACGCGCGCGGCAGGCTCTTGCGCTTCCGCACCAATGTCGACGACTGGGTGGCGTGCGAGGCGGGCCATGCCCTGCGCTTCGAGCGGGCTGCCGACGGCGGGCTCACGCCCTATCTGCATGTCCGGGCCGACCTCTGGGCCAAGGTCACCCGCGCGCTCTACTACGATCTGGTTGACATGGGCGAGGAGCGGATGATCGATGGCGAGGAAATGTTCGGGGTCGAATCCGGCGGCGAGTTCTTTGCGATGGCCGATGCGGAGCAGGTGAGGAACGCGCGTTGAACGAACAGGTCTTGAAGGCGAGGCCCGCGGCCATCAGCGCGGAGGAATTTTTCACCCGCTCGCGCGCGCGGCTGGGCTTCGATGTGCCGGCGGGGCTGGTCGATCCCAACATCATTCCGCGCACCGGGGATTCCGGCAACGACCACATGCTGGAGATCGTCGCCAGGGAACAGCCGGTGCGCCCTGCCGCGGTGCTGATCGCGGTGGTCGACCATCCCGAGCCGACGGTGCTGCTGACGCAGCGCTCACCGCACCTGAGCAGCCATGCCGGACAGATTTCCTTTCCCGGCGGCAAGATCGATGCGGGCGATGCCACGCCGATGGATGCCGCGCTGCGCGAGGCCTGTGAGGAAGTGGGCCTGAAGCGCGACTTCATCGAGCCGATCGGCTATCTCGATGTCTACGGCACCGCCTTCGGCTTCCGCATCCTGCCGACGGTTGCGAAGGTGCAGCCCGGCTTCAGGCTGAAGATAAACGAGTCCGAAGTGGTCGATGCCTTCGAGGTGCCGCTCGCCTTCCTGATGAATCCTGAAAACCACCAGATCCACATGAAGGAATTCCGCGGCATGGAGCGGTCCTACTACGCCATGCCGTTCGCCGAGCGCTACATCTGGGGCGCCACGGCCGGAATCCTGCGCGTTCTCTACGAGCGGATCTATCTGAAATGATCCGTCCGGTTCTGACCGAAATCGGAATCTTCCTGATCCCCTTCGCGGTCTATGCCTTGTTCCTGATCGCAACGCGCTCCGGCGTCTTCGACCAGTCCTCCTGGCCGCTGCCCCACGTCGCCAAGCTGGTGCTGGGCTCGCTGCTGCTGGTCATCATCAGTTTCATTTTTCTCGCCGAATTCTCCGGCGCGCCGCCGGACTCGACGTACACGCCCGCGCATATGGAGAACGGCCGCCTCGTGCCTGGCGTCGAAAGACCGGGAGCCGAGAAATGAGCGAGGCGCGGCTGGGTAATGCGCCGTGGCTCAAGTCCGGTCCCGCGGGCCGCGTGCTGGCGCTGCTCAATAGCGGCGGCGAGGAGGCGCGCGTGATTGGAGGGGCCGTGCGCAACGCGCTGCTCGACCTTCCCGTCGCCGACATCGACATCGCCACGACGGCGCTGCCGGAAGAAGTGATCCGCCGCGCCGAGGCGGCCGGCATCAAGAGCGTGCCGACCGGCATCGAGCACGGCACGGTGACCTTGGTGCTCGACAAGCATCCCTTCGAGGTCACCACGCTGCGCGAGGACACCGAAACCTTCGGCCGCAAGGCCAGGGTTGTTTTCGGCCGCGACTGGATGCGCGACGCCGAGCGGCGCGATTTCACCATCAACGGGCTTTCCGTCGATGCCGCCGGCGTCGTACACGACTATGTCGGCGGGCTTGCCGATATCGCCGAACGGCGCGTGCGCTTCATCGGCAATCCCATCGAGCGTATCGCAGAGGATTACCTGCGCATCCTGCGCTTCTTCCGCATCCACGCGGCCTACGGCGCCGGCGAAGTGGATCGCGCAGGCTACCTCGCCTGTATCGGCGGCCGCGCGGGGCTTGCGGCTCTGTCGGCCGAACGCGTGCGCATGGAGATGCTGAAGCTGATGGTAGCTCCAGGTGCCGCCGGTTCGATATCGGCGATGGCGGAGTGCGGCCTCTTGCAGCAGATCATCGGCGGCGTCGCCTATACCGGCACGCTTGCCGCCATGATCAATGTCGAGCGGATGCTCGCCCTCCCGGCGGATGCGATGCGCCGGCTCGGCGCGCTTGCCGTCGCGGTTACCGAAGATGCGCGTCGCGTCGCCATGCGGCTGCGGCTGTCCAATGCGGAAGCAAAGGCGCTGGACTCGATGGGCCATCGCTGGTGGCGGCTCGCCGGCATGGACGAGGCGACCGCCAAGCGCAGGCTCTACCGGCTCGGCGAAGCGGCATATCGCGACCGCCTGATGCTGGCCTGGGCGCGGGCAGGGGGCAGCGACGCCAGTGGCTGGCGGCAAATGGCTGTCTTGCCGCAGCATTGGAGCGCGCCAAAATTTCCGCTGAAGGCCGCCGACTTCATCTCGCGCGGCATCGCCGAAGGTCCCGCGCTCGGTCATGTCCTGACGATTGCCGAAGACGCCTGGCTCGCCGCCGGCTTTCCGACCGAACCTGCGGCGGTCGGTGCCATCGCCGACCAGACCGTGGCGCGCTTCGCCCGCGATCACCGGCTGTGAATCTCCTCTCCGGTTTCGCTGACGTCTCGCTGGCGCAGCTTGTACTGGTGGGATGCGTCGCGTTGTTTGCTTCCGTCGTCGGTGGCCTCGCCGGCTACGGCACCGGCGCGCTGATGCCGCTGGTGCTGGTGCCGCTGATCGGGGCGGAGCCCGTGGTGCCGATCATCGCGATCTCCTCGATCTTCACCAATTTCTCCCGCTTCATCGCTTTCATCCGCTATGCCGACCGCCGCCGCGCGCTGATCGTGATCGCCGCGGCATGCGTGACGACCGCTCTCGGCGCTTACGGCTACACGCGACTGACCGGCGCAGGCGCGGCGCTTGTCATCGGAACCATGCTGATCCTCAGCGTGCCGCTGCGGCGGCTGGCGAAACGGCGCGACATCAGGATCGGCGATGGCGGTCTTGCCATAAGCTCCGTCGGCTACGGCGTCGTGGTCGGCGGTACCTCGGGCTCCGGCGTGATCCTGCTGTCGCTGTTGATGGCGGCGGGCCTTGAAGGCGCCGCCGTGATTGCGACCGATGCGGTGATTTCGCTTGCCACCAGCGTCATCAAGATTTCGGTGTTCGGGCTTGCCGGCGCCGTTACCGCGCAGGTGCTCGCCTTTGCCGTGCTGATCGGCGCCGTTGCGCTGCCCGGCGCGTTCCTCGCCAAGGCTTTTGTCGAGCGCATGCCCGTGCACGTCCATACGGCAATTCTCGACGCCGTGGTGATAGCGGGTGGCGCGATGATGATCTTCGCGGCTGCGCGAAGCCTTCTCTAAAAGGTTCGACGCCGCAAAGCCCTACTCCGCCGTGATCTGCGCGTCCTTGACGACCTTGGCCCAGCGCACGCGATCCTTGGCGACCAGTTCGCCCAGGCGTTCAGGCGGGCCGCCTTGCGCGATCAAGCCCTGCTTGTCGAGCAGCGACCGAACGCCTGGCTCCGCCAGTATCTCGTTAAAAACCGCATTGTAACGGTCTACGATGTCCTTCGGCGTACCGGTCGGAGCAAGCACGCCATACCATAAGTCGACATCGAAGCCGGTCACGCCAAGCTCGGCCAGCGTCGGCACCTGCGCCGCCTGCGGCGCACGGGTCTGGCTGCCGACGGCCAGGATACGGATTTGTCCGGCTTGCGCGAGCGGAAGCGCGGTATGGACCGGCAGGAACATGGCTGAGACGTGTCCGCCCGCGAGGTCTTTCACGGCGCCGGCGGAGCCCGCGTAGGGAATGTGGGTCAGGTTGACCTGCGCCGTCAGCTTCAACAACTCCATGGCGAGATGCTGCGGTGTGCCTCGCCCGGGGGAAGCATAGTTGATCTCGCCCGGCTTGCTGCGGGCAAGCGCGATCAGTTCGGCGAAGGTGTTGACATTGATCGAGGGATGAACAACGAGCGCCAGAACCCCCGTCGCGATCTCGGCGATCGGCACGAAATCCTTCTCGGGATCGTAGGGGATCGAGGGGTAAAGGCTCGCATTCATCACAAAGGTATTGACGGTCACCAAGAGGGTCTGGCCATCGGGAGCCGCGCGCGCCGCCGCCAGCGTGCCGATGTTGCCGCTCGCGCCGGGCTTGGTCTCGACGATAACGGGATGATTCCAGCGCTGCTTCAATTCCTCGCCGAGGATACGCGCGAGCAGATCGGGACCTGTACCCGGCGTGAAGGGAACGTAGAGCCGGATCGTTTGTTGCGACTGCCCCCGGGCCAGGCGGGGCATCATGGTGGCAAGCGCCGTGGCCATAAGCCCGAGCACCGTGCGGCGCGAATGTCTGCGACTTGCGGACTCGATCGCCACGATTTCCTCCCGCTCACGCCGGCAGGTGCATGCCTGCAGGTCTTGGCTGACTTATTCGCCCTAGATATGAGATAATCTACTATGCGCTGATCCCGTGCGCCAGCCGCGCGCCATTCACGCCATCGCAAGAACAAGAATGAACACGCCCGACGAATCCGCAACCCAGGTCGTCATTGTCGGAGGCGGGCCGGTTGGTCTTGGCCTCGCGATCGACCTCGGCCAGCGCGGCATCAACTGCGTCCTGGTCGAGCGCAACACCAGCCCGCAGCCGATCCCGAAGGGTCAGAACCTGACCCAGCGCACACTGGAGCACTTCTACTTCTGGGGCGCGGAGCCGGCGCTGCGTGCGGCGCGCACGATCCCGCCTGACTACGGCATCGGCGGCATGACATCCTACGGCACGCTAATGAGCGGCTACAGGTATGACTGGCTGCAACGCGAACTGGTGCGGCCCTATTACTTCACCGACAATGAGCGGCTGCCGCAATATGCCACCGAAGCGGTATTGCGGCATCGCCTGAGCCAGTTGCAGGGCGTCGAGACCATATATGGTTGGAGCGCTTCCGGCATCGAGCAGGACTCTGCAGGCGTTCAAGTGACGATCGCCGAACGCAACAATGATCGCCGCCGCAAATTGCGGGCGCACTATGCGGTCGGTTGTGATGGCAGCCGTTCGCTGGTGCGCGAAACCGCCGGCATCACGCAGACCCTGACCGACCACGACCGTCTGATGGTGCTCCTGGTGTTCCGCTCGACCGGCCTGCACAAGCTGCTGGAACGCTTTCCCAACAAGTCGTTCTACTGTGTTCTGCATCCCGACCTGAAGGGCTACTGGAAATTGTTCGGCCGCGTCGATCTCGGCGCCACCTGGTTCTTTCACGCGCCGGTGCCGCTCGGCACCACCAGGGACAATTTCGACTTCCGCCGCGAGCTCTATTCGGCGGTCGGCGAGGAGTTCGACGTCGAGTTCGAGCACATCGGCTTCTGGGATCTGCGCGTCGCGCTATCGGATCAATATCGCATGGGGCGTGTCTTCATCGCCGGCGACGCCGCGCATAGCCACCCGCCCTATGGCGGCTACGGTGTCAACACCGGCTTCGAAGACGCCGCCAATCTCGCCTGGAAGCTCGATGCCGCGCTGCAAGGCTGGGCTGGAGCGCATCTGCTCGATTCCTACGGTGAGGAACGCCGGCCGGTGTTCGCATCGACCGCGCGAGACTTCATCGAGAGGGCGATCCGGAGCGACAGGGAGTTTTTGGCCAAGTTCGATCCTGACATCGACAGGGGTGCATTTGAAGCCGAATGGCAGGCGCGCTCGTCCGGGGCGCGTTCCGAAGTCAATTCGTTCGAGCCGAATTACGAGGGTTCGTCGATCGTCGCAGGTCCGCCTGGCGCCATCTGCAGCGCGGTCGGGTCGCATCAATTCGCGGCGCGGGCCGGACATCATCTGGCGCCGCGCCGGCTGTCCTCGGGCCGGAATCTCTTCGAGGAACTGGGCCGCGGCTTTACGCTGCTTGATTTGGGCGCGCCGGATGAGGCCGCCGCCGGAATCCAGCGCGCCGCCGCGGCGAGCGGCGTGCCGCTCAAGCTGATCAGGGACGACAGCACGGATATCAGGGAGTTCTACAAGGCGACTTTGTTCCTGGTCCGGCCCGACCAGTTTATCGCCTGGGTCTCGGACGGCGATGTGACGGATGCGGCCGCCATTGTCCGTCATGCGGTTGGCCACATCCGCATGGATCCACCCGTCTGAGAACAGCGATGCTGCCGTGCGATCTGGCAGCATCGCCATCAGGCACCGTCAGGCCCGCTTCTTCTTCTTGCGAGGCTCTTCGTCTTCCTCTTCCTCTTCGTCTTCGTCGTCGTCGTCGTCTTCTTCCTCGTCGTCCTCATTCTCGTCTTCGTCGTCCGCCTCGTCGGCATCGGCGAGTTCAAGCACGACCAGCGGCAGCGTTTCGCGGAACAACTCGCCTTCCAAGCCCATCCACAGGCACAAGACGGAATCCTCGTCCACTTCCGCCACCGTCAGCGGATGGCCGCCGGACTTCAGGATGACGACGTCGCCCGGTTTCAGTTCCATGAAAGGTCCTCCGAAAATCTTGATGAGAGATTCGGAAGGATAGCGGGCGGCCGTGACGCAAATGCGTCACTTTGGCAGCAATTCTCCGAGCGAGCGGATGATGCGGTCGGGCTTTACGGTCGAGCCCCGCGGCAGGCCGTCGCCATGGACGTCCATCCAGACGGCGTAGATGCCGAGTTTCTGCGGTGCCGCGATTTCCCATTCGAGGTTATCGCCGATCATCCAGGTATCGGCCGCGGCGACGCCGAGCGCGTTCATGGCGTGCAGGTACGCGCGCTCCTCCGGCTTGCCGAATCCGTGCTCGCCCTCGATCTGGATGTGATCGAAGCGGTGTGCGAGCTCGAAGCGCTCGACCTTGGCGCGCTGAGTGTCGGCCGCGCCATTGGTGACCAGAGCGAGCCTGACGCCGAGCGTGCGCAGGGCGTCGATCGCATCGTGCGCGCCGGGGAAGATGAACATCTCTTCCTCGCGATACTCCGTAAAGCGGTCGGCGATCCGGATTGCGAGCTCATTCGGCAGCTGCGCATGGCCGGTTGCAGCAAGCGCGTCAAATCCGCCCTGAACCGTAACCCGCCTTGCCTCGCCGAGCTTGAGCCGCCAGGCGGGCTCGGCGGTCGACCAGAAGCTTCGCGCGAAGGCAAGAACTGCGGCTGCGACCGCTGGCGGCGGCAGGGGCGCCAGCTCACCCGCGAACTCGGAGGCGACATGATTCCACGCGATCTCCGGCCGGCCATAGGCCGACAGGATGGTGTCGTCCATGTCGATCAGCATCGCCCGCGGAAGTCTCATCACGGCCATTTCACCTCGGGCGGCATGGAGGAGAGGATGGAATCGACATTGCCGCCGGTCTTCAGCCCAAAGATGGTGCCGCGGTCGTAGAGCAGGTTGAATTCGACATAGCGGCCGCGGCGGATCAGCTGCTCCTCGCGGTCGGCTGCTGTCCACGGCGTAGAGAAATTGCGCCGCACCAGCTCCGGATAGATCTTCAGGAAGGCGCGGCCGACGTCCTGGGTGAACAGGAGATCGGCCTCCCAGTCGCCGCTGTCATGCCAGTCATAGAAGATGCCGCCGATGCCGCGCGCCTCATGGCGGTGTGGCAGGTAGAAATACTCGTCGCACCACTTCCTGTACTTGTCGTAGTCGGCGACGCTGTTGTGCCTGGTGCAGGCTTCCTCCATCGCGGCATGGAAGGCGAGTGTGTCGGTGTCTTCCTGGCTGCGGCGGCGGTCCAGCACCGGCGTCAGGTCCGCGCCGCCGCCGAACCACGCCTTGGTGGTGACGACGAAGCGCGTGTTCATGTGCACGGCCGGCACGTG
>DASWVJ010000244.1:0-3686 GCA_036406295.1 Bradyrhizobium sp.
CGAGCAAGTCCCACAGCGCCTTGTAGATGCGGAGTGCGCCCGCGATGTCGCCGTCCTCGGCATGCGCCTTCATCAGGCAGCCGCACGCCTGCTCGTGGGTGGGATCGAGATTGACGATGGCGCTTGCGATCTTCTTGCCCGGCTCGCCCGCGGCATCGGTTGCCGTCAAACCGGCTTCAAGGCTGCGCATCAGCCTCTCATGGATGGTCTGACGCTTGGCGAGGATCCAGACGCGGAACGACGGATCGAGATCATCCACGCCCTCCAGCAACCGGTCGTCGAGACGCGGGGTGTCCAGAAGCAGGGGATGAACGCGCGCGCCCTCCGCCTGCCGCAGGATGCTCTCGATGTCGACCTCGACCTGCTCGTGATCGAAGCCGAGGGTGAGGCGGCCGGCGCTGAAGCCGCCGAACCCGGCGTCCTCAAGAACCTGGCGCAGCTCGCGCACGACCTGGCGCAGCGAGGCGCGCGCCTTTTCTTCGTCCGACCGGCTCCACAATAGCCCGACCAGCCGCTCGCGACTTTCCCGCTTGGTCTCCGACAGAGCGAGATAACCGAGCACAGCGGCCGCCTTGCGGGTACGCAGCTCCACCGGACGACCGTCGAAGCGCAGCGCGAGGCGCCCGACCAGCGAAATGGAGAGGCGCCGCGCGCCTTCCGGCGCGGCGACCGGGTCTCTCGCAGTCTGGACAATTGCAATGCCTCGCATCGGAAAAGTGTCGCTGTGGGCTCCAACCGCGTCAAGCCATATGAACGTTAACTAGATCAAGGAGATACCGCCGGTATGGACCTCGCCGCCGCCAGTTTGCGCGATCATGCCGGAAAGCCGTGACGTAATGATGCCGGAGGGCTCTGCCTGAAGCGCAGGCGCGATGATCCGCGCCACGGGAACGGCGAAATACGCCCGCGTCAAATCGAGGCCGTAAGCTTCGATGCCGAGTTCCCCGAGACGCCGCACGATGAGATGCAGCGCGGCCTGCGCATCCGCAGTGTCGATCGCGATGTGTTCCGCTGCCGCGGGAACGGGATGCAGCAACGCGCAGCTGCCGGCATCGATCGCCGTGGCGCGGTGCAGATGGCTCAAATCCTTCGCGTTGAGCGCGGCATCGCCGCGCTCGCGGCGCTTGGCCTCGACCACTGCATGCGCAAGCTCGATCTGGCACATCTCCAGCACGGCGGAGCGGGCAGCCGCCTGCAGCGTCCGCCGCGCGGCCAGACCAAAGGCGAGGCCGAACCCGTCGCGCCGGCATGACAGCGCCACCACCGCAGGAATGCCGGTGTCGGTGGTGATATCGAGCAACCAGCTGCGCCGCAGCGCCGGGCTACCTGCACGAAGCTCACCCAGCAGCTCTTGCGCACCGACTTCGATGTCACGGGGAACCGCCCTGCCCCGCCTGCCGCCGCGCCACCACAGGCTTGCAGCGTCGCGCTCGATCAATTCGAGCAAGCCATGCAGGGCCGCGCCTTCCCAGGAGGTGCCGGCGGCGGATCCGATGCTCAAAGGAAAGGGCGGCGTAAACTCCTGGGCGGGCTGTGGCCGCCGCAGGCAGAGGTCGGCCGGCAGCAGAATTTCCCGCCGGTCGGAGAGACGGATGGCGCGATGCCAGGAGAGGCCGCTCCTGGCGCGGGACGACATCAGCGCCGCCACCAATTCGCGCGCAGGCCGGTCGAGTGCCTCTGCCGGCGCGATGCCATCGGCTGCGATCAATATGTCGCCGGCACGCTGCAGCTGCGACAGATATTCGATGCCTTCGCCGACGCATCCCTGAAACGCCTCCTGCATCGTCAGCCCGATGCCGGAGACGCCGACCGGCGCGCTGCCCTGGTGCAGCACATCGGCGGCCGCGGGATCGACCTCGGCGCCGAACGCGACCAGCCGCGGCGCCTCGGGCGCCGCCAGCTCGAAAATCCGAACAAATTGCGACGCGGCCATCAGCAGGCGCGTGCGATGGCGCGCCTGCTGATCAACGTTCGCTCCGGCCGGCCGCACATAGCCAAGTTCCCTGAGCAGGAGCTCAACATCGTGAATCACGCTGGCCTCGGGCGCTTCACCGAGCAGTAACGCAGCCGCGCTGGAAAACAGGTTCTTCATCGCCTCCATTCACGGTGTTCTCACGTCCGTCGGTTGATTGTCAGCGTGGGGTACTTCTCGTTCGCGCCTCGGAGGAATCAATGCTCGCGAAAGCCTTCGTCATAGCCATGGCTGCCGATATTGCCCGCTCGGATTATGCCAAGCCAACACTGGTGCGCAGCCGTAGCCATGAATGGCTGATCGCCTGCCGCTGGGGCCCGGAGGGCGAATATCTCTCGATAGCGACCGCCGGTCCCATTGTGGGACCGATCGGGCTGTTTGCGCCGGAAGCGATCAGCCCCATCCACAGCATGATAGCCGTGCTGGTGTCGGAGTCCGAGAGGCACGCCACCAGCACGTTCCTGCTGATGCGGCAATTACCGCGGCAGATCGAGCTGGCCGGCACGTTCTTTCCGGCTGACGGCTTTGTGCGGCTGCAGCAGCACGACGACGTCAGGCTTACTTGCGAGACGCGCTATTCGCACAGCTGCGGGTCGCTGGATGGAAGGGAGATCCGCAAGGACATTCCCGATCCCGCGCCTGGCTCGGCTGAAGCGATGGCCTGGCATATCGAGGCGGTCAGGCACAATTGGATCGGCGAATTCTTCCCGGCCAGCGAGCCGAAGCGGCGGGAGCCGCTGCGCGCCAGCGCCTGAGCAAGCGCTCGAAGGGCAGCCGGCGCGTCATGCCGGCTGACCACCCAACGCGAGCAAAGCAGCGCTATTCGACGATCTTCAGCCGCGGCCGTTCGGGCGGTTTCGGCGCGCCACGACGCAGCACGCAACTGCCATCCGCTTCGATGGCGACGTCGACCGGCCGCGGATCGGAAGCTGCGAGAAACTCCCGCAACACCGACAGACGCTGTTCCGGAAGCGCAAACACCGCCCGCATCGTCTCGAAAAACTCGGGCTCCTGCGCGACATACAGCAATTCGCGCAGCTCGGCTCCCGTGTATTGGCAGAGCGCCGAGAACAACCACTCGGTTTCGTCGACCGGATCGTCTCCGGGCGGGCGTCGCAGATAATAAATGACTGATTCCGCACTCATGAGTACCCCAATGAAGGAAATGGTCCTCTGCCACCCTTCTTTTCGAGCGAGTGTGATGGGGGCATCGTGATCCCAGCGTGATTGCGCCGTTACCGATCTGGATCAAGGGGTTAACGGCGGCCCGGGATAGCCGTTCCCTATGTGCGGAACCGCCCTGCGGGCGACCGAAAGCTCGATTCTCGGATGCGCAATTGCACATCATGGTTCGCGCTTCGCGCGACCCGGAATGACGGCCAACCAGCGCCACAGCGCACGGACAGGCTCGGGAAAGACACGGATTCGAATTTCAAACAGCATGAGGGTAAGCGCGATCGTTCCCGCGGACTGATTCTCCCGGGGTTGTGCATCTCGTTGCTCCCTCTTGGTCAGAGGGCGCAGGGAAAGCCGGGCGCCGACTGCGCCCGCAGCCCCGTGTGCGAGAGTAGTGATAGAATGCACACGGATTTGACAGGTACAGCCAGGACATCCCGGCTTTCCCCGCGCAATGGTTTACGGCTTATACGTACTCTCCCCGGTGAGCGGCCTTTATTGTCACCGTTGCCCCGCCAGCACAGGCCGGCGGGGATAG
>DASWVJ010000245.1:0-19043 GCA_036406295.1 Bradyrhizobium sp.
GTCGGTGCGGCAGAGGCAGAAGATCATGTCGGCGTGCTGGGCGAGCGTGGTCCAGGTCTTCTGGCCGTTGATGATCCACTTGTCGCCCTTGCGCTCGGCCTTGGTCTTGAGCGAGGCGAGGTCCGAGCCGGAGCCGGGCTCCGAAAAGCCCTGGCACCACCAGTCGTCGGCATTGGCAATGCGCGGCAGATATTGCTTCTTCTGCTGCTCGTTGCCGAAGGTGTAGATCACCGGCCCGACCATGCTGACGCCGAAGGCGAGCGGCGCCGGCGCCGGATAGGACTGCAGCTCCTCGTTGAAGATGTAGTGCTGCACCGAGCTCCAGCCGGTGCCGCCATATTCCTTGGGCCAGTGCGAGACGCCCCAGCCCTTCTTGTTGAGGATGCGCCACCAGGTGATCATCTCGTCCTTGGAGAGATGACGGCCCTCGACCATCTTGCGGCGGGTCTCCGGCGGCACGTTATCCCTGAAGAACTGCCGCACTTCCTCGCGAAACGCCATTTCTTCCTTGGTAAAAGCGAGATCCATCGGATCCTCCTGTGTGAATCGAATTCTCTAACCTGACGAGACTTTGGGCTGCGGCGCCTGCGCCGGCTGAGCCCTGCGCAACTCGTGCCGCGACAGCTTGCCGACCGGCGTGCGCGGCAATTCCTTGACGAACTCGACCGCGGCGGGAAGCTCGTGCTTGCCGAGCTTGCCGGTGAGGAACGCGCGGAGCTCGTCGATCGTGAACGGCTGGGCGCCCGCGCGCAGTGTGATGAAGGCTTTGGCCGCCTCGCCGCGGTAATCGTCGGGAATGCCGATTACGAGCACTTCCTGCACGGACGGATGCGTATAGATCGCCTGCTCGATCATCTGCGGATAGACGTTGAAGCCGCCGGAGATGATCATGTCCTTCTTGCGGTCGACCAGGTAGAAATAGCCGTCGGCGTCCATGTAGCCGATGTCGCCGGTGAGGAAGCGGTCGCCGACAAAGGACTCCGCCGTCTCCTTCGGCTTGTTCCAGTAGCCCTTGGTGACGTTCGGCCCCTTGATGCGGATTTCGCCGACCTCGCCGACCGGCATCACCTTGGTCGGATCTTCCAGCGAGACGACGTCGAGCTCGATACCGGGCAGCATCAGTCCGATCGAGCCGGGCTTGTCCGGACCTTCCTTGGGATGACTGGTGCCGGGCGAGCAGGTCTCGGTCATGCCCCAGCCGCTCTTCAGCTTCATGCCGACCCGGTGCTCAAGGATCCGCGCGACTTCCACCGGCAGCGGCGCACCGCCCGAGCCAACGCTGACCAGCGAGGACAAATCGCGCTTGTCGAGATCGGGCAGCGCGGCGATCGCGATCCACATCGTGGGCACGCCTGGGAAGGCCGTGGCGCGCTTGACCTCGATGTCGCGCATCACGGCTTCGACGTCGAAGCGCTGGTGCAGCGAGATCAGATTGCCGCGGCGGAGCGAGGAGAGCAGCACCACGGTGAGCGCAAAGATGTGAAACAGCGGCAGCACGCAGATCACGCGCTCGATGGCGTTGCGCTCCAGCCGCGCCGGCTTGCCCCAGACGTCGTAGATGGAGACGGCGGCCGTGAGGTTGCCATGGCTGAGCATGGCGCCCTTGGGCAGGCCGGTGGTGCCGCCGGTATATTGCAGGAGGGCGACGTCATCGACGTCGATCGCGGGCCAGGCGGAAGGCTTCGTTACGCCGGCGGCGAACTGCTTGTAGGTGATGATCGCGGGATTGCCCGGCAGCGGTGTTTGCGGCGTGCCGACCTTGCCCCAATCGTCGTCCTCGCAGACGATCAGCCTGTCGAGCAGCCCCTTGTCGAGAAATTTCAGCGCGGTCGGCAGCAGCGCCGAGAGGTTGCTGGTGACCAGCACGCGCGCGCCGGAGTCGGAAAGCTTGTGCGAGAGCGCAATCTCGCCGTCGAGCGGAGACAGATGCACGATGCGCGCACCTGCCTTCAGCGCGCCGAAGAAATTGATCGGATGGTCCGGCGTGTTGCCGAGGAACAGCGCGACGGACTTGTCCTTGCCGTAGCCGGCTCGCAGGAATGCGCTCGCGGCGGTCTCGACCTCGTCTTCCAGCTCGGCATAGCTGATCGGCCGGTTTCGGAATTCGATTGCCGGGCGCGCGCCGTAGTCGGACGCCGCCCGCGACAACAGGTCGGGTAGCGTGCCGCGTTCGATCGCGTCGCCCCAGCGGACGCCTTGCGGATAATATTGTTCACCGGGATGGGGCATTGCGTAATCAGCCAATCAAGAAGTCATTCCGGGGCGATGCGTCAGCATCGAACTATGGTGCGCAATTGCGCACCTGAGAATCTCGAGGTTCCACAATGCGCAATTGCGCATTGTGGCTCATGCTTCGCATGCCCCGGAACGACGGGTGGTGAGATGGACGCCCATCAAGCCGCCTTTGACGGCGCGGCGAGCGAGGCGAACGTGCCGCCCGCAGCCGCAAGGCGCTTGAGCAGCGGCGCGGGCTCCAGCGAGGGATCGTTGGTCTCCTTGGCGTAATGGGAGAGACGATCGGCGATGTGTTTGAGGCCGACCGTATCGGCCCAGAACATCGGACCGCCGCGGTAGATCGGCCAGCCATAGCCGTAGAGCCAGATCACGTCGATGTCGCTCGGACGCGCCGCGATGCCCTCCTCGAGGATGCGCGCACCCTCGTTGATCATCGGGTACATCATGCGATCGAGGATCTCCTCGTCGCTGACGGCGCGGCGCTTCTTGCCGAGCTTTTGCAGCGTCTCCTCGATCAGCTTCTCGACATCGGGATCGGGCAGCGGCGAGCGCGAGCCGCCTTCATACTTGTAGTAGCCCTTGCCGGTCTTCTGGCCGAAGCGGCCGGCTTCGCAGAGCGCATCCGCAATCTCCGACTTGATGCCGCGGTCCTTGCGCGAGCGCCAGCCGATATCGAGCCCGGCGAGATCGCTCATCGCGAACGGACCCATCGGCATGCCGAACTTGGTCACCACCGCATCGACCTGCTGCGGCAGCGCGCCTTCGAACAGCAGCTTCTCCGACTGCCTGCCGCGCTGGGCCAGCATGCGGTTGCCGACGAAGCCGTCGCAGACACCGACCACCGCCGGAACTTTTGCAATCTTGCGCGAAATGGCCACCGCCGTTGTCAGTGCGTCGGGGGCGGTCTTGGCGGCGCGGACGATCTCGCAGAGCTTCATGACGTTGGCGGGCGAGAAGAAGTGCATGCCCAGCACGTCCTGCGGACGCTTGGTCTGCTTGGCGATCTCGTCGATGTTCAGATAGGAGGTGTTGGAAGCGAGCACGGCGCCCGGCTTGGCATGCTGGTCGAGCTTGCCGAACACTTCCTTCTTCACCGCCATGGTCTCGAACACGGCTTCGATCACAAGGTCAGCGTCCTTGACGTTCTCGAGGCCCACCTTGCCGTCGATCAGCGCCATGCGCTTGGCGGGCGCATCCGCCGGGATGCCGCCGCGGGCCGCGGTGGCTTCCCAGTTCTTCTGCATGATGCCCATGCCGCGCTTCAACTGTTCCTCGCTGGTCTCGATCAGGGTCACGGGGATACCGGCATTGGCAAAGGACATCGCGATGCCGCCGCCCATGGTGCCGGCGCCGACGATGGCGACGCGCTCGACCTTGCGCGGCTTGGTGCCCTCAGGCACGCCGGCGATCTTCGAGGCCTCGCGCTCGGCGAAGAAGGCATAGCGCTGCGCCTTGGACTGGTCGCTGGCGACGAGTTTCAGGAAGCCCTCGCGCTCCTTCTTCAGGCCTTCATCGAACGGCAGCTCGATGGCGGCGCGCACGGCGTCGGCCGCGGCGAACGGGGCCTCCAGCCCCCTTGCCTTCTTGGTCAGTGCGGCGACCGCATTGGTGAAGATCGAAATGTCGGCTCTGGCTGCGGCAAGCTTGGAGTCGTCGTCGCGCAGCTTGCGCAGCGGGCGCTTCTCGGCGATCAGCTTGCGGGCAAACGCCTCGCCGCCGGAGGCCGGCCCTTCAACGATCTCCTCGATCAGGCCGTTCTTCAGCGCCTCGGCAGCGCCGATCGGATCGCCGCTGACGATCATTTTCACCGCGAGTTCCGGGCCGACCGCGCGCGGCAAGCGCTGCGTGCCGCCCGCACCGGGCAAAAGGCCGAGCTTCACTTCGGGCAGGCCGAGCTTCGCCTCCTTGACCGCCACGCGATAGTGGCATGCCAGAGCGACCTCGAGACCGCCGCCGAGCGCCGTGCCGTGAATGGCGGCAACGATCGGCTTGGGCGAATTTTCCATCAGCACCAGCACCTCGTGCAGGCCCGGCGGCTTCGGCGGCTTGCCGAATTCGGTGATGTCGGCGCCGGCGATGAAGGTGCGTCCGCCGCACGTCAGCACGATGGCCTGGATGCTGTTGTCTGCGATCGCCTCTTTCATGCAATCGAAGATGCCGCCGCGCACAGCCGCGCTCAGCGCGTTCACGGGAGGGCTGTCCACCGTGACGATGCCGATGACGTCATGACGTTCGAGCTTGACCACTGCGTTCACGAGACTCTCCCTCAACTCTTTCTTGGTTAGTTAACTTGCGTTGAGCAGCTGCAGAAACTTGCGTTCAGCAGCTACGCCGGAAGCTAATTTCGCACTGCGAAATTAAATTCCACATCTTGACACGGAGGGTTATTTTGAAGCACGTCCGTTGTCAACGACACAGAGATCCAAGCAGGGAATGAAACGTCCAGCGAAGAAACCGGCGACTGATCGCAGCTTCGTCGTCGCACTTTCCCGCGGCCTCGAAGTGTTGCGCGCATTCTCTCCCCATGACGGGCTTCTGGGCAATCAAGAACTTGCGGCACGCACTAAATTGCCGAAGCCGACCGTTTCCCGGCTCACCTACACACTGACGAAGCTCGGTTACCTTACACCCGTCCCCCGCTTCGAGAAGTATCAGCTCGCCCCGTCAGCCATGGCGCTCGGGTATGCCGCTCTGGCAAATCTGGGGGTTCGCCATCTGTCCGAAGCTTTCCGCGAGGAAGTGATGCGCGAGACCGGCGGCGCGGTGGCCGTCGGCGCGCGCGACCGTCTCAGCATGATCTATTTCGGGCAGAGCCGTAACGGGTTGACGCTCGGCGTGCAGCTCGACGTCGGCTCGAGGATACCGATTGCAACCACGGCCATGGGTCGCGCGTATATCTGGGCATTGGCGCCGGACGAGCGCGCCGCCCTGCTGCGCGAACTGCGTGAACATTACGGCAGCCGCTGGCCGAAGATGCGTGACGGCATCGAGCGCTCCGGCGAGATGGTCGCTCGCAATGGCTTCGCGGTGTCTGCGGGTGAATGGCAGGACGATGTACATGCGGTCGGCGTCGCCTTGAAGCTGAATGACGGAACCGGACCCTATGCGTTCAATTGCGGCGCGCCGTCATTCCGCTTCACGGAAGACCGCCTGATCAACGACATTGGACCCCGTATGGTCGCGATGGTAAGGAACATCGAGGCGGCCCTGGGTGGCGTAACGCCGTTCAGCAAAAAAGAAGAGAGCAAGAGAGGAAGAGGAGGCAGAACGCGTGTTGTCGAGGGGATCAGATAGCCGTCGCGCAAGCGACCGGCGGATGAATTCGCGAGGTCGCGGCAGCCCGCTCCCGCCGGGCGCAGCGAAATGACGCAGGCACAACTCGCGCAGGGAAGTGCCGCCCTGCTCGCGGTTCGCGACGTCAGCGTCGTGTTCGGCGGCATCATCGCCTTGAACGGCGTCACCTTCGACATGCACAAGGGTCAGATCCTCGGCCTGATCGGGCCGAACGGCGCCGGCAAGACGACGCTGTTCAACTGCCTGAGCCGCCTCTATCAGCCGTCTTCCGGCGACATCCTGATGGAAGGCGTGAGCATCCTGACACGCCCGCCGCACCGGATTGCGGAAATCGGCATCGGCCGCACCTTCCAGAACGTCGCGCTGTTTCCCAATCTCTCCGTGATGGACAATGTCCGCATCGGATGCCACTCGCGCACCTCCAGCGACATCATCAGCGATTCCATCAAGCTCGCCTGGGTCCGGCGCAGCGAAGCCGACATCAACAGGAAGGTTGAAGAGATCCTCGCCTATCTCGATCTCGGCAGTGTGGCTCACACGGTAGTCTCCGGGCTTCCCTTCGGCACCCAGAAACGCGTCGAGCTGGCGCGCGCGCTCGCGGCCGATCCGAAGATCCTGCTGCTCGACGAGCCGGCCGGCGGCCTCAATCACGAGGAAGTCCATGTGCTGGGCGATCTGATCCGCCGCATCCGCGGCGAGCGCCACATGACCGTGCTGCTCGTCGAACACCACATGGGTCTTGTGATGTCGATCGCCGACCATGTCGTGGCGCTCAATTTCGGCCGCAAGCTGGCCGAGGGAACTCCGGCCCAGGTCCAGGCCAATCCCGACGTCATCAAGGCCTATCTCGGGAGCAAGGACCAATGACCGCGATGCTCGACGTCAAGGACCTGCGCGCCTATTACGGCCAGGTCCAGGCACTGCACGGGCTGTCCTTCTCGCTCAACGAGGGCTCGCTCACGACGCTGCTCGGAGCCAACGGCGCCGGCAAGACCACCACGCTGCGGGCGATCTGCAACATGGTGCGCTCGACCGGCGCGATCGAGTTCGAGGGCGCAGCGCTCGGCAACCGCTCCACCGAAAGCATCGTCCGCCTCGGCATCGCGCATGTGTCGCAGGGCCGCGGCACCTTCACCACCATGACGGTGGAGGAGAACCTGCAACTGGGCGCGATCTCCCGCAGGGACAAGGCCGGCATCGTTTCCGACATCGAGCGCATGTATGCGCACTTCCCGGTGCTGAAGGAACGCTACACCCAGCAGGCCGGTACGCTGTCGGGCGGCGAGCAGCAGATGCTCGCGGTCGCCCGCGCGCTGATGCTGCGCCCGCGCCTGATGCTGCTGGACGAGCCTTCATTCGGGCTTGCGCCGCTGGTCGTGCGCGACCTGTTCAAGATCCTCGGCAAGATCAACCGCGAGGACAAGGTCACCATTCTGGTGGTGGAACAGAATGCCCAGCTCGCGCTCGAGCTCGCCGACCAGGCCTATGTGATCGAAACCGGACGCATCGTGATGTCGGGCAACGCCAAGGACATTGCCAACAACGAAGACGTCCGCAAATCCTATCTGGGTTACTAACGGAGCCGGGATAATGGAACTCTTTACGAATCAGGTCCTGGCCGGCATCGCCACGGGCGCGATCTATGCCTGCATGGCACTCGCCGTGGTCATGATCTACCAGGCGATCGACCATCTCAATTTCGCTCAGGGCGAAATGGCGATGTTCTCGACCTTCATCTCCTGGCAATTGATGCAGTGGGGCGTGCCCTATTGGTGGGCGTTCCTGATCACGCTTGCCGTTTCCTTCGTCGGCGGCATCCTGATCGAGCGTCTTCTGTTCAAGCCGCTCGCCAAGGCGCCGATCCTGACCAACGTCGCCGGCTTCATCGCGCTGTTTGCGATCGTCAATTCGGTGGCGGGCCTGACCTGGGACTTCACCATCAAGCAATATCCGACGCCGTTCGGCTCTTCCCCGTTCCTCGGCAGCCAGCTGATCTCGACCCACCAGGCCGGCATGATCGGCGTCACCTTGCTGATGCTGGTCGGGCTCTACCTGTTCTTCCAGTTCACCCGGATTGGGCTGGCGATGCGCGCCGCTGCGGCGCTGCCGGAATCGGCGCGCCTCGTCGGCATCAACACCTCATGGATGATCGCGCTCGGCTGGGGCATGGCCTCTGCAATCGGCGCCGTCGCCGGCATCCTGATTGCGCCTGTGGTGTTTCTGGAGCCCAACATGATGGGCGGCGTGCTGGTCTACGGCTTTGCCGCCGCCGTGCTCGGCGGCCTGACCTCGCCGCTCGGCGCCGTCGTCGGGGGCTTCCTGGTCGGTGTCTTCGAGAACCTCGCCGGCACCTACATCCCGGGCGTCGGCAATGAACTGAAACTGCCGATTGCGCTTGCGCTGATCATCACCGTCCTGGTCTTCAAACCTGCCGGTCTGTTCGGCCGAGCCATCGTCAAGCGAGTCTGATCATGAGCGCAGCTGCAGAAGACGTCGTCACAGAAGCCCCGGCCGTCGAGGCCGTTCCGAAGCGCGCCATGACGCTGGGTACCGGCACCTCGCTGGTGATCCTGGCAGCCCTGCTTGTCGTCCCGCTGTTCGTGAAGAACTTCATCATCTTCCAGATGACGATGGTGTTGATCTATGGACTTGCGGTGCTGGCGCTCAACATCCTGACCGGCGGCAGCGGACAGTTCTCGCTCGGCCAGAGCGCGTTCTATGCGATCGGCGCCTATACGTCGGCGGTCCTGATGGAAAACGCCAACATGAACTACGCGCTGACGCTGCCGATCGCAGGGCTGGTCTCGTTTGCCGCCGGCTTCCTGTTCGGCAAGCCCGCATTGCGGCTTTCCGGCATCTACCTGGCGCTGGCCACCTTCGCGCTGGCGGTCGCCATGCCGCAGCTGCTGAAGCTCAATTTCCTCGAGCATTGGACCGGCGGCGTGCAGGGCCTCGTCGTCACCAAGCCCGATGCGCCCTTCGGCCTGCCGATGGGACAGGACATGTGGCTGTACTACTTCACCCTCGCCGTCACGCTGGCGATCTATATCGGCTCCGTCAACCTGCTGCGCTCGCGCTCGGGCCGGGCCATGATGGCGATCCGCGACAACGAAATCGCCGCCTCCGCCATGGGCGTCGACGTCGCGCAGTACAAGACGCTGACATTCGGCGTTAGTGCCGGCATCACCGGCATCGCCGGCGGTCTGGGGGCCATCGCCGTGCAGTTCGTGGCGCCGGACAGCTACACCATCAACCTCGCCATCTCGCTGTTCCTCGGCATGGTGGTAGGCGGCGTCGGCTGGCTGCCGGGATCGTTCGTCGGCGCAGCCTTCATCATCTTCGTGCCCAACATCGCCGAGAGCATCAACAAGGGCCTCTCCGGCGCCGTGTTCGGCGTGCTGCTGTTCATCGTGATCTTCCTCGTGCCGCATGGCGCAAGGCAGGTTGCCATCGTTGCCCAACAACTGATCGGCAAACTCAGGAACTAAGCTGAGCAAAATCAACAAAAGGAGCTGTTATGACGACCCAAGCGAAGCTGCGGCTTGCCGCAGTATCGGCGGCGCTTGTTACTCTCGTTGCCACCGGCGGAACTGCACTGGCCCAGAAGAAATACGACACCGGCGCTACCGACACCGAAATCAAGATCGGCAACATCATGCCCTACTCCGGCCCTGCATCCGCCTATGGCGTGATCGGCAAGACCGAAGAGGCCTATTTCAAGAAGATCAATGCCGAGGGCGGCATCAACGGCCGCAAGATCAGCTTCATCACCTATGACGACGCCTATTCGCCGCCGAAGGCGGTCGAGCAGGTGCGCAAGCTGGTCGAAAGCGACGAAGTGCTCGTCGTGTTCAACCCGCTCGGCACGCCGTCCAACACCGCGATCCAGAAGTACCTGAACTCCAAGAAGGTGCCGCAACTGTTCGTAGCCACCGGCGCCACCAAGTGGAACGATCCGAAGAACTTCCCCTGGACCATGGGCTGGCAGCCCAGCTATCAGAGCGAAGCGCGCATCTATGCTAAGTTCGTGCTGAAGGAAAAGCCGGACGCCAAGATTGCGGTCTTCTATCAGAACGACGATTTCGGCAAGGATTACCTGAAGGGCCTGAAGGACGGACTCGGCTCCAAGACTTCGCTGATCGTGCTGGAAGAGAGCTATGAGGTCTCCGAGCCGAGCATCGACAGCCACATCGTCAAGATGAAGGCTTCCGGCGCGGACGTGCTGATCAACATCACGACGCCGAAGTTCGCGGCGCAGGCGATCAAGAAGGCCGCGGAGATCGAGTGGAAGCCGATGCACCTGCTCACCAACGTCTCGGCGTCGGTCGGCGGCGTGATCAAGCCGGCCGGATTCGAGAATGCGCAGGGCGTCATCTCGGCGGCGTACGCCAAGGACGGCGCGGATCCGCAGTGGAACAATGATCCCGGCATGAAGAAATTCCTCGCCTTCCTCGAGAAGTACTATCCCGAAGGCAACAAGATCGACGGCTCCGTGGTCTATGGCTACGGCGCAGCACAGACGCTGGTGAAGGTGCTGCAGATGTGCGGCGACGACCTGACCCGCGCCAACGTGATGAAGCAGGCAGCGAGCCTGAAGGATTTCGAACCCGACACGCTGCTGCCGGGCGTCAAGATCAACACTTCGGCCACCGACTTCGCCCCGATCTCGCAGCTCCAGCTGATGCGCTTCAAGGGCGAGAAGTGGGAACTGTTCGGCGACATCATGAGCGGGGATGTCAGCCATTAAGAGCATGATCGGCTCGGAAAACCGCTCCACACTTTTCCGGATCATGCCGTAATATTCCGCCGCGCGGTTAACCACGCGGCGCCTGCGACCAAAAAACAGGCCCTCTGCGACCCGTCGCAGGGGGCTTTTTGTTTGCTGGCTGACGGCAGAAGGTATTCAATGCCGGCAATGGCCGAAAAGCGCCTGTCTCCAGAACAAGACACATCACATCCGATTCTAGGGAGACGAGAATGCCCATCAACCAACTGCGACTGGGGGCCTTGTCGGCTGCCCTCGCATTGCTTGCCGCCGGCAGCGATCCTTCTTTCGCCCAGAAGAAATACGACACCGGCGCCACCGACACCGAAATCAAGATCGGCAACATCATGCCCTACTCGGGCCCCGCATCCGCCTATGGCGTGATCGGCAAGACCGAGGAAGCCTATTTCCGCAAGATCAACGCCGAGGGCGGCATCAACGGCCGCAAGATCAACTTCATCACCTATGACGACGCCTACTCGCCGCCGAAGACGGTGGAACAGGCGCGCAAGCTGGTGGAGAGCGACGAGGTCTTCCTGGTGTTCAACTCGCTGGGCACGCCGCCAAACACGGCGATCCAGAAATACATGAATACCAAGAAGGTGCCGCAGCTGTTCGTCGCCACCGGCGCCACCAAGTGGAACGATCCGAAGGACTTCCCGTGGACCATGGGCTGGCAACCCAACTACCAGAGCGAGAGTCAGATCTATGCCAAGTACATCCTGAAGAATTATCCGAACGGCAAGATCGCGATCCTCTACCAGAACGACGACTACGGCAGAGACTACGTCAAGGGACTGAAGGACGGCCTCGGCTCCAAGGCCGCCTCGATGATCGTGATCGAGGACAGCTATGAGGTGTCCGAGCCGACCATCGACACCCATATCGTGAAGCTGAAGGCCTCCGGCGCCGACATCTTCTTCAACGTCACCACGCCAAAATTCGCGGCACAGGCCATCAAGAAGAACATGGAGGTCGGCTGGAAGCCGGTGCACTTCCTCAACAACGTCTCGGCTTCGATCGGCAGCGTCATGAAGCCGGCCGGCTTCGAAAACTCGCAAGACATCATCTCCTCCGCCTACCTGAAGGATCCGAACGATCCGCAGTGGAAGGATGATGCAGCGATGAAGGCCTGGAATGAGTTCCTGGACAAATACTACCCCGAAGCCAACCGCGCCGACGGCTCGGTGATGTACGCCTACATCGTGGCCCAGGGCCTCGAGCACGTGCTGAAAGCCTGCGGCGACGATCTGACGCGCGCGAACGTGATGAAGCAGGCGGCCAACATCAGAAACTTCGAGCCACGCGGCCTGCTGCCGGGCGTCAAGGTCAATACCTCGCCGACCGATTTTGCACCGCTTTCGCAGCTGCAGCTGATGCGCTTCAAGGGCGAGACCTGGGAGCTGTTCGGCGACGTCATGAGCGGCGACGTCGGCGGCTAGCCGCCGTCCCTTCCGCCTAAAGACGCAGCCCCTCGCGCTGATGGCGCGGGGGGCTTTTTATTGTGATGCGTTGGCCGAAATGGTAGGTACGAGATGCCAACAAGAGCTCTGTTCAGGGGCCGGGCAAACGTTGAATTGCAACTCAAAGGGAGAGAGACGGAATGTCCGTTACCACCAGACTCGCGGTGCTTTCTACCGCGCTCGCCGTGATCGCCGCTTCCTCGAGCGGCGCAATGGCGCAAAAGAAATACGATACCGGTGCATCCGATACTGAAATCAAGATCGGCAACATCATGCCGTATTCGGGCCCCGCATCCGCCTATGGCGTGATCGGAAAGACGGAAGAAGCCTACTTCAAGAAGGTCAATGCCGAAGGCGGCATCAACGGCCGCAAGATCAACTTCATCACCTACGACGACGCGTACTCGCCGCCGAAGACGGTCGAACAGGCGCGCAAGCTGGTCGAGAGCGACGAGGTGCTGCTGATCTTCAATCCGCTCGGCACGCCGTCGAACTCGGCGATCCAGAAGTACATGAATTCCAAGAAGGTGCCGCAGCTGTTCGTCGCCACCGGCGCCACCAAGTGGAACGATCCGAAAGACTTCCCCTGGACCATGGGCTGGCAGCCCAACTACCAGAGCGAGACCCAGATCTACGCCAAGTACATCCTGAAGAACCATCCCAACGCCAAGATCGGCGTGCTCTACCAGAACGACGATTACGGCAAGGACTATCTGAAGGGCCTGAAGGACGGTCTGGGATCGAAGACCTCGATGATCGTGCTGGAGGAGAGCTATGAAGTCTCCGAGCCGACCATCGACAGCCACATCGTCAAGCTGAAGGCTTCCGGCGCCGACGTATTCATTAACATCGCCACGCCCAAATTCGCCGCGCAGGCCATCAAGAAGAACGCGGAGATCGGCTGGAAGCCGGCACACTTCCTCAACAACGTGTCGGCCTCGGTCGGCAGCGTGATGAAGCCGGCCGGATTCGAGAACGCGCAAGGAATCATCTCCTCGGCCTACCTCAAGGACCCGACCGACCAGCAGTGGAAGAACGATGCGGGAATGAAGGCCTGGAACGAGTTCCTGGACAAGTATTATCCCGAAGCCAACCGCGCCGATGGCGGCGTGATGTTCGGCTACACGGTCGCCCAGGGCCTGGTGCAGGTGCTCAAGCAGTGCGGCGACAACCTGACCCGCGAGAACGTGATGAAGCAGGCGGCAAACCTCAAGAACCTCGAACTCGGCGGCCTGTTGCCGGGCGTCAAGGTCAACACCTCGCCGACCGATTTCGCACCGATCTCCCAGGTTCAGCTGATGCGCTTCAAGGGCGAGACCTGGGAGCTGTTCGGCGAGATCATGAGCGGCGACGTCGGCGGATAGACTTCTCTTTGGACGCGTTTTCTTCACGCGAACCGGTAACCAACTTCGCTTGAAAACGCTCTGATTGCCAACGCCTATCGGCCGATTACGCAAACACAACACCCCCGCGGGCGCCGCCCGCGGGGGTTTTCTTTTGCCCGCAGAAATCGGATAACGGCCGCTCCTCAAATTCCCGGACCCTGGAAAAGCGATGACCGACCGACGCCCTCTCCTGCGCGCGATTTTTGATGCAGCGGTTGCCGCGGCGCATCCCGATGTCGTGCTCGGCCGGCACCTGCCGCCGCTACCGAAGGGCCGGGTGATCTGCCTTGCTGCCGGCAAGGGCGCCGCCGCAATGGCCGCAAGCTGCGAGCGGCACTATCTCGATGCGCTGAAGCTCGAGCCGCAGCGACTGGTCGGCATCGCCACCACGCGCCACGGCCATGGCCTGCCGACACGGCGGATCAAGGTGATCGAAGCCGGCCATCCGGTGCCCGATGAAGCCGGGCTGAAGGCCGCCGACGACACGCTGCGGCTGGCGGCGGAAGCCACCGGGAACGATCTCCTGCTGGTGCTGATCACCGGCGGCGGCTCCGCCAACTGGATCGCGCCGGCCGACGGCGTCTCTTTCACGCAGAAACAGCAGGTCAACCGCGCACTGCTCCGCTCCGGCGCGCCGATCGGCGAGATGAACGTGGTGCGCAAGCACCTCTCGCGCATCAAGGGCGGACGGCTGGCGCGCGCCGGCCAGCACGCCGCCGAGATCGTAACGCTTGCGATCTCGGACGTGCCGCATGACGATCCTTCCGCGATCGCCTCCGGTCCCACGGTGCCCGATGCCTCGACGCTGGCCGATGCGCGCGCCATCGTCGCAAAATACGATCTCGCCATCGACGAGGCGGTGCGGCGCGCGCTCGACGATCCCAAAAACGAAAGCTGCAAGCCGGGCGATGCCGCCTTCGCGCGTGCGCGATTTGAGCTCATCGCTCGGCCAAAAGCCTCGCACGAAGCCGCGGTCAGGGTTGCGAGGGATGCCGGTTACGAGACCATCGCGCTCGGCGCCGATTTGGAAGGCGAAGCCCGCGAGGTTGCCGCCGGACATGCACAGCTGGCGCTGAAGGCACGAGCCCAAGGCAAGCGCATCGCCATCCTGTCCGGCGGCGAATTGACCGTCACCGTGCGCGGCAATGGCCGCGGCGGCCCCAACCAGGAATATGCGCTGGCACTGGCAGAGCTATTGAAGGATATGCCCGATGTCGCCGCGCTCGCCGCCGATACCGACGGCGCCGATGGTGGCGCCGGCAGCGCCAGCGATCCGGCCGGCGCTGTCATCGATACGGCGACTTTCTCGAAGATGAAATCGCTGGGCCTCGATCCCAAGGCCTATCTCGCCAACAACGATGCGACCGGATTCTTTTCGCAAACCGGCGACTTGCTCATCACCGGCCCGACGCTGACCAACGTCAATGACGTGCGGGTGATTTTGGTGGATTGACGCTTCGCGCCATTCCGGGGCATCGCGCAGCGATGGACTCGGAATCCAGAAGTTGACGCGCGAGATTCTCAGGTGCGCAGTGCACCAGAGTTCGCGCTAACGCGCGCCCCGGAACGACGAGCTAGCTAAAACTCCCGCGCGATCTTCGCGAGCATTTCCAGCAGCGCGGCACGGTTGGCCGGACCCAGCAATTCGTTGAGCCGGGCCTCGTGCTTGGTGGCGACCAGCCTCTTGGCGCGGGCCAGCACCGCGCGGCCCTTGTCGGTCAGAACCAGGATGTGCGAGCGGCGGTCGTTGGTCGAGCGCACCCGCGCGCAAAGGTCGCGGCTCTCCAGCCCATCCAGCATGGCGACAAAATTCGGCCGGAGGATGCCGAGCGTGTTGGCGATTTCAGTCTGGTTGCGGCCGGGATTGCGATCCAGAAGCAACAGCACCGAAAACTGCGCCGGCGTCAGCTGCAGCGGCGCGACGCAATTGAGGAAGTCCTCGAACACCTTGAGCTGTGCGCGCTTCAGCGAATAGCCGAGGAGTTCCGAGAGTTCGCCCATCTGCAGCGCGGCGGGCTCTCCGGCCCCCTCGCCGTTCTCCTTGCGGGGCGGGCGGGGCAGCTTGCCGGCATCGACGCCCGCAGTCTTGGAAACAGTCATCGCTCGAAGCTCGCAATCCCGGTAGAAAGGCCGGAGGGGAATCTCGGGCCGGCCGGGCCTTGAGGTTATATTCGATAATTGTTATCCACTATATCAAACGCCGGTACTTTTCAACCGGCGAGACGAAATGCGGATGGCCGGGCGGACCCTCAAGGTTTCGCGGCCGGCCGGAGGCGTGAGGGGGAGCGTCCGGTTGAACACGACGATCATGCTGTTCCTGATCCAGGACGGCATCACCAACGGCGCGATCTATGCGCTGCTCGGGCTGGCGCTGGTGCTGGTGTTCGCGGTCACCCGCGTCATCCTGATTCCGCAGGGCGAATTCGTCACCTACGGCGCGCTGAGCTATGCGATGCTGTGCGCCGGCAACGTGCCGGGCACGGTGTGGCTCGCCGCAGCCATGGGCGTCGTCGCCTTCGCGCTTGACCTGTTCGCCGCCCGCCGCGCGCTGCATCTGAGGAAGATCCGCCGCAGCCTTGCGCTGAACATCGCCTTTCCCGCCGCCATCCTGGCGGCAACCTATCTGCTCACCGGACCGAGGACGCCGGTCGCGGTCAACATCGTGCTGGCATTGCTGATCGTCGCGGCGATCGGCCTGTCGCTCTACCGCCTCGCCTTCCAGCCGCTGGCGCATACGTCCGTGCTGGTGCTCCTGATCGCCTCCGTCGGTTGTCATCTGGCGCTGCAGGGCCTCGGCCTCGTCTTCTTCGGCGCCGAAGGCCTGCGAGGCCCGCCGGTGTCGACCGCCGCCTTCACCGTCGGCGAGTTGCGCTTCACCGGCCAGAGCATCGCGGTCTATGGCGTCACCGTCGCCTTTATCGTTGCGCTGTGGCTGTTCTTCGGCACCACGCTGATGGGCAAGGCGCTGCGCGCCACCGCCGTCAACCGACTCGGCGCGCGGCTGGTCGGCATCCGCACCTCGCTCTCCGGCCAGATCGCTTTCCTGCTGGCATCGGTGATCGGCGCGATCTCCGGCATCCTGATCGTGCCGATCACCACGCTCTATTACGACACCGGATTCCTGATCGGCCTCAAAGGGTTCATCGCCGCGATCATCGGCGGTCTCATCAGCTATCCGCTCACGGCGGCGGCCGCGCTGATCGTCGGCGCGATCGAGGCTTTCTCATCGTTCTATGCCTCCAACTTCAAGGAGGTCATCGTCTTCACCCTGATCATCCCGGTGCTGGTGCTGCGCTCGCTCGCCGCCCCCGCGGTCGAGGAAGAGGGAGACTGACGCGATGACGAGCCGCTGGCCCCTCTTGGTCTTTGCCGCAGTGATGGCGGCGATTCCGCTGATTCCCGGCATGCCGCCGTTCTGGATCGTGCTCCTGGACAATATCGGCCTCGCCGCGCTGGTCGCGATGGGCCTGGTGCTGCTCACCGGCGTCGGCGGCCTCACCTCGTTCGGGCAAGCCGCGTTCTGCGGCTTCGGCGCCTATACCACCGCCGTGCTGAGCACGGCCTACGGCGTCTCGCCCTGGCTGACCTTGCCGGCCTCACTGATCGTCAGCGGCATTGCCGCCGTGATCCTCGGCATCGTCACCGTGCGGCTGTCCGGACACTATCTGCCGCTCGGCACCATCGCCTGGGGCATCGGCCTGTTCTATCTCTTCAGCAAGCTCGAGTTCATCGGCCGCAATGACGGCATCTCCAACATTCCGCCGCTGTCGATCGGCGCATTCAGGATGCTCAGTCCGGACACGATCTATTTCGTGATCTGGATCGCGGTTCTGGTCTCGGCGCTGCTGACCATGAACCTGTTGGACTCCCGCACCGGACGCGCCATCCGCGCGCTGCGCCGCGGGCACATCGCCGCCGAAGCCTTCGGCGTGCAGACGCCGCGCGCAAAAATGCTGGTCTTCATCTATGCCGCCGTGCTCGCCGGTCTTTCCGGCTGGCTCTATGCGCATTTCCAGCGCGCCGTCACGCCGACGCCATTCAGCGCGCATGCCGGCATCGAATATCTCTTCATCGCCGTGGTCGGCGGCGCCGGCTATGTCTGGGGCGGCGTCTTGGGCGCGGCGATCGTCGTGGTCCTGAAGGAGGTGCTGCAAAGCTATCTGCCGCTGATCCTGCCGGGCTCCGGCCAGGTCGAGACCATCGTGTTCGGGATCATGCTCGTGGCCCTGCTGCAGCTCGCGCCCGGCGGCCTCTGGCCCTGGCTGATGTCGTTCCTGCCCGAACGCGCCAGCGGCAAGAAGCCCGACACCTCGCTGAAGCTCGGGCACCGCACCCGCGCGCCCGGCGAGGCCGGCGTGCTGCTCCAGGTCGAGAAGGCGCGGAAGCAGTTCGGCGGCGTGGTCGCGGTCAACAACGTCTCCTTCGACGTCAAGGCCCGCGAGATCGTCGCGCTGATCGGCCCGAACGGCGCCGGCAAGAGCACGACGTTCAACCTGATCACCGGCGTGCTGTCGGCGACCTCGGGCTCGATCTCGGTGCTCGGCAGGAAGGTCGACAACGCGCCGCCGCAGGAGATCGTCAAGCTCGGCATCTCCCGCACCTTCCAGCACGTCAAGCTGGTGCCTGACATGACCGTGCTGGAGAATGTCGCGATCGGCGCGCATCTGCGCGGCCATTCCGGCCCGATCGCCTCGATGCTGCGGCTCGACCGCACTGATGAGGCCAAGCTGCTCGCCGAGGCCGCGCGCCAGATCGAGCGCGTCGGCCTCACCGACCAGATGCATCAGCTCGCGGGCAGCCTCTCGCTCGGCCAGCAACGCATTGTCGAGATCGCCCGCGCGCTCTGCGTCGATCCGATGCTGCTGCTGCTCGACGAGCCGGCTGCGGGCCTGCGCCACATGGAGAAGCAGCGCCTCGCCGCGCTACTGCGCGAGCTGCGCGACGGCGGCATGAGCGTGCTCCTGGTCGAGCACGACATGGGCTTTGTCATGAACCTCGCCGACCGCATCGTGGTGCTCGATTTCGGCACCAAGATCGCGGAGGGCGCCCCCGCCACGATCAAGACCAATCCCGAAGTGATCAAGGCCTATCTCGGAGTGGCGGCATGAGCGCGCTGTTGTCCGTCACCGACGCCCATGTCGCCTATGGCAAGGTCGAGGCGGTGCGCTCGGTCTCGCTCGAGGTCGGGGCCAACCAGATCGTCACCATCGTCGGCGCCAACGGTGCCGGCAAGACCACGCTGCTTTCGGCCATCATGGGCATCCTGCCGCTGAAAGGCCGCGTCGCCTTCGCCGGGCAGGATCTCGCCCGGCTCGACATCGAGGACCGCGTCGCGATGGGACTCGGCCTCGTCCCCGAGCACCGCGAATTGTTCGTGACCATGAATGTCGAGGACAATCTCGAGCTGGGCGCGTTCCGCATCGAGCGGAGCCGGGCGAAAGCCTCGATGGAGCGTGTCTACACGCTGTTCCCGCGGCTGAAGGAGCGGCGCAAGCAGCTCGCCGGCACGCTCTCCGGCGGCGAGCAGCAGATGCTCGCGATGGGCCGCGCGCTGATGGGCGAGCCGAAGCTCCTGATGCTGGACGAGCCGAGCCTCGGCCTCGCGCCGATCATCGTCGCCGACATCTTCCGCACCATCGGCGAACTGCGCGCCGCCGGCGTCTCGGTGCTGCTGGTCGAGCAGAACGCGCAGGCCGCGCTGCAGATCGCCGACCGCGCCTATGTCATGGAGCTCGGCGAGTTCATCCTGTCGGGATCGGCCAAGGAGATCGCCAGCAACCAGCGGGTCGCGGCGAGCTATCTCGGTTTCCAGCACGAGGACGCGGGCGGGGTTTAGGTTCGCCTCGCCTTTCACTAACGAAATCTTAAGCATGATATGAATTCCGCCGGTTCCGGGTGAGT
>DASWVJ010000246.1:0-5991 GCA_036406295.1 Bradyrhizobium sp.
CAGCCTGCCGGCATGGCTTCGATCGCGGTGCGGGTCGAGATCGGCGACGACCAGGATTCAGGCGTTGCAAGATCCTCGCGCGCCGGCACGAAGCGCAGCGTGAAGGCCGGGCCGACCAGCCGCTTTTGTCCCGGGTGCAGCGGTTTGGTGCCGCGCATCCAGATGTTCCGCAGCCCCTTCTTGAGCAGCACGGTCGTGATGGTGGCAGTGGAGATTTGAGACAGCGTTGCGATCTGCTCGGGGGACAGGGACATCGAAAAGACAGGCTCCAGTGGGAAGATATTATTTGCGGCTGCATCTTGCGGGGAAGGCTGCTCGCGTCAAGGGCCGTACGATCAACCCTGCTTATCGCTGGCGTGTCGTTTAATTTATTGAAGTTACAAGAACTTTTTCACGGAACGAATTCCACTTCACCGCGAAACACGCTAGCCTGCGGGGTGAGAATCCGAAGAACGCCATGGCCGCAACCACTACCCTTCCCCGCCTTTTGCCGAGCGGCGACAGCGCCATCACGGTAGAGTATTCCCGCGATATCGATGACGGCGCGAACCGGAGCGTGCTTGCGCTCGACCGCGCGCTTACGCGCGCGCCGATCGCTGGTGTCACCGAAGCCGTGCCAACCTATCGCTCGCTGCTGGTGCATTACGATCCCCTACAGATCGATTTCGACGCACTGAGCCAGCGGTTGCTCGCGCTTGCAAAATCGCCCGCCGAGGCAACCACAAGCGCGCGGCGCTGGCGCATTCCCGTTGCCTACGGCGGCGAACACGGCATCGATCTGGAGGACGTTGCGAAATCGCTCAACACCACGCCAGATGACATCGTGGCGCGGCACGTCGCGGGCAACTATCGCGTGGCGATGATCGGCTTCACGCCGGGCTGGTCGTATCTGAGCGGGCTCGACAAATCGCTGCACATGCCACGACGGCAGAACCCGCGGCTGCTGACCCCGGCGGGCACGATCTCCATCGGCGGCGTGCAGACCGGCGTGCAGTGCCTTGCCGGCCCCAGCGGCTGGCATCTTCTGGGACGCACGCCGGTGCGCACCTACCAGTTACACCGCGATCCTACCTTCCTGCTCGAACCCGGTGATTACGTTACGTTTTCGCGCATCGACGCCAGGACCTTTGCGGCGCAGGACCGCGCCGCGGAAGCGGGTGAAATCGTAGCCGAGCTGGTTGCCTGATGCCGAAGCTCGTCATCGCCTCCATCGGTCCCGTGAGCTCGGTCCAGGACGGCGGACGTCCGGGGTCGCAGCGCTATGGCCTCGTGCCGAGCGGCGCGATGGACCGGCTCGCTCTGGCGGCGGCCAACACGCTGGTCGGAAATGCGCCGTTTGCAGCAGCCATCGAGATTGGCCCGTTTGGGGCGGCCTTCACGGCGCACGGCGGGCCGGTTCGCGTGGCGCTTGCAGGCGCACAGCGCAGTGCCGATGTTGCCAAGCGACCCGTTGCGCTCGACGGCTCGATAACGCTTGCCGATGGCGAGACGCTGACGCTCGGCTTTGCACGCAATGGCTCCTTCAACTATCTTGCGATCGAAGGCGGCATTTCGGGCGAGCCGATGTTCGGCAGCCTCTCGGTGAATGCGCGTGCAGGTCTCGGCAGCCCCTACCCGCGCCCGCTGCAGGCGGGCGACGAATTGCAGGTCGCGGCCGCGAGCGGCGCGCCGGAGTGTCGTATCGAATTGCCGGCCGCGCCGGATGCGCCGATCCGCGCCGTGTTTGGGCCGCAGGACGGTGAGTTCTCGGACGAAGCGAAGGCGTTATTCATCGGCAGCGACTGGAAAATCTCCGCAACCAGCGACCGCATGGGCTATCGCCTCGAAGGCCCCGTCATCGGGCACCTGCACGGCCACAACATCGTTTCCGACGGCACCGTGAACGGCAGCATCCAGGTGCCCGGCAACGGCCAGCCGATCGTGCTGATGCCCGACCGCGGCACCACCGGCGGCTATCCCAAGATCGCCACCGTGATCTCGGCTGATTTCGGCCGCTTTGCCCAGATTTCCGCCGGCCGCAGCTTTCGCTTTCGTGCTGTCGGTATGACTGAGGCGCAGGCCGCGGCGAAGAAATTCGCGGAACTCATACGTACCCTACCCGATCGGCTACGCGCAGATGGTGCCGAATTCAACATCGAGGCCTTGGCGGATGCTAACGTGGCAGGCCACGCGGTAAGCGCGGTGGATGCCGGAACCTGGCATCCCCACGCCTGGACAGAAAGCGAGCAAGCACCATGAAGACAGTCGACCTCAACTGCGATCTCGGCGAGGGTTTTGGCGCCTGGGAGATGGGCAATGACGCCGCGATGATCGAGCTCGCCACCTCGGTCAATGTCGCCTGTGGTTTCCATGCCGGCGATCCCGACATCATGCGCCGGACGGTCGAGCTTGCCAAAGTCCGCGGCGTCGGCGTAGGCGCGCATCCCGGCTATCGCGACCTCCACGGCTTTGGCCGCCGCCCGATGCCGGGCCTGACGTCGCGGGAGATCGAGAACCTCATCGCCTATCAGATCGGCGCCTTGCAGGCGATCGCGACCGCGGCCGGCTACAGGGTCACTCATGTCAAGGCGCACGGCGCAATCTCTAACGTCGCCTGTGAGGACGACATGACTGCGAAGGCGATCGCTGATGGCATCAAGGCCGTTGATCCCAATCTGATCTTCGTCGTGCTCGCCAACTCAAAGCTGGTGAAGGCTGGCGAGGACGCCAACCTGCCGATGGTGCATGAGGTCTTTGCCGACCGCGCCTATGAAGATGACGGTATGCTGGTCTCGCGCAAGAAGCCCGGCGCGGTGTTGCACGAGGCCAAGGCCATCGCCGATCGCGTGGTGCGAATGGTGCAGGACGGCGCAGTCGTGTCCGTCACCGGCAAGGTCATCAAGATGCGCACCGACACGGTCTGCATTCACGGCGACACGCCAGGCGCCGTCGAGATTGCGCGTGGCGTGCGTGCGGCACTAAAGGCCGCCGGAATTGAAGTTGCGCCATTCAGGAAGCCAAATTGACGGGGAGCCATCAGCCGCGCCTGAAGCGCGTCTTCTGCGAGCCTCGTCCATTTTGGAAATTGATCGCCGAAAGGAATGTCAGGCGAAAGCATGGTCGCCGCCGGACTTTTTCAGCGGCGGCCTTTTTGCGTCAGAAGGGATGCACCGACAACGTGCCGAACACGATCGCGGCGATGAGCGCGAGCGAGCTATAGATCGCGACCGTGTGTAACCGCCGCTCCATCCGTGAGGACAGAAGACGCGCATGAATAGGAAGGCGGGCATCCGCCGACAGTTCGCGCAAGGTCGATCTCCAACGCAGCATTTGCGGTATAAGAGAAGATCGAAGAGGGCCAGACGCAATACACTGGCGAAAATAGCGACAATGGCGCTTTCGCGAGTGCGGGTTTTAGTGAAACCCTTCTCTCGGGCTGAGTAGCGTGAGAATATTCTTCGGCCGTATCTGGCCCGAATTGGACCTATCCGGCCCACGCTTCGCTGGAACCGGCCTTTTCGTGCCAACATGTTTCAAGGCTTTCGACGCCCGATCGTGAAGGCTGCCAGGTGGCTGGCAATGTCGTCAGGATTGAACGGCGGGCCAGTGAAAGCGCCGATCGCACCGGGAGCCCCCGCGAGTTTCTCGTCACGCCCCAGTGCGCTGTCGTAGAGGTCCGGACGGAACACGCCCATGGCAATTTTCAGCGCCTCCGCGCTGTAGGCGGTCTGCCCCCAACGCACCATCTGTGCGTAGAGCCAGGCCGCCTGCACGGGCTCGGGCCGCGCATCTCCTTCCCGTCCCACCAGCAGGTATCGGGCGCTCTGGCGCATGGTGCCGTCGGGCGAGACCTTGAGCCGGCCATCCAGCGAGCGCTGGATCACATCGGCCTCGACGCCGATGCGGTCTGGCTGTGCGAGAATCTTCGCAGCTTCGGCGCGGTTCTCCGGTTGCGCGATGAATTCGGTCCCGCGCAAGGCCGCGCGGATCAGCGCGGCCAGCACGTCGGGGTTCTTGTCGGACCAGTTCTGCCTTACGGCCAGCACTTTCTCCGCCGCGCGCACCAGGATGTCCGAGACGAAATGCAGGATATTGCCGACGCCGAGATCCACCGCCACCGAATTCCAGGGTGCGCCGACGCAGAACGCATCGACCTGTCCGCTGGCGAGGCTGTCGACCATGTAAGGTGGCGGCAGCACCACCAGCCGCACGTCCTCGTCGGGATCGACGCCGCCCGCCGCCATCCAGAACCGCAGTTGGTAATTGTGGGTGGAGAACGGGAAAGTCATGCCGAAGGTCAGAGGCTCGGCGCCGCTCTTCCTTCGCTTGGCGACGACGCGTGCCAGCGCGGTCGCCGTTGCCATCGGGTCCAAACGTTCGCCGTCGATCTCCGCCATGATCGCCGCATACAGCGCCGGCGAGACCGTGATGGCATTGCCATTCAGGCCGAGATTGAAGGGTGCGGCGATAGGTACCTTGATGTGGCCGAGCCCGAGACTAGAGGCGATCGCCACCGGCGCCAGCAGATGGGCGGCATCAAACAAGCCGATATTGAGCTTGTCGCGGATGTTCGACCACGACACTTCCCGCACCAACGTGACGTCGAGGCCTTCATCCCGGGCAAAACCCTTGTCCACCGCGACGATCAGGGCGGCCGCATCCACCAGCGGAATGAAGCCGATACGAAGGGGCGCGGTCATTTCAGGATCTCCGACGCGGTCAGGATCGACTGGGCGATCTCGCTTATTTTCTTCTTCTCGCGCATCGCGGTAGAGCGCATCAGCACATAGGCCTCATCCTCAGTGAGGCCCTTCACTCTCATCAAAATGCCCTTGGCGCGGTCGATCACCTTGCGGTCCTCAAGCGCGGATTTGGTGCGATCGAGCTCGTCCTGCAGCTTGGCGAAGGCGTTGAAACGGAAGATGCAGAGGTCGAGGATCGGTTTGATCCGCTCCTTCTTCAGCCCGTCCACGATGTAGGCGGAGACGCCGGCCTCGACCGAGGCCTGAATCGAGGCGGCGTCGCTCTGGTCCACGAACATCGCGATCGGCCGGCGCACCGCCCGGCTGACCTGGAACATCTGTTCCAGCACGTCGCGGCTGGGGTTTTCGAGATCGATGAGGATGACATCGGGATCCAGAGCAAAAATCTGCGCCAAAAGGCTCTGCATGTCGCCGATACGGACGACGCCGGTATATCCGGCCTCCCGCAATCCCTCCTCCAGGATCGCGGCACGGATCGGGCTCTCGTCCACAATGACAATCTTGGGAGGCGATTCGGCGCTCATCGTTCAATCATAACCCCGCGAGGCATGCATATCCCACGCCAAGCGCCGCCGCAAACTCTTGTATTAGCGAGCAAATGGGACTAGCTCCAGCCCGTCAATCACGCAATTTGGATAGTCATGCCAGAGGCCGCCGCGCCCAAAGTCAGCTTTGTTTCGCTTGGATGCCCCAAGGCGCTGGTGGATTCCGAGCGGATCATCACACGCCTGCGCGCCGAGGGCTATGAGCTTGCGCGCAAGCATGACGGCGCCGATCTCGTCATCGTCAATACCTGCGGCTTTCTCGACAGCGCCAAGAAGGAATCGCTCTCGGCAATCGGCGAGGCCATGGCGGAGAACGGCAAGGTGATCGTCACCGGCTGCATGGGCGCGGAGCCCGAGCAGATCGAAGCGGCCTACCCCGGCGTGCTCTCAATCACGGGCCCGCAGCAATATGAGAGCGTGCTGGAGGCCGTGCACCGCGCGGTTCCACCGGCGCACGATCCGCATGTCGACCTGGTGCCGCCGCAGGGCATCAAACTGACGCCGCGGCACTACGCCTATTTGAAGATTTCCGAAGGCTGCAACAACCGTTGCAGCTTTTGCATCATTCCGAAACTGCGCGGCGATCTGGTGTCGCGCCCGGCCAGCGACGTGCTCCGCGAGGCCGAGCGGCTGGTGAAGGCCGGCGTCAAGGAACTGATGGTGATCTCACAGGACACCTCGGCCTATGGCGTGGACATCAAATA
>DASWVJ010000247.1:0-6287 GCA_036406295.1 Bradyrhizobium sp.
CTGCTTCCCGGTGGCCGTGGCGGGCCTGGCGATCGAGACCACGCACCTGGACAAGATCACGCCAACCGGCTGGGCGCTCCTGTTCTACTCGACCGTGATCCAGTTCTGCGTCGCCTATGTCAGCTGGTTTGCCGCTCTCGCGCGGCTGCCGGCCTCGGTCGCCGCGATCGGCACCATGGCGGTGCCGGTGATCGGCGTGGTGGCATCCGCCGTCGCGCTGGGTGAGCCGCTCGGCCCCGGCCAGATCGCAGCCCTGGTGCTGACGCTCGCCGCCGTGGTGCTGGCGACAAGGTCGTGAGTTTCGATGCCGCCTATAGCTAGCGAATGACCGTGGTCAGAGACGAGTAACGCTTGGCCGGCTTTGCTTCACCGGGCATGAACTGCGCGAAGACGTCGCTGATGCGCGCCGCCGGCGTGGTATCGCTGGCGAAGCGAAACTCGCCCGGGCGCGGCGCGTAGAAGCTGCTTCGATAATAGTCGTCATCGAAACGCGCTTCACCGACGCCGAACAACGCGTCACAGACGACAAGAAGCGCGTAGACCCCCGCCACCGCGGCCGCGATCTCCCGGAGAACAGACATGCTCATACCCCCGATTTTTCGGGATGCATGCACGCCGGCCTGCCAAGGCCAGGTTTACGCGGGCGCGGCACTTGTGCGCAGGGTTTGCCGCCGCTGAGCGGATTGCAGACAATTTTATCGATTTCGGAAAGCGAGTGTTCGAACGGCAGGGCCGCAGGGTGGGCAAAGGCGCTCTGCGCCGTGCCCACCTCCATCACTGAGCGGGTAAAGGTGGGCACGCTTCCGCCTTCGCTCGTTGAGCTACGGCGGACGTGGTCGCTTTGCCCACTCTACAGAATCTACGGAATCTGCGCCTCAGCCCCCCAGCGCCTTGCGCACCATGCGTGCGAGTTCGCCCTTGCGGTAGGGTTTTTGCAGCAGCAGCACGCCCGGATCGAGGCGGCCATGATGCATGATGGTGTCGTCGGTATAGCCCGAGGTGTAGAGCACCTTGACGCCGGGGCGAATCTTCTGCGCCTGATCGGCGAGCTGACGGCCGCTCATGCCGCCGGGCATGACGACGTCGGTGAAGAGCAGATCGAATCGCTCGCCGTCCTTCAGCTTTTCCAGCGCCGACGGCCCGTCGGCGGCGGCGACCGCCCGATAGCCGAGGCCCGCGAGCTGCGCAGTGACGAAGTTGCGCACCAGCGCATCGTCCTCGACCACCAGGATCGTCTCGCTGCCGCCGGCGGCAGGCTCCGCTTTGGCAACGGCTTTCACCGCCGAGCCCTCCGCGGGCGGCAGATAGAGGCGGATCGTGGTGCCGTGGCCTTCCTCGCTGTCGACGCGGATATGACCGCCCGATTGGGTCACGAAACCGTAGACCATCGGCAGCCCGAGGCCCGATCCCTTGCCGACCTCCTTGGTGGTGAAGAACGGCTCGAACACCTTGTCGCGCACATGCGCCGGCATGCCGCTGCCGGTGTCGCCGACCGCGATCATGACATAGCGGCCCGGGCCGGTGCCGGCGGGGGAGTCCAGCCCGCTCTCTTCATGCGTGACCATCCGCGTCTCCAGCGTCAGCCGGCCGCCGTTCGGCATGGCATCGCGTGCGTTGATCGCCATGTTGAGCAGGGAATTGGCGAGCTGCGAGGCGTCGAGATGGGCCGCCGCCAGTTGCGGATCCAGCACGGTTACGATCTCGATCTGCTCGCCGAGCGTCGGCCGCAGCAATTTGGCGACATCCGATATCGCTGCGTTGACGTCGATGTTGCGCGGATGCAGCGGCTGGCGCCGCGCAAACGCCAGGAGATGCTCGATCAGCTCGGAGCAGCGCTGCGCCGCCTGGTCGATCAGCGCCGCGGTGGCGCGTAGCGCAGGGCGGTCCTGCAGGCCCGCCACCAGCGTCTCGGTGTTGCCGGTGATGATCGTGAGCATGTTGTTGAAGTCGTGGGCCACGCCGCCGGTCAGCTTGCCCATCGCCTCCAGCTTCTGCGCCTGCTGCAGCTTGCGTTCGGTTTCGCGCGAGGCCGTGATGTCGTGATAGATCAGCGCTGCGCCGCTGATCGTACCTGACGCCTCGCGCAAGGGACGGCCGCTGACGACGAGATGGAGCGGCGGGTTGCCACTGTATGGCCGCGCGACGAATTCCAGGTCGTTGAATTTCTCGCCGCGCAGGGCGCGCGCCGCCGGCAGATCCTGCGCCGCCAGCGGAGTGACGCCGTCGGCATGGAACACGGCCGCGAGCGCGCGCAGCTTCACGACGTTCATGCCGGAGCGATAGCGCAGCATCTTCTCGGCCGCCGGGTTCGACAGCATCACCTCGCCGTTGCAGTCGATCACCAGCACCGCCTCGGCCATGCTGCGGAAGGCGCTTTCCATGACCGACGAGGAGCGCCGCAATTCCTCGTGCGCGGCGATCAGGTGCTCGCTGCGCTCGGCCACCGACGCCTCGAGCGATTGTGCGGCGGCACGGCCGGCCTCGAGCGAATCCGAAAGCTGCCGCCGCCAGCGGCCGGCCTCGCGGATCAGGAAGCCCGCGAGCAGCAGGATCAGCGCCACGCCGCAGAGTTGGGCGATGAGGAGAATGCGGCCGGTCAGGCGGGAGTCCGCCGATTGCCGCGCCAGCCGCGCGCGCTGCTCGGCCTGCATCCTGTCGAGATTGGCGGCGATGGTCTGCGCCATGTCGCGGGCTTCAGCGACCTTTTGCGAGGCTTCTGCGCTTTGGCTTGCGCTGCGCAGGCGGATCGCCTCGTCGCTGAGGGCGAGGCGGCGCTGCACCAGCGCGTTGGTTTGCTCCAGCAGGCTGCGCTGTGCGGGATCGTCGATCGCGCCGAGCAGGGCGGCAAAGCCCGGCGCAATCGCTTCGCGCGCCTGGCGGAATTCGTCGGCAAAGCCGACATCGCCGGTCAGCGCAAAACCGCGCGTGGCGGCCTCGGCAGCGCGAACCTGCACCTTGAGGTCCGCGTACTGCTTGAGCACGGCCACGGTCCGGTCGGTCTCGATCGAATCCCGCCTCGACTTGGTGTGGAGCCCGATCGAGGTGCCACTGATGACCAAAAGGATAGTGAGGCCCATTCCGAGAATGAACCGCTGCGACAGCATCTGCTTGCTATTCTTCCCTGACTTGAGTGCTCACCATCGGCTTCTGCAGACAGTCGTTGACGGCAGCCAGCAGCGCCTTTGGCGTGAAGGGCTTGCGCAGGCAGCATGCCGCGCCGAGTTCAAGCGTCATGCGCAGGAAATCGGGCGAGGAGGTGTCCGCATTGGCGAACGCGTAGCCCGACATCGCGATCAAGGGAATTTGCGGCGCACGCTCGTGGAACATGCGGATCGACTCGAAGCCGCGCATATGCGGCATGAAGATGTCGACGATCATCACGTCGTATGTGGCTGATGCGAGCTCGCGCATGCCCGTTTCGCCACCGTCGGCAACGGTGACTTCCATGCCCTGCCGTTGCAGGCAGACCTCGATGGCCATGGAGACCATCGGGTCGTCATCGACCACCAGAACACGCGGCAATAGGACATCCTTCACAGCGGGTTTCGAGCGTTTCAGTGCTTTCGTGGCACAAGCTTGGACCACGAATCGCATTTTTCAACAGAAAAAATCCGAGGCGAGTCGATTGAGCGTGTCTGCACGATAGGATGCATAGGCTGTTTGCGTCGCGGCAAATTCCCGGTAGCTGTGTTTTACCGAAAACGCACGCCGCATCTGGAATCTCAGCCTCGCCATGACCGCCGTTCTCAACAAGGGCCGCGCCCGCATCTCTCCGGTAGGCCTGGTGTCGCTCGCGGTGGCGTCCGTGGGTTGGGGCCTCAACTTCCCGATCATGAAATTTCTGCTGTCGGAATGGCCGCCGTTGTCCTCGCGCGGGTTGAGCGGAATTGTCGGCGCGGCTGCGCTTGCGCTGGTGGCTTTGCTTCAGCGTCAGCGGCTGGCGGTTCCGCACGGAATGCGGCTACGACTAGTGCTGGTATCGCTGCTCACGATTAGCTCGTGGGTTGCATTCATGGGTCTTGCGCTGTTGTGGCTCGACGCGCGCGAAGCCGCGGTGCTCGCGATTTCAGTTCCCGTGTGGGTGGCGCTGCTGGCATGGCCTGTTCTCGGGGAGCGGCTGTCGCCGGCTCGCGCCGTGGCGCTGATGGTGGCGCTCGGCGGCATCTTCATCCTGATCGGCGGCAACAGCATCGATGCCAGCATCGGAAAGTTGCCGGGCCTGCTGATGGCGCTGACCGGCGCGGTCTGCGTCGGCCTCGGTACCGTGCTGACAAAACATTTCCCGCTGGAGATGCCGCCGACCTCCCTTGCGGCGTGGCAGATCGGTATCGGATGCCTGCCGGTGGCGATTGTCGGGCTGTTGCTGGAGCAGCCGAATCCTGCCGCGCTGTCGGCGGCCGGCTGGGCGTCGATGATCTATCTGACGCTGATCCAGTTCTGCCTGTGTTACGTCTGCTGGTTCGTCGCCCTCGAACGCTTGCCGGCGGCCACCGCCTCGATCGGCACCTTGCTCGTTCCCGTGGTCGGCGTGCTCTCGGCCGCCGCGATGCTGCACGAGCCGTTCGGCATGCGCGAGCTCATCGCGCTCGTTGTTGCGCTGGGCGGCGTCGCCCTGGCACTGCGCGCACAATAGAGAAGCGGCGCATCGAAATGCGCCGCTTCCCAACTCGTCTGGATGCTCTACGCCTTACGGGCAGGGATGCCGCTGGCCGTCATAGCCGAGATAGGTGCCCGAGGCCGGATCGTAGGAACGGAAGCGCTGTGCGCAATAGGCTGCGTCATCGCCGCCACCCGGCACGACGGCGACGGTGCTGTCATCATAGTAGCCGTCATCGTAGTAGCCGTAGTTGTTGTAGTAGTAGGGGTCATAGTAGGCATTGGCCGCTAGCGCGCTGCCGACCACGGCGCCGGCAGCCAGGCCCGGCCAGAATCCGCCTCGGCCGCGATGACGCCATCCGCCATGCCAGTTGGCGCCGCTCCAGTTGCCTGCGACCGGGCCGACAGGGCGAGCCACCGGGCCGACAACGCCGGGGCTGCCGGCGAACCTGGCGCCGCCGCCGGCCATTGGAGCGGCACGGAAGCCGCCACCCCCGCCCACTATGGCAGGGCCGCCGCCCACGCCGCCGCGGAAGCCTACGCCGCCACCGCCGACGCTAACACCACCGCCGCCGGCGCGGACACCGCCGCCGCCGGGGACCCTGGTTTGCGCAAAGCTCTCGCTCGGTATTGCCGCGACCAGCGCGAGTGCCGCAAGGGTACTTAAAACTTTCAGATTGGTCATTTTCGGCTCCAATTTCCTGGATGGAAGCCAACCCTCAACCTAGAGAGTGGTTCCCGAGCCCCACACCATTTGTGCGTGATCACAAGCCTGCCAGAACGCAACTGTATGGGCGATGAACGGCTTGCGCTTGAGTCTGCGGCAATTGGCGCATCTGGCCGGCTGAACAAGCGGTAATGTGTTGCGCGGCTGGACAATTCGGTCTGCCGGTGGCATCAGGGCGACAGCTTTTTCGAACGGCGGCCGAGATCGGATGAAACAGTTTTTGCTGAAGTGCTTCACTTGGTGGAACAGCCAGACCTTTGGCACGCAGCTGTGGACCTGGCGTTTCGGGGAGCTGGTGGGCACCGACGATCAGGGCAACCGCTACTATCGCACCCGTGGCGGCGCCATCGATCCGACGCTCGGCTTCGAACGGCGCTGGGTGATCTACGACGGCTTAGCCGAAGCCTCGCGCATTCCGCCGGAATGGCACGGCTGGATTCATCACGTCGTCGATGTGCCGCCGACCGAGGAAAAATATACCCCGCGCGAGTGGCAGAAGCCGCACGTGCCGAACATGACCGGCACCGCGCAGGCCTATCGCCCCTCCGGCTCGACGCTGGCCTCCGGCCGCCGCCCGGCCGCCACCGGCGACTACCAGGCCTGGACGCCGGGAAGCTGACGCCTTCGTGATCCTTCATGCCGCCGCCCTGCGCGGTCGGCTGCGCGCGCCGCAAGTTGAATCGGTGCTGCGCTGCAATCGCCTGTGAACAACGGTAACAGTGGGGACACGTTTCAATGTGTCGTTGCGCGCCTCGCGGGAATGCGGCTCAATGTATCCATCTTACGGAGGTGGGAAACCACCGCGTCGGATCGGGCTCCGGAGCGCGACCGTCCCGATGAGCAGCGGCCCCCGAGTAGGACACGGCCGGGAGATAGGCCCCCGGTGCAGAGGTTCTGAAATCGCCCGCTAATGTGGGGCAGCCGTGAGACAGGAAAGGCCGTCTGGGCAACCAGACGGCCTTTT
>DASWVJ010000248.1:0-2072 GCA_036406295.1 Bradyrhizobium sp.
TCGAGCTCGAGGATCGCGAATTTTTCCTTCACCGCCATCGCCGTCTTGGAGCCGACGATGATCGGGAAGCCATATTCCTTGCTTTGTCCCTCGAGGCGCGAGGCGAGATTGACGCTGTCGCCGAACACGGAATAGTCGAAGCGCACGTCGGAGCCCATGTTGCCGACCACGCAAGTGCCGGTGTTGAGGCCGACGCCAATATTGAGGGGGATGTAGGCATGGCCCCGCTCTTTCGCCTCCCGCTCGCGCTCCTGGTTGAGGGCATCGCAGCGCTCCAGCATATCGAGCGCGGCCTCGCAGGCGTTGACGTGGTGCTCCTTGTCGTCCAGCGGCGCATTCCAGAACGCCATGATGGCGTCGCCCATATATTTGTCGATGGTGCCCTTGCGGTTGAGGATCGCGTTGGTGAGCGGGGTGAGGAAGCGGTTCATCAGGGCGGTCAGGCCCTGCGGATCGTTCTTGTAGGTCTCCGAGATCGAGGTGAAGCCGCGCATGTCGGAGAACATGATCGTCATCTCGCGCTCCTCGCCGCCGAGCACGAGCTTTTCCGGCGATTGAGCGAGCTGCTCGACCAGCGCCGGAGACAGATACTGGCCGAAGGCAGAACGGATCTGCCGGCGCTGCGACTGTTCGCGCACGAAGCTCGCAAAGATCAGCGTGAGGTAGATCGCCGTGGTCGACATCAAGGGGTAGGTGAAGTCGATCAGCAGCTTATGCTGGGTGTAGAAGAACCAGGACGTGCCGGCGAGCGCAGTTGCGAACAGCCCGCCCACCAGCACCAGCGTGGCCGGACCGAAATTCGGCGCGAAGGCGATCACCAGCAGGCCAAGGATCAAGGCGCCGAAAAACTCCAGTGCAATGCCGTAATTCGGCTGCCAGACCACCCCGCCGGACAGCGCGCTTTCCAGCACCTGGGCGTGAATCTCGACACCGGGCATGGCCGGCGAGACCGGGGTGGTCTTGATGTCGTTGAGGCCGATCGACGAAGTGCCGATCAGCACCAGCTTGCCGGCGATCTTGTCTTGCGGGACGCGGTTGTCCATGACGTCTACCGCCGAGACGTAGATCGAGGGATCGCGGCGGGCATAGTGCACCCAGAGCTGGCCGTTGGCGTCAGTCGGGATTGTGAAGCCGCGCACGCCGACGCTCTGGATGCCGGCCTTGTCGGCCTTGATCAGGATGGTGCCGGAGCCGGAGGCGACGCGCAGCATCTCGAAGGTGAGCGAGGGCATGGTCACGCCCTGCGCCACCATGATCATCGGCACGCGGCGGACGATGCCGTCGCGCTCGGGACGGATGGTGAAGAGGCCGCGTCCGGCGGCGGCCTGCTCCAGAACCTCGACGTTCCTGAGCAGGCCGGGGAATTTGTACATGAAGGGCTGCGGCTCCTCGCCGAGCATGGCCAGCCCCGTCACCGGCAGGTTCTGGTCCAGCGCATGCACGTTGGGGCCGCCGGATTCGCCGAGCACCACCCGCGAGGCGCGGATGGCGTCGGCAAAGATCCGGTCGTTGCTCGGCAGCGCCCTCAACTTCTCGCGCGTCGCCTCGTCAAGATTTCGGAAGGTATCGGCGGCGATGTCGGGATTGAGCCGGTCAGGCTCGGAGAACACGGCGTCGAAGGCGATCACGACCGCGCCGAGATTTTTGAGATGGGTGACGATGTCGGCAATCCGCGTCCGCGGCCACGGCCACTGCCCGAGGCGCGGATCGGCAAGGCTCCTCTCGTCGATGTCGACGATGGCAACCGGGCGCATTGCCTTCACCCGGGGCTCGAACTGCTGGAAATAGTCAAAGGTGCGGACCCGGATCTCCTGGACCGGGTGCGGGTCCCAGACCCTGAGCGCGGCAAAGGCGACCAGCAGCCCAAGGCAGACCAGCCGGGCATACCCGAACTTCCGCTTGAACCAACGCCGCAGCGCTTTCAGCCGTTTCATGCTGTCTGGGTACCACGCCGGAGGCGACAGGTCACAGCCGATTCTTGCTTCGGGCGGTCGAAATCGGATGCCATCTGCATCTCACTTCCCCGCAACGGGCATTGGCCGGACGGCGGCTCAGACGAAATGGAAGTCGGA
>DASWVJ010000249.1:0-18826 GCA_036406295.1 Bradyrhizobium sp.
CGGATTGCTTGTGCTGCGGATTGGGTGGGGCTTCGTCGGGCCGCACCATGCGCGCTTCAGCGATTTCGTCCGCTCACCGCGCGCAGTGCTTGCCTACTTGCGCGATACAGCGCTGTTCAGGGCGCCACGCTATCTCGGCCACAACCCAGCCGGCGGTGCCATGGTCGTGGCGCTGATCGTCATGCTGATCGGCACCTGTACCACCGGTTACATGATGACGACCGAGACCTTCTGGGGCGCAAAGTGGGCGGAGAAGGTACATGAGGCGTGCGTCAACCTCACGATCGGCCTCGTCGTCGTCCATGTGCTAGGGGTCCTGCTGGCGAGCTTCGAGCACCGCGAGAGCCTGGTGAAGGCGATGATCACCGGGAGGAAACGCCAATCATGAGCGATGGCAGACGGATTGCACGGTTTGACACGCGGTTGACTCGCTCAAGCCGCTTGATGCAAATCAACTCGCCAGCGCCCTGGCGGGGTAAGCGAATTTTGCGATCATGCGGCGCTTCGATCGCCGGCGAAAAGGCGACATCCGTCATGCGTTTGGATCACGGAACTCCCCTGTCGAGCCGTTCTCGGAGCGTGGCTGCCTGCGCTCTCCTTGCACTTGTATTCAGTCTGTCGCCTTCGGCGTCGATGGCTCAGGACGAGGTGAAGCTGGGCGCGGCGCAGGCGCAGAATATCGGAGTGCGCGTCACGCATCCGGTGTCGAGCCGTACCGACCAGACGCTGCCCTATCCGGCCCAGATCGTGATTCCGACGCCGCAATTGTGGGTGGTCAGCACGCCCGTCGCCGGCATGGTCACCAATCTGTGGGTCGCGCGCGGCGACCGCATCTCGGCCGGCCAGCCGCTCGTCACGATGGAAAGCCCGAGCTTCGTCTCGCAGCAGCGCGACTATCTGCACGCGGTCGCACAGGAGGTTCTCGCGACCCAGCAGCTCAAGCGGAATGTCGACCTGTTCGAGGGCAAGGCTGTGCCGCAACGCGTGCTGGAGGCGAGCCAGGCCGAGGCGCGCCAGGCCAGCATCGTGGTGGCCGAGCGGCGGCAGATGCTGCGTCTGAGCGGACTGTCCGATGAGGCGATTTCCCGGCTGACCAACGAAGCGACGATCACCGCAACGCTCACGGTCAGCGCGCCACAGGCTGCCTCCGTGGTCGACATCGCGGTGTCGCCGGGCCAGCGGCTCGAGCAATCGGCACCGCTCGTCAAGCTTGCGCGGCTGTCGCCGCTATGGGCCGAAATCGCAATTCCGGCGGCGAACGTCCGGGCGATCCGCACCGGTGCAAAGGTCGACATCGAAGGCTATGCCACGCCCGGCACGGTCGTGCTGGTCTCCGAGACCACCGATGCGGCGACCCAGACCATTCTGGTGCGCGCGGAAATTCCCAATAACGGAGAGCTGCATCCGGGCCAGACGGCCGCAGCCCGCATCAGCTTCCTTTCCGCCGGCGAAAGCGCCTGGGAGATTCCCTATAGCGGGCTGGTCCGGCGCGGCGAACAGACCTGGGTATTCGTCGCCATCGACGGTGGCTTCCGTCTCGTCCCGGTCACGCTTCTCGCCGAGGATCAGGACCACGTCGTCGTGTCCGGCTCCATTACCGACAAGAACGAAGTCGCCATCGGCGGCATTTCGGCGCTTCGCGGCATGCTCTCGGGCCTGGGGCAATAGATGCTCCAGCGCCTCGTCGCATTCGCCCTTTCGCAGCGCCTGTTCGTGGTCCTGAGCGTGCTGCTGTTGATCGGCGCGGGCGCCGTCGTTCTGCCGAGCCTGCCGATCGACGCCTTTCCGGACGTCTCGCCGGTTCAGGTGAAGATCATCATGAAGGCGCCGGGCCTTACCCCCGAGGAGGTCGAGCAGCGCATCACGGTTCCAATCGAGCTCGAGTTGCTTGGATTGCCGAACAAGAAGATCCTGCGCTCGACCACCAAATATGCGCTGACCGATATCACCGTCGATTTCGAGGACGGCACCGACATCTACTGGGCGCGCAACCAGGTGTCGGAACGTCTCTCCAACATCTCGCGCGATTTCCCCGAGGGGGTGAACGGAGGGCTTGCGCCGATCACGAGCCCCCTGGGCGAGATGTTCATGTTCACCATCGACAGTCCCGAACTCTCGCTGGCCGAGCGGCGGACTCTGCTCGATTGGGTGATCCGCCCCGCGCTGCGCACCGTTCCCGGAGTCGCCGACGTCAACGCGCTCGGCGGCCATGTGCGTGCCTTCGAGATCGTGCCGCGCAACGATGCGCTCGCCGCGCGTGGCATTTCCTATGACCTGTTTCGCCGCGCCATCGAGGCCAACAGCCGCAATGACGGCGCGGGCCGCGTCAACCAGGGTGAGGACAGCGCGCTGGTGCGCATCGAAGGCAGCATCCGCGGAATCGACGATATCCGGGCGATCGTCGTCGATACCCGCGACGGCATCCCGATCCGGGTCAACGACGTGGCGCGCGTCCAGGTCGGCGCGCTGACCCGCTATGGCGCGGTCACGGCAGACGGTCGCGGCGAGACGGTGGAAGGGCTGGTGCTCGGCCTGCGCGGCGCCAATGCGGGCCAGCTCGTCCGCGACGTGCGGGCACGCCTTGCGGAACTGCAACCGTCGCTTCCCAAGAGCGTCTCGATCAACGTGTTCTACGACCGCAGCAATCTGGTCAACCGCGCCGTCGGCACCGTGGTGCGGGCGCTCGGCGAAGCCACTGTGCTGGTGATCGTGCTGCTGCTGTTGTTCCTCGGCAACTGGCGCGCCTCACTGGTGATCGCGCTCAGCCTGCCGCTCGCCATCGGCATTGCGCTGATCGTGATGCGCGCGGTGGGGATGTCGGCCAATCTGATGAGTCTCGGCGGGCTGGCGATCGCGATCGGCATGCTGATCGACGCGCTTGTGGTCGTGGTCGAGAACATCGTCGGCAATCTCGCCAGGCACGGTTCCGGAACAGCCACGCCGCTGCTCCACCTCGTGTTCCGCTCGGTCTGCGAGGTCCTGCAGCCGGTCGCCTCCGGCGTCCTGATCATCATCATCGTTTTCGTGCCGCTACTGACCTTGCAAGGCCTGGAGGGCAAGCTCTTCATTCCCGTCGCGCTCGCGATCATTTTCGCGCTGGCCGGCTCGCTATTGCTCGCGCTCACCGTCATTCCGGTAGCGACCTCATTCGTGCTGAAGTCGGCGTCGCATCGCGATCCCCTGCTGATCCGTGCGGCGCAGCGGGTCTACGCGCCTGCACTGGAGTGGGCGCTGAACAATGAGCGCAAGGTAATCGCCGCTGCGCTGATTGGCCTTGTCGCCGCGGGCTTCGCCTACACAAGGCTCGGCAAGACCTTCATGCCGACCATGGACGAAGGCGACGTCATCGTCAGCGTGGAGACGCTTCCCTCCGTCAATCTCGACGAGTCGCTCGCCATCAACACGAGGCTGCAGACCGCACTCTTGAGGGTGCCGGACGTCGCCGGCATCGTCGCCCGAACCGGATCGGATGAGCTCGGACTCGATCCGATGGGACCCAACCAGACCGACACCTTTCTCGTGCTCAAGCCACCCGCCGAAAGACAAACCGCCGATCGCGAGGCGCTGCTGCAGAAGCTGCGCGAGGTCCTGGCCGGTTTCCCCGGCATCTCGCTCGGCTTCACCCAGCCGATCGACATGCGCGTGCAGGAGATGATCAGCGGCGTGCGCGGCGACGTCGCGGTCAAGATCTTCGGCCCCGACATTGCCAGACTCAACGAGATCGCGGCGAAGCTGTCGGCCATCCTGTCCGGCATCGACGGCGCCGAGGACGTTTACACGACGCTCAACGAGGGCGCCCAATACTACACCGTCGCCGTCAACCGGATGGAAGCCGGCCGGCTCGGCCTGACCGTCGATTCCATCGCCAATTCGCTGCGTACCCAGATCGAGGGCCGGACGATTGGGACGGCGCTCGAGGAAGGCCGCCGCACGCCGATTCTGGTCCGCGGCAGCGAGATGACGCGGGAGGCGCCAACGCTGCTCGCCAGCCTGCCGCTGACGCTCGCCTCCGGGCGGCATGTCGCGCTGTCGCAGGTCGCACGAATCCAGCGCGTCGATGGTCCGGTGAAGATCGATCGCGAGGATGGCAACCGGATGAGCGTGGTTCGCGCCAACGTCAGGGGCCGCGACATGGTCGGCTTCGTCGAAGCGGCGCGGCAGAAGGTTGCGACAGAGCTGCCGCTTCCGAGTGGCTACCGGCTGACCTGGGGTGGGCAGTTCGAGAACCAGCAGCGCGCCGCCGCGCGCCTGTCCGTCGTGGTGCCCGTCGCAATCGGCCTGATCTTCGTGCTGTTGTTCACCACGTTTGGCTCCGTGCGCCAGGCCGTGCTGGTGCTGCTCAACATCCCGTTCGCCCTGATCGGCGGCGTGTTCGCGCTGGTTGCGAGCGGTGAATATCTGTCGGTTCCGGCGTCCGTCGGATTCATCGCGCTGCTCGGCATCGCCGTCCTCAACGGCGTCGTTCTGGTGTCGTATTTCAACCAGCTGCGTGCCCACGGCCTCGGCGGGGAACGCCTCGTCGTCGAAGGCGCCAAGCGAAGGCTGCGGCCGGTGCTGATGACGGCCAGCATCACGGCGCTGGGATTGATTCCCCTCCTGTTTGCCTCCGGTCCGGGGTCCGAAGTGCAGCGGCCGCTCGCCATCGTCGTGATCGGCGGACTCTTGTCCTCCACCCTGCTTACCCTGATCCTCCTGCCGATCCTGTATCGCCGCTACGGCAGCGACGCCAAGGTGGCCAAATGACTGACGACCCGGTCTGCCTCACGCTGATCGTGCCGCGCAAGCTTCGCGATGAGCTGTTCGATTATCTTGCCGAACAGGCCGATCTGGTGCCGGGATTTACCGCAACGGATGGTGCCGGGCATGGTGCCGAAATCCGATTGCATACCGCCGCCGAACGCGTGAAGGGCCACGCCGACCAGGTCCTCGTGCGGATCATCCTGTCAGGGAATGATGCCGACCGCCTGCTTGACCGGCTCCGGCGTTCGTTTGCGGGAACCAGGCTCGCCTACTGGGTCCTGCCCGTGGTGAAATTTGGCACGATCGACTGAAGCGCGATGATTGCGGAAGGAATCATCATCGCGCTTCAGCTCTTCGTTTGAGCATGATCTTTTCGGAAAGCCGGGATCATGCTCTAGCAGTCGCCCGGCTTGCCGCTATTCCGCCGCGCACTTGTCGGGGAAGAGCGGGCGCTGGCCCTTGCGCAGCGAGCGATAATAGTCGGCCTTGGCCGGCGCATCGCCGTGGCGGACAAGGTCGGTGACCGGCGTGTAGCTCAGCATGCGTCCGCCGTCGGGCAGCGCCGTGCAGGAAAAGCGCAACACCTGGCCGTCCGCGAGGTTGATGTTGATCGGCCTGGAATCGCCGGCGCGCATCATCTCGGTGCGTGCGGCGATGAAATGCGCCAGCTCGTCCTCCGGCAGCTCGTAGGCACCGGTGTCGCGGCCGTGATACATCAACGCGATGAAGGGCGGCTGGCTGTCGGCCATTTCGTCGGGCAGCGCAAAATAGTCGCGGAAGGCGCGGTTGATGAACTCCGCGCGAGTGTCGGCGCCAAGCAGTACGATGCCGATATCGACCTCGTCGAGCGCGGCGGCAAGGCGCGCCGACATGGCATGCTGTTGCTGCTCGGCTGCGAAAGCCTCGATCCATCTCTGGCGCAACATGCCGGTGATAATGGCGGTGCCGCCGGCCGTCAGCGCCAGCAGGACCATCCGCGCGATGTCGTGGGCATCATAGCCGGGCGCCGCGCGATGATTGAGGAAGAACAGCGCCGAGAAGGTCACCGCGAAGCCCGCGCTGATCAAGCCCGAGCTGATGCCGTTGATCGAGCTGGCGAGCGCGACGATGCAGACGAACAGCGGCGCCGGATTGGGTACCGTGACGAAACTGCGGTCGACGAAAAAGGCGATCAGCGCCACCAGGATCGTCAACGCGGGACCGAGAATTGCACGCCAGTCGAACTGCATGTCGTATCCAAGGCAAATCCGGGGCAGGTAGTTTGACGCATTCCCGCAACAGTGGCGGGATTTTCGGCGTGATCGTTAAGGCATGTCTGCCGCGATCCTCGGGCTTTCGCGTTTGTTGGAATCAAATGCTATTCAAATGCTGCGGAACGCGTCATTGCCCGCGCATTACTGCTGAAGTTTTCGAAAGGACGTCCATGCTCACGATTTCGCCGACGCTATTGCCGATCGTCATGCTGTTTGCCTCCAACGTCTTCATGACCTTCGCCTGGTATGGCCATCTCAAATACAAGGATCATTCGCTGGTAGTGGTCGTCCTCGCGAGCTGGGGCATCGCCTTCTTCGAATACTGGCTGGCGGTGCCGGCCAATCGCTGGGGCAGCGCGGTCTACACCGCAGCGCAGCTGAAGACCATTCAGGAGGTGATCACGCTCGTCGTATTCGCCGCCTTCTCAGTGCTGTATCTGAAGGAGCCGCTCGGCTGGAATCACGCGCTCGGCTTCGCATCGATTGCGTTTGGCGCGTTCCTGATCTTTCACAAATGGTAGGGGGCCGGATCGGCCACGAAGACGCGTCAGCAAACCCTCATGGTGAGGAGGCGCAACGCCCCGTCTCGAACCATGAAGGCCTGGCCTCGCGCGGGTATCGTTCGAGACGCGCGCAGGAGCGCGCTGCTCAGGATGAGGACGCTGCGCGTGGTGTCGATGTTACGGCGGAGAGGAAGGCTCAGCGCCCGGGTCATTTCCCGGCCGGTATCACCCGCAAAATCCGGCCTGCCGAATTGTCGGTCAACAGCCACAGCGCGCCGTCCGGGCCCTGGCGGACGTCGCGGATGCGCTCATGGAGGTTTTGCAGCAGCCGCTCCTCGCCGGTCACGGCCTGGCCGTTGACGGTGAGCCGCACCAGCATCCTGCCGGAAAGTCCGCCGGTGAACAGGTTGCCGTCCCACGTCGGAAACAGCTTTCCGGTGTAGAAGGCGGCGCCCGACGGCGAGATCGACGGCACCCAGTATTTTGCCGGCTGCTCCATGCCGGCTTTGGCAGCGGCCTCGTGGATCTTCGCGCCGGAATAATCGACGCCAAAGCCGATCACCGGCCAGCCGTAGTTCTTGCCCTTGGCGATGACATTGACCTCGTCGCCGCCGCGCGGCCCATGCTCGACTTCCCAGAGCTCGCCGGTGGCCGGATTGATGGTGAGACCCTGCTCGTTGCGGTGACCATAGCTCCAGATCTCCGGCTTGGCGCCATCGCGCCCGACGAAGGGATTGTCGGATGGCGCCGAGCCGTCCGGCGCGATGCGGATCACCTTGCCGAGATGATTGGAAAGATTCTGTGCCTGGTCGCGATAGCTGAAGTGCTCGCCGAGGGTGACGAACAGGTTGCCGTCATTCGCCTGTGCAATGCGGCAGCCGTAGTGATTGCCCGTCGACAGCGGCCCTTCCTGGCGGAAGATCACCTTGGTCTCGTCGAGCCGGCCGCTGCCCTCGTTGAGCTTGGCGCGCGCCACCGCCGTGCGTCCGCCGCCGCTGGTGCGTTCGGCGTAGCAGAAGAAGATCGTCCGGTTTTCCGCAAAGCCCTTGTCGGCGATGACGTCGAGCAGGCCGCCCTGGCCGCTGGCCCATACCTCGGGCACGTTCTTGAGCGGAGCCGAGAGCTGGCCCTCGCCCGAGACGATGCGCATGCGTCCCGGCCGCTCCGTCACCAGCATCTTGCCGTCAGGCAGGAAGGCGAGCGCCCAGGGGTGAACGAGGCCGCTGGCAAAGGTCTGCACGTCGAGCTCTCCCGCCGAGGACTGGAACGACGTGTTCTGGCCGCGCGTACCCGTGACCAGCAAAAATGTCCCGGCAAGCAGCGTCGCTGCCGAGAGCGCAGTCGTGACGAGTCCAACGGGCGTCTTCATCATGGTCGTACCGCGATGTCCGGCATCGCGCGCGGCTGGTTCAGGAAGAGGAGCGGCGGGGCGCCTGATCACATCGGGATCGGCATCGCCACCAACTTGATCGCCAGCACCTTCAGGGTGGAGATCAGGCACAGCGAGGCGGCGCCGAATGCAAGCGAGGCCGCAACGGCGTTGATCAATCGGGTTGAGGCAACAGGCGCCGGCCGGCAGTCGAAGCCGATGGCGCCATGTGACCGGATCATGGGTCCAAATCCTTCCATCGCGGGCGAATCACCTGCGAATAGACAGGTAGTATTGCGGCGCCCATCGGCAAGATTGCGGCGGCGGGCCGTGCCGATCATGGCGGAACCGTGGCTATGTCAACGGTTTCCCCGTTTTCCCCGGTATTTATACCCACTCTTCACAGGAAATTGCGTCAGGCACTCGCCGCCACGCTGGGCGCGTCCTCGATCACCTCGCCCGGTGTCCAGTCCATGGCCACGAACCCCGGGGTCGCTTCGACCCGGCGCAGCCAGGCGCGGATGGCGGGGAAGGTGGAGAGGTCGTAGTCGCAGCGGTCGGCGACATGGGTGTATCCGTAAAGCGCGATGTCAGCGACGGTGAGCTGGCCTGCGGCAAAGTATTGGTGGGTCTTGAGGTGGTTCTCCATCACCTGCAGCGCTGCGTATCCGCGCTCCATCCAATCTTCCAGCGCATGCGTCTGCAGTTCACGGCCGCCCTTGACCAGCGACAGCCAGAAATAGGCAGCCCCGATATTCGGCTCCAGCGCATGCTGCTCGAAGAACATCCATTGCAGCGCTTCGGCGCGCTCGATGCGACTCTCCGGCGACAGCGATGCGCCGTTGGCGACGAACCACAGGATGGCGTTGGATTCGGCGAGGTAGCGTCCGTCGACTTCCAGAAGCGGAATCTGCCCGCTCGGATTCTTGGCGAGATATTCCGGCGTCCGACTCTCGCCGCGCAGGATGTCGATCTCGACCGCCTCGTAGGGGATGTTGAGCAGTGCCAGTGCGAGCCGGACCTTGTAGCTGTTGCCGGAGCGCTGCATCGAATAGAGCTTGTACATCGCCTCTCGTTTCAATCGAGGAATCAACCAGTGGGTGTATGGCCTTGTCGCGCCTTAACGCGGCTAAAGAATGATAGCAGAGCGGGCGGGCCGCAAGGGCGGGCAATTGGAAAAAGTGGAATTCTCTACCGCAGTGCAGTATCGCGAAGCGATTCGATCATGGCCGCGCGGAACACGGCAAGACAAATCGCATCACGCTTTCGCCAGCTCACGATCGTGAGTTGCAATTGCATCTTCGAGCGCCGCGCGCCGCAGCACGATCCCGTAGAAGGCCAGCAGAACCATCAGCCCGAGCGGCAGGCCCGTGGCGCCGGCGATGCCGCGCGACAGCAGCGGAACAAGCCAGGCGGCGGTAAGAAAGCTGATCTCGTAGTCGCGGAAACCGCGCGCGAGTCCGTGACGCGCGACGAACGCGATCGCGACCGCTGAAACCACCAGATCGTAATCGAGCACGTAAGGTGTGGCGAGCAGGCTGCCGAGCGCGAGACTGGCCGCCTTCAGCTCGAAGGCGGCATCGCTGTGCCACAGCCAGGCGATACTGGCGGCGAGGAACAGCGCCAGTGCGCCCTGCAGTGCGTAGGCGGTCGAGACGTCAGCGCCGAAATTGCGTGCGGCCGAAAAGATCGACTGGATCTTTTCCCAGCCGGTGTCGCCCTGTTCCAGCACGACGACTTGCGTGAACTTCGTGGAGTCGAGGAACGCATGCCAGACGTCGCCGCCGAGCGTCGCAAGGCTCAGCGCGACGAGTGCGGCAACCGTGAGCGCTGCTGCACCGATCGTGTTCCAGCGCCGTCCCGCCAGCAGCGCGATCGGGATCAGCACGCCGAATTGCGGCTTGTAGGCGAGCATGCCGATCAGCATGCCGGCCAGCCACGGCTTGCGGTCGAGGAAATGCAGCGCGCCGCCGAGCAATGCGGCGGTGAGAAACCCGTTATGGCCGTGGCCGATATTGACGAACACGGCAGGGAAGGCGGCTGCGATCAGCCATGTTTCGGGTCGGGGCAGGATCGCGCGCAGCATTGCAAGATATGCGGCGAAACTCGCAACCAGCCAGATCGCAAGTCCCCATCCATAGGGAACCGCGGCGACGAGGAAAGCTATGGCAAAGAAGAACGGCGGATAATGCCAACCATAGAACGGCACCTCGCGTCCGCCGAAGATGGCTTTCTCGGCGGCGTGCTGAAGCGCGGGCTCGTAGGCCTGTGCGGACCGCCCCTGCCAGGTAAGCCGGCCGGCCGCATAGACATTGGAAAAATCGGTGCCGAGCGGCTTGCCGTTGCGGTCGATCAGTCCGTCCGAAACTGCGATCCAGCCGGCAAAGGCGAGGGTGCAAACCACGAGCACGATCAAGCTGTAGCCGCGCAGGCGCGCGGCGGTCAGCCAGTCGCCGGTCCGCACACCTTGCCAGAAATGAGCCATTTCGCCGCGGAATTTTATGAATGTTGCGCGACCCTAGCGGGCCGCCTTTAACGTTCCCTAAAGCCTGCACTGAGCAGGCGAAACTTTGCACCGATCAAGGCAAAGTTCCTTGCGGTGCAGCGGGATGCGCCTTAGGGTGCGACCATTCCTTTCATGAAGAATCGTGGACTTCTGCGGTCCACGATGCTCGCCCAAAAGAACCGCCCAATCGAACCGTCCAATCAGGAGAAGATGATGTCCTTCCTGTCTGCCTCGCTCGCCCGCGTGAAGCCGTCCGCGACGATCGCGGTCACGGACAAAGCACGCGCGCTGAAAGCGGCGGGCCGGAACGTCATTGGCCTTGGCGCCGGTGAGCCAGACTTCGACACGCCCGGCAACATCAAGCTCGCCGCGATCCGCGCCATCGAGGCCGGCAAGACCAAGTACACCGACGTCGGCGGCATTCCCGAGCTGAAGGATGCGATCATCGCAAAATTCCAGCGCGAGAACGAGCTCACGTACAAGCCGAACCAGATCATCGTCGGCACCGGCGGCAAGCAGGTGCTGTACAATGCGCTGATGGCCACCATGAATCCCGGCGACGAGGTGATCATCCCCGCGCCGTACTGGGTGAGCTATCCGGAGATGGTGGCGCTCGCCGGCGGCGAGTCCGTGCCGATCGTCTGCACCGCCGAGCATGGCTTCAAGCTGCAGCCGCAGGACCTGGAGAAGGCGATCACGCCGAAGACCAAGTGGATCATCCTCAACTCGCCGTCGAACCCGACCGGCGCGGCCTATACCCGCGCCGAGCTGAAGGCGATCACCGACGTGCTGGTCAAGCATCCGCATGTCTGGGTGATGACCGACGACATGTACGAACATCTCGTCTATGACGACTTCGTCTTCACGACGCCGGCGCAGGTCGAGCCGAAGCTCTACGACCGCACGCTGACCGTGAACGGCGTCTCGAAAGCCTACTGCATGACCGGCTGGCGCATCGGCTATGCCGGAGGACCTGCCGAGCTGATCAAGGCGATGGCGACCATCCAGTCGCAGTCGACGTCGAACCCCTCGTCGATCGCGCAATGGGCTTCCGTCGAGGCGCTGAACGGCCCGCAGGATTTCATCGCCGCGAACAACAAGGTGTTCAAGGAGCGACGTGACCTCGTAGTCGGCATGCTGAATCAGGCCAAGGGCATCGACTGTCCGCGTCCCGAAGGCGCGTTCTATGTTTATCCGTCCTGCGCCGGCACCATCGGCACGACCGCGCCATCGGGCAAGGTGATCGCCAATGACGAGGATTTCGTCACCGAACTGCTGGAGGCCGAAGGCGTCGCTGTCGTGCACGGCTCGGCATTCGGCCTTGGACCTGCCTTTCGCATCTCCTACGCGACCAAGACGTCGGACCTCGAGGAGGCCTGCAAGCGCATCCAGCGCTTCTGTGGCAATTTGAGATAGAGCGTTTTTCGAACAGCGCCGGTCCCGCACACGATGCGGGAGCGTCGCCGGTTCGCGTTAAGGAAACGCGTCAGAAAAAGGGCGTGTCAAATCACTTTCACCGTCTGAACGTCTGATTGATTTGACGACGGCCTTCCCGAAAGCGCCTTGTTTTGAACAAGGCGCTTTCTTTGTGTCTGCCCGCATTTAATCGACATGTGGAGATCAGACTTATGCGCCTTTCGACCATCGCCATTGCCATCGCTGCGCTGATGACGCCGATTGCCAGCGCAAGCGCGCTGCCGCCCGTCCGTGCCGGCATCCTGCAATGCCAGGGCGGACAGAACGTCGGCTTTGTCGTCGGCTCGGTAACCAGCATGGAGTGCGTATTCCAGAGCCAGGGGCATCGGCCGGAGCCCTACATCGCAATCGTTCGTCGCTACGGTGTCGATGTTGGCTTTACCGGCCAGACGCGACTGGCTTGGGCCGTGAGCGCGCCGGGCGGCCGGATCGGGCGCGGCCTGCTCGCGGGCACGTATGGCGGCGTCGGCGCCAACGCGTCGGTCGGTGTCGGCTTCGGCGGCAACTTTCTGGTTGGCGGTCCCGCCAATACCTACGCGCTGCAGCCGATCAGCGTGCAAGGCCAGACCGGGCTGAACGTCGCGGCCGGCGTTGCCGGTGTCGAATTGCAGCCAGTCCGGTTTGGGCGTGGCAGTCCGCATCGCCGCTATCGCGGCTGAGTGAGCCGACGATGATCAATGAAGCCCGCGCAAGCGGGCTTTTTTTTGAGGCACTGTCATTTTCGTGAGGCGCCGTCATTCCGGGTTCGATGCTGCGCATCGCCCTGGAATGACGTGCAAAGACTAGCCCCGTTGTGCCATACAGGAAGCGCCATATCGGCACGCTCTGTTCTCGCTTCCCCCTTACTTGATCCGGAGATTTGTTCATGCGCCGCTCACTCGCTCTTGCCGCTGTTGCCTTCGCTCTGTCGGCACCGGTCGCTACGACCTCTGCGCAGCAGGCCAAGGTGCAGGTCGGCGTGCTGGAATGCCGCGGCGGCGCCAGCGTCGGCTTCATCGTCGGCTCCGTGACCAATCTCGGCTGCGTGCTGCGCGCCACGGATCAGCCCGACGACTTCTATGTCGCGACCATCCGCAAAGTGGGACTCGATCTCGGTATCACCCAGGAATCCGTGCTGGCCTGGGGCGTGTTCGCGCCGGTGAACCGGCTCGGGCGGGGCGCTCTTGCAGGCGATTATGCCGGCGCCCAGGGCAGTGCGACGCTTGGCGTCGGCGTCGGCGGCAATGTGCTGGTCGGCGGCTCCAACAATTCGATCGCGTTGCAGCCGCTCAGCGTGCAGGGCCAGGTCGGCGTCGCCATCGCCGCAGGGCTCGAGAGCCTGGAACTGCGCCCGGGCCGCTGATGCGGCCTCGATCGGTTGCAGAGCGGCGTCATGCACGCTGCACTGCATCCGAAAACACCGGAAATTTACTGCCAACATTTTCCTGCTTGCCAAAATCGTGGGAGAGGCGGAGCATTGAAGCCGCCGACCCAATCATGGGCCGACTTCAAGGTTGAAGGAGGCGGCAAATGGGACAAGACGTCAGAAGTCCCCGAGGTCCACGGTGCATTGCGCTGGTGGGCCCTTTCCAAAGCGGTAAAACCACCCTTCTCGAAGCAATATTGGCGCGAACAGGCGCCATCCCCAAAGCCGGCAGCGTCGATGCCGGAACCTCCCACGGAGATGCCAGTGCCGAAGCCCGCCATCACAAGATGAGCGTCGGCCTTTCTGCCGCTTCAGTGAATTTCATGGGCGACAGCTACACCTTCATCGATTTTCCGGGTTCAGTCGAGTTCGCGCACGACATGCGCGCCGCGCTTCCGGCCGTCGACGCCGCCATCGTGGTCTGCGAGGCGGACGAGAAGAAGCTGCCGCAGCTGCAAATCATTCTTCGCGAGCTCGAGGATCTCGAGATCCCGCGCTTCCTGTTCCTTAACAAGATCGACAAGGCCAACAAGCGCATCCGCGAAACGCTGTCGATCCTGCAGCCGGCCTCGCGCACCCCGCTGGTCCTGCGGCAGATCCCGATCTGGAACGGCGACCTCATCGAGGGCTTCGTCGATCTGGCGCTGGAACGCGCCTTCGTCTACCGCGAGCACAAGCCTTCGGAAGTCGTCGCGCTCGAAGGCGGCAATCTCGACCGCGAGAAGGAAGCGCGCTTCTCGATGCTGGAAAAGCTCGCCGACCACGACGATGCGCTGATGGAGCAGTTGCTGGAGGACATCCAGCCGCCGCGCGATGCCGTGTTCGACGATCTCGCCCGCGAGCTTCGCGAGGGACTGATCTGCCCGGTGCTGCTGGGCTCCGCCATCCGCGAGAACGGCGTGCTTCGCCTGATGAAGGCGCTGCGCCATGAATCGCCCGGCGTTGCGGCTACGGCAAAGCGTCTCGGCGCGCCCGAGCAGAAGGAAGCGCTGGCCTATGTGTTCAAGAACGTGCACCAGCTGCACGGCGGCAAGCTCTCTCTGGTTCGGCTGCTCGCCGGCCATCTCGATGACGGCGCCACGCTGCTGTCGTCCTCGGGCGAGAGCGGCCGCGTCTCCGGCATCCTCGGCGTCAGCGGCGCCCATGACTCCAAGCGTTCTTCGGCGGAGGCGGGTGACACCGTCGCGCTCGGCAAGCTCGATGCGATCAAGACCGGCGACACGCTGTCCGGCGGCAAGACCGCGCCAGCAGCGCTGATCAAAATCGAAGCGAGCCCGCCGGTGCTGTCGATGTCGATCGCGGCGTCCGACCGCAAGGACGACGTCAAGCTCGGGCAGGCGCTGATCCGTCTCAATGAGGAGGATCCCTCGCTCACCATGGTGCAGAATCCGCGCACCCACGACATCGTGCTGTGGGGCCAGGGCGAGATGCACCTGCGCGTGGCGATGGAGCGGCTGAAGGACCGCTTCGGCGTCAACGCCAAATCGCATCCCACCGCGATCGGTTATCAGGAGACCATCCGCAAATCGATCACCCAGCGCGGCCGCCACAAGAAGCAGTCCGGCGGCCACGGCCAGTTCGGCGACGTCGTGCTCGACATCAAGCCGCTGCCGCGCGGCACCGGTTTCGAATTCGCCGAGAAAGTGGTCGGCGGCGCCGTGCCGCGCAACTACATTCCGGCCGTCGAGGAAGGCGTGGTGGACGCGCTGACGCGCGGCCCGCTCGGCTTCCCGGTGATCGACGTGCATGTCACGCTGACCGACGGCTCCTATCACAGCGTGGACTCCTCCGATCTGGCGTTCCGCACCGCGGCGCGCGTCGGCGTGTCCGAGGCGCTGCCGCAGTGCCAGCCGGTGCTGCTGGAGCCGATCCACGTGGTCGAGATCGTCTGCCCGACGGAAGCCACCGCCAAGATCAACGCGATCCTGTCGGCGCGGCGCGGCCAGATCCTCAGCTTCGATACAAGGGAAGGATGGACCGGCTGGGACTGCGTCCGCGCCACCATGCCGGAAGCGGAGATCGGCGATCTCATCGTCGAGCTGCGCTCGGCCACCGCCGGCGCCGGCAGCTTCACGCGGCAGTTCGACCGCATGGCCGAAGTCACCGGCCGCGACGCCGACAAGATCATCGCCGCACACCGGGATGCTGCGTGATATCGCGGCGGCCACGAAGCCGCTTGGGGTTCGTGGCCGCTGATTTTTCCACTCAACAGACCCTCATCATGGTGAGGAGCGTGCGTCTTCGCGCGTTCCAGACGATGCTTCGCATCGCCGGGAGAACCATGAGGCTCCGGCTCTCGCCCGTGGCCATCCCTCGAGACGCCGCTTGCGCGGCTCCTCGGGATGAGGGCCGTACATGCCGCTGCATAGTGTGGGGCTCCTGACTACGGCGAAGCATTGACAGCGCGCCGCGCTTGCCCGATTGCATTGTCTCAAGCACTTTCCTTGCCGGGACCAGCATGACCGCCGCCGCCAAACCGCCTGCCGCTTGCCTGATCGGATGGCCGGCCGCGCATTCGCGATCGCCGCTGATCCATCGCTACTGGCTGCGCACGCTCGGCATCGAGGGCGGCTATGTGATCGAGGCGGTGCCGCCGGACGACTTGCGCGATTTCGTGCTGCGGCTGTCGCTGCGCGGCTTCGTCGGCGCCAACGTCACCATTCCCCACAAGGAGCAGGTGCTCTCGCTGTCCAGGCCCGATGCGCGGGCGAAGGCCGTCGGCGCCGCCAACACGCTGTGGTTCGAGAATGGCGAACTGTGCTCCACCAACACCGACGTCGAAGGCTTCATCAACAATCTCGACGCCAGCGCGCCCGGCTGGGACAAGGCGGAAGAGGCGCTGGTGCTGGGCGCCGGCGGTTCGGCCCACGCGGTCGTGTTTGGCCTTGTCGAGCGCGGCATCAGGACCGTGCACCTGGCCAACCGCACGCTTGAACGCGCCCAGGCGCTGGCCGGTCAATTCGGTGCGCGGGTGCAGCCCGCCAGCTGGCACAAGGTCGGCGAATTGCTGCCACGCGCAGGACTATTGGTCAACACCACCTCGCTCGGCATGCACGGCCAGCCCCGGCTCGAGATCGATGTCGCGCTCCTTCCGGCCGGCGCCGTCGTCGCCGACCTCGTCTATGTACCGCTGCAAACGGAACTCCTGGCCGCCGCAGAGGCGCGCGGGCTGAAAACCGCCGACGGCCTCGGCATGCTGCTGCACCAGGCCGTGCGCGGCTTCGAATTGTGGTTCGGCCGCCGTCCGCAAGTGACGGTGGAACTTCGCGCCCTCGTGGAAGCCGACCTCAAGCACGCGTGACTCTCCGGAACGGAGAGGTGACACACTGCCGTCGCTGCAATGTGATCAAGTCTCATCATGATGATCGCATCCTTGTGAGGCGGAATATCGTTGTCGCTCCGGGGTAAATGGCTAGGTCAACGTCGTCTGCGGAGACTGCCGATGCTCGATCAGCACATAAACCTCGCTCGTCCGCTGTTTGCCGTCGCGGTGGTGGCGGCCTCGACCCTTTACGCCATCGCCCAGCAGTCGCCGACGCCCAGCCGCGTCCGCGGCACCATCGAAGCTGTCAACGGCGATGTGCTGGCCGTGAAGTCGCGCGGCGGTGAAGACTATTCGCTGCGCATGACACCGGACGTCCGCGTCGCCGGCATCACCAGGATCGCGCTGTCTGACGTCAAGGTCGGTTCCTTCATTGGCGCCACTACGGTGCCGGGACCGGACGGCGCGCAGAATGCGGTCGAGGTCCACGTGTTCCCGGAAGAAATGCGCGGCACCGGCGAAGGCTCGCGGCCCTGGGATCTGCGCCCCAACTCAAGCATGACCAACGCGACGGTCGCCGAATCCGTCGTGAGCAATGACGGTCACACGTTGCTGGTCAAGTACAAGGGCGGCGAGAAGAAGGTCCAGGTGTCGCCCGAAACGCCCGTCGTCACCTATGTTCCCGCGGACAAGTCCGAACTCAAGCCCGGCGCCAAGGTGATTGCTTTCACCAAGAAATTGCCCGACGGCTCGTTTGAGACCAACCGCGTCAGCGTCGGCCGCGACGGGCTGACCCCGCCGATGTGAGCCTCTGGCCACCTTCTCCCACAAGGGAGAAGGGAAGGCTTCACACCGCATTTCTCCGCATCACCCGGAATACCGCGGAGGTTGTGGTGTTCCTTCCCGGGGCGCAAGAATCCTCGGAGGGACGCCATGCCCAAATCAGCCACACTGTTCGCCTCGCTTGTCCTTGCCGCGCTCGCCACCCAGGCGCTCGCGCAGCAGCCGCCGACGCCGACCGTCCGCATCCGCGGCACCATCGAGGCGGTGGACGGCCCGATGCTGTCGATCAAGTCGCGCGAGGGCGCCGACATGAAAGTGAAGATGACTGACAATGCCGCGATCTTCGCTGTCGTGAAGACCGACCTCTCCGAGATCAAGCAGGGCTCCTATATCGGCGTCACCGCGATGCCCGACCCCGACGGTACCCAGCGCGCCATCGCCGTGCATATCTTCCCGGAAAACCAGCGCGGCGCGGCGGAAGGCTTTCGCCCCTGGGACGCCCGGCCCAACAGCACCATGACCAACGCCACCGTCGCGGAAACCGTGAAAGGCACCGAAGGCCAGAACATCCTGGTGAAATACAAGGACGGCGAGAAGAAAGTCGTGGTGCCGCCCGGAACCCCGGTCGTCACCTTCGTCGCCGGCGACAAATCGGAGGTGAAGCCCGGCGCCAAGCTCATCATCTTCGGCGCGACCAAGAAGGACGACGGTTCGCTCGAAGCCGCCCGCATCAATGTTGGCCGCGACGGCGTGACCCCGCCGATGTGAGGGTTCGTGTTACATGATGAAAGCATGCTCGTAGTCGTATCGCCGAGCCCGGCATTCGGTGTGCGCGGCACCACTCTCCCCAACGCTCTCCTGCATGGGAAGAGGGAACCCATCCGTTATCGCGTCCCTCGCGAGAACCAATCGATAGCTCTTCGCAATTCGTCGAAGCGGTGACGCATGATGAGGCGTGTCCGCCACAAACTCGTCATGCCCGGGCTTGTCCCGGGCATCCACGTTCTCCGTGCCCCGAGAAAGGTCGTGGATGGGCGGGACAAGCCCGGCCATGACGATGTGGAAACGTCTGTGCGAAAACCCATATGCGATGGCCTCCCCTGCGGGGGAGGCTTCGGGAGAGGGTAAGCCCCCGGGGCGCAGGCGACAGCTGGTAACTTGATGGCGACCGGAACCCCCGGCGTATCGCAGACGTTTCAATCGAGAGCCTCTGCAGCGTTTGCACCATTGCCGGCAAACGGCGCGTGGCTTGAACGATATAAGCTATCAACAATGCATTGGCAGCGCGGCTGGCCCCGGTTCCTCCGGTCACCCCGCCGCAAGATCTGATTGAAGTGATGCTACAGGAGTTGCCCAGTGCGTCGCATTTTGATCGTCGAAGACGAAACGATGATTGCCATGATGGTCGAGGATTTCCTGACCGACCTCGGATGGAACGTCGTGGGCCTGGTCGGCACGCTGGATCGGGCGATGGCAATGGCGCGGGATGCCGATATCGAAGCCGCCGTCCTTGATCTGAACCTGGACGG
>DASWVJ010000250.1:0-7101 GCA_036406295.1 Bradyrhizobium sp.
GGTGCGGTGTGGGTCATGACGGTCTTGACCTCGAAATGCACCAGCGGGAGGTCGTAGACTCCGGTCTGCACGAACGGGCCGAGCACCAGCGGGATGATGTTGCCGGTGCCCGACGAGTAGGCGCCGGTCGCGCCGGTCGAGCGTACGCGATAGGCGAGCACGCGGCCCTTCGCGTCGAGCGCAAACTCGCCGGTCGAGGTGAGATCGCGGCCATGGGTACCGCCCAGGAATTCGTCGCTGCGGTCGCCGCGCCAGCGGACCTTCCTGTTCAGCCTGGTCGCGGCATAGGCCACGATACCGTCTTCCGGATAGAGGCTGGTCTTCTGGCCAAAACCGCCCCCGATATCGCCGACCAGCACGCGCACGCTGTCCGGCGGACGCTTCAGGATCGCGCCGGCCAGGAGGTCGCGGGTCGAACCCGGCGTTTGCGACTGCGTGTGCAGGAGCAGCCGCCCCGTTCCTTTTTCAATTTCAGCGATGGTCGAGCGCGGCTCCATGGCCGACGGCACCAGGCGCTGGCTGACGATCTCGAGCGACACCGTGTGCTCAGCCTTGGAGAAGACTTCCTCGACCTTGGCAGCATCGCCATAGCTCATCGCGGCCACGATATTGTCGGGCGCCTGCGGCCATACCACGGGCGCGCCGGGTTTCGTGGCTTCCAGGGGATCGACCACCGACGGCAGCACTTCGTAATCAACGGCGATGGCCTCCGCCGCCGTCTGCGCCTCCAGCCGCGACTTCGCAACCACGGCGGCAACCGCCTCGCCCACGAAGCGCACGACTTCATGCGCCAACAGGCGTCGCGGCGGCACCGTCATCGGCGAGCCGTCCGGGCGCTTGAAAATATCCAGCGTGGGCAGCGTGCCGATATCGTCCTTGACGAGATCGGCTCCGGTATAGATCGCGGCAACGCCGGGCATCTTCGCCGCATCAGCCGTGTCGATCGAAAGAATCTTCGCATGCGCATGCGGCGAGCGCAGCACGTGGAGCCAGAGCGCGCCGTCCTCCGGCTTGTCGTCGATGAACGCACCCTTCCCCGTGAGCAGCCGCTGGTCTTCCAAACGCTTGATGGGCTTGCCCGCACCAAAACGCAGATTGCCGGGAAGAATGTTCATTCGATCGTCCTTCAGGTCTTTTTATTGGTTATTGGCGGCGGGGGTTTTAGCGGATTTTAGTCGCTGGACAACGTGCTCCGCCATTCCGGGCTTGCTGCTCCGCGGCGCCCCGGAATGACGACGTGGAGTAGTCTCACCCGACCTCGCGCAGCACCGCTTCGACGATCTTGCGCTGCTCGGCCGTCAGCGCCGCCTGTGGCGGCACCGGATCGCCGACGTCATAGCCCTGGATCGCGAGCCCCGCCTTGATGCAGGCAGCGAGGTTGAAGCGAGCGAAGGCCTCGTTGACGCGCCACAGCTTTCGCTGCAGCACCATCGCCTCGTCCCAGCGTTTTGCACGGCCGAGTTCGTAGAGCTCGACGCTCTGCCGCGGGATGATGCAGGCCGGCCCCGCCATCCAGCCAAGGCCGCCGATCAGCATCACTGCGGCAGGGATATGAGCGGAGGCGGAGAACACCTTGATCCGGTCGCCGCAGCGATTGATGATCGAAAGCAGCCGCCCGGTGTTGGTGGAGGCATCCTTGATGTAGCCGATACGCGGATGCGCAGCGAGGCGCTCGATAACGTCAAGCGTCAGGTCCGAGCGCTGGAATTGCGGATTGGTGTAGATCACGACGGGAATATCGACGGCATCCGCGATTGCGCGGAAATAGGCTTCGACACCACCGTCAGGGAGCGGGAAATAGGCTTCGAGAATCGCGAGGATGCCGTCGGCGCCGAGCTTCTGGTACGCCTTTGCCTGCGTCACCGCGTCCGCCGTCGAGGTCGAGGCGACGCCCGCGACCACAGGCACGCGGCGTTTTGCCGCCGCAATGGTGGCCTCGACCACCGCCGTGCGCTGCGCCGCATTGAGATAGGCGAACTCGCCGGTCGAGCCGAGCGGCGTCAAGCCGTGCACGCCGGCCGCAATGAGATCGTCGCAAAGCCTCTCCAGCACCTTCGTGCGGATCTGGCCTGATGGATCGATGGGGGAAACGAGGTAGGGGAAAACGCCGTGGAAGTCGGTCATGACGACCGATCTTAGAACCTGGAGCGCGAGCAGGTCAAACGCACCTCAAGACGAGATGGCCCGGAGCCAGGATCTCCGGGCCACCCGCGGGCATCACCAGCCGTAACGAACGACCGGATAGCCGTAGTAACCGGGGCCGCCATAATAGGCGACGCCGGGAGCGTAGTAGCCATAGCCGTTGAAGTAAGCGTCGGCGGCAATCGCGGCAGCAGTCGCCGCAGCGACCGCAGCAGCCGGACGCACCACGCGCAAGCGACGCGCTTCGGCGGGCGCAGAAACGGAAGCCGCGAGCGTCGCGGCGGCGACCAGCATCAAGGCAATCTTCTTCATTGGAAGCCCCTTTGGGTTCAGCCCCACAGACGGGATGGGATTTCAAGAAAACATCGTTCGATCCGCCTGACATCGACCCTAGGCGGACGCGCCCGCGCCTTATGTGCAAAAAGTCACACGTGCCCGGAACCGGGGCAAACCCTTGTCCGTCGTCGTTTTCTTGCCCGCCGCCGCGGCGAACGGTTAAATGCGCCGACCATTGAGCAGAGTGAGCGAGGCCAGCTTGAAGCCGCGCATGTTGCTGATCGTCGCCGCCGTCCTGGTATCCCCGCCCGCGCTGGGACAGGAGATGCAGCGGCTTGCGCCGACGCAAATCTCGCTGCTCGTGCCGAGCGATCCGGCGGACGAGCGATGCCGCCAAATCAATGCGGCCGGCACGCTGTTCAACGCGGTGTCCCTGCACCGGACCTTCCACGACGATTTCGATGAGCATCCGCTGTCGAAGGGGAAGTGGGCGCCGCATTACGCGGGCGGCGCGGCCTGGCCGGAGGCGCGCTACTGGGGCGGCGACGGCTCCGATTTCAGGCGCAAGTCGACCTGGAACGGTGAGCAGCAGATCTATGTCGATCCCCGCTACAGCGGCCGTGGTACCAAACCGCTCGGACTCGATCCCTTCAAGGTGAATGACGGCGTGCTGTCGATCACGGCGACGCGCACGCCGCCGGAGTTGCGCGAGGTGTTGTTCAACAACGAATACACCTCGGGCATCCTGACGACACAGGGCTCGTTCGCGCAGAAATACGGCTACTTCGAAATTCGCTCCAAGATTCCCGCCGGCGCCGCGGTATGGCCGGCGTTCTGGATGCTGGCCGACGACGGCGGCTGGCCACCCGAGATTGACGTGATGGAAGGCCGTGGCCAGCGCCCGGGAAACGTGGTGATGACCACGCACTGGCGGATTTTCGAAACCCAGAAGGTACACAGCTGCGGATTCGACTTCAGCGTGCCCGATGCCGTCACCGCGTTCCACGACTATGGTGCGTTGTGGCAGCCTGATCGCATCACCTACTTCATCGATCGCAAGCCGGTCGCCGACATAAAGGTGCCCGTCAGCTTTGTCGAACCGATGTACATGATCGTCAATCTGGCGATGGGCGCAAAATATTTCGTCGGAGTCGGGTTTGTCGCAGCGGACTCGCCCGACTCGGTCGCATTTGAGATCGACCGGATTTCCGCCTATCAGATCGATCCGTGAGGCTCATTCGATGAATCTGAAATTTTCGCGCCGGCAGCTTGCCAAACTCGCCGGCCTTTCCGCGCTCGGCCTGGCGATGCCGACGGCGGCGGCGGAGAAGAAAGGCAGGCCGGCACAGGACTACTTTACGCCCGCTCCGTTTCCCAAAGGCTTCGTCTGGGGCACCGCGACCTCGTCGTACCAGATCGAGGGCGCCGTCAACGAGGACGGCCGCGGCCCTTCGATCTGGGACACCTTTTCGCACACCGCCGGCAAGATCGCCGATCACAGCAACGGCGACCGCGCCAATGAGCATTATCACCGCTACAAGGAGGACGTAGCGTTGATCAAGGCGCTCGGCGTCAAGGCTTACCGCTTTTCCATTGCGTGGCCGCGCGTATTTGCCGAAGGCACCGGGACGCCCAATCCCAAGGGACTGGATTTCTACAACCGCCTGATCGATGAACTGCTCGCAAACGGCATCGAACCCTATGCGACGCTCTATCACTGGGATCTGCCGCAGGCGCTGGAAGACCGCGTCGGCGGCTGGCGTTCCAGCGAGACTTCAAAGGCGTTCGGCGATTATTCCGGCTATGTCGCCGCGCGCATCAGCGACCGGGTCAGGAACATCTTCACCATCAACGAGGCCGGACGCTTCCTCAATTTCGGCTACGGCTGGGGCATCGACGCGCCCGGGCTTAAACTGCCGACCGGCGAATTGAACCAGGCACGCCATAACGTCGTGCTCGGCCACGGATTGGCCGTACAGGCGATCCGCGCCAGCGCGCGCAAGGGCACGAGAGTCGGCATGGCCGAGAACATCGCAGCCTGCGTGCCGGTTTTTGCCACGCCCGAGCACATCCATGCCACCGAGATGGCGACACGGGAGCTGAACGCCGCACTGCTCGGAGTGACCCTCGAAGGCAGATACACCGACGGCTTCCTGGAATTTTCCGGCAAGGACGCGCCGAAGTTCACGCCCGAGGAGTTGAAGATCATCGGCTCGAAGACCGATTTCGTCGGTCTCAACATCTACGCGCCGCAATTCTACATCGCCGCATCCGACAAGAAGCCCGGCTGGGACGTGCTGCCCTTCCCGTCCTCCTTCCCGCACATGAACTCGGAGTGGCTGCGCATCGGTCCCGAGGTGATCTATTGGGCGCCGAAGATCGCCGCCAAGATCTGGAACATCGATACCATCTACATCAGCGAGAACGGCACGTCCTCCGAGGACAAGCTGCGCGACAACGGCAAGGTTTTCGATCTCGACCGCATCAGCTTTCTGCGCAACTATCTCACCCAGTTGCAGCGCGCGACATCGGAAGGCGTTCCGGTCAAGGGTTACTTCCTCTGGAGCCTGATGGACAATTTCGAATGGATCTTCGGCTATGAGAAGCGCTTCGGCGTCTATCACGTCGATTTCCAGACGCAGGTGCGCACGCCGAAGCTGAGCGCGGCGTTTTACCGGGACGTGGTGGCAAGGAACGCGATCGGGCCTTGACGCAACCGGAGGCACGATCGCCCGCCGTCAATCCGCGGCTTTCGCGCCGATATCTATGACCTCGATCGCAGCAGCTTCTTGCGCAACGACCTCACGCCCTTGTGGCGCGCAACGATGGCCCGGCGCTTGGATGTGGTCGCGAAGAAGGCGGTTGCGTATGAGGTGTCCGCGCCATCATCCCAGGCGGGCTGCTCGTCCGTATCGTGCTTCAGGCCGCGCAGCACGAAGCTGGTTCGCCGGACCGGCCGTCCCGTGACGGCTTGTGCAATCCGGGCCAACTCGGCGGAGAAATGGATGTCGATGACCGCCGCGCGGTATTCCGACGTGGCCCAGCCGCGGAGCTCGTCGTCGACGATCTCCAGCACCTCGAAGCCGGCAAAGACATCGTCATAAACACAAGCCCCGAGGGCGAAGTTGAGCTTGGCTTGAATTGCGAATTGATGGATTTCCGTTGGACGGAAGGTCGTCATGCAGCAAGAGCCCCAAAAGTAGCGCCGTTTAATTATGTCTCCCAACGGGCAAAAAGGTTCTGCGTCAAAACATTACGGATGGCAGCGGAATAAACCGGGCTGCCGGCGCCGTTCACATGGTTGTTACCTGGGTGACCGTCATCCCTCCCAGCCCGGTGGTATCTTCGAACCAGCCGGAGGCGCCGATGGACCCGATTCTGCTCGTTGCACTGGCCTTGGGGTCAATGCTCGTCGTTGGCTACCTCGCCCGCGAGCGCGGGCGCAGCCAATCCCGCTGGGTATGGACGGCAGCCGTGATCGGCCCGCTCGCCATTCCCCTGCTCTATCTGGCCGACGCCGCAGCGGCCGTCCGGAAGAGGCGCGGTGCAGCCAAGGCAGGCTGAGTTTGTCATCGGCAGTCAGGCCCGCCCGGCGGCCCGGCAAACGCCCTGCTCGAACTTCCGATAAACCCCCAGGGCCTGCCGGTCGGCGAACGGCAGGATCTGCATCAGGATGACGCCGGCCACCCGCGTCGCCGGGTCGACCCAGTAGTAGGTGTTGTAGAGTCCCGCCCAGGTCAGGCTGCCGGCCCGGCGGCCGCCGGGCACGGGATCGGCATTGATCATGTGGCCAAGCCCCCAGCGCAGACGCGTGCCCGGGAAGAAGTCGACATCATTCGACAGCGCCGGGTTGGTCGTCTTCATGATGCCGGCCTGGAGATTGCCGATCTGGTTGACCGCCATCTGGGCCACGGCTTCGGTCTTGAGGATCTTCGCGCCGTCGAGGCTGCCGCCATTGAGCAGCGCCTGCAGCAGCCGCAGATAATCGGGCGCGGTGGAATAGATGCCGCCGCCGCCCGAGAAGGCGGTCGGCGTCTCCAGCTTCTCGAACGGCTGTGCCACCAGTTTTCCGTCCGTGCCGCGCCGGTGCAGCCGAGCCTGCCGGCCGCGCTGCGTCTCCGTAATGGTGAAGCCGGTGTCGTTCATGCCGAGCGGGCCCGTGATGTTGTCACGGAAATAGTGGTCGATGCGCTGTCCGCTCGCGATCTCGATCATGCGGCTGACGCGGTCGATGCTGCCGCCATAGGCCCATTTCGCGCCCGGCTCGAACATCAGCGGCATGCGCGGCAGATCCTTGCCCTTCTTGCTGCGCGCGAACCGGACATAGCGCAGCGCGTTGGCGTCCCACAGCGGATAGGACAAGCCCGAGGTATGCGTCAGCAGATTGCGCAGTGTGAGATGCTCGCGCGCTTCGCGCAGCTCCGGCGCGCCGCCGGAGTCGAATCCGGTGAGGATGTGCGGCGCCGTCAGCATCGGATCGACATTGCCGGCCGGTTCGTCCAGCTTCAGCCTGCCGCGCTCGACAAGCTGCATTGCCGCCACCGACGTCAGCAGCTTCACCATCGAGGCGATGCGGAAGATCGTGTCGGTCGTCATGCGCGCGTCAGTGCCGGCTCCGCGCAGGCCGACCGCCCCTTCGTAGAGCAGCGAGTGATCGTCGGCAGCCATGGCGACGACGCCGGG
>DASWVJ010000251.1:0-2374 GCA_036406295.1 Bradyrhizobium sp.
CAGCGCGGCCATGGCAAGCGCTCGTCCTTCTATTCCGACTACACGTTCGGTGTGTGGGCCGATGGCGAGGACGGCGAGCAGCTGGTGCCGGTCGGCAAGGCCTATTTCGGCTTCACCGACGAGGAGCTGTTGCAGATCGACCGCTTCGTCCGCCGTAACACCACGGAAAAATTCGGCCCCGTCCGCCATGTCGTGCACGAGCCGGAGCAGGGCCTGGTGCTGGAAGTGGCGTTCGAAGGACTGCAGCGTTCGCCACGGCACAAATCCGGGGTCGCCATGCGCTTTCCCCGCATCAACCGGCTGCGCTGGGACAAGCCGCCGCGCGAGGCCGACCGGCTGGAGACGCTGGAACGCATGTTAAAGACTGTGACAGGAAATTAAGTTCCTCGGGCCGCCGGCCACTATTGACGCGCGGGCGCGGGTTCCCCATCTGCCCCGCCGTGCCTATAATAGGCATGGATACGCGATGGAGATTTCGATGCCGAACGACGTCAGGGATTTGCCGGCCAGCAATGACGGCCTGTACCGCTTTCTCGGCGGCACGCCGCTGGCGGTGGCATTCCGGCTGATCCTGCTGTCGATCCTGGTCGGCGTCGTGCTTGCCGCGATCGGCTTCGATCCCTGGAACATCCTGTATTCCATCCGTATGCTGTTCCAGCGGCTGTGGGACCTCGGCTTCGACGCCATCAACTGGCTGTGGCGCTACTTCCTGCTCGGCGCGGTGATCGTGATCCCGGTCTGGCTGCTGACGCGAGTCTTTGGCAGGCGCTAGTCGTCGCCGGAAAACGGAGGCCCGCTGCCGATGCAACTGCAATTCGTCGGCTGCGGCGACGCGTTCGGCTCCGGCGGCCGATACAACACCTGCTTCCATGTCACGGGCGCCGCGGTCAATTTCCTGATCGATTGCGGCGCCTCTTCGCTGCCGGCCTTGAAGCGGCTCGGTATCGCGCGCGAGCCAATCGAGCTGATCCTCATCACGCATTTCCACGGCGATCATTTCGCCGGGTTGCCGTTTCTGCTGGTTGATGCGCAATTCGCCCGGCGCGCCCGGCCGCTGGTCATTGCAGGCCCGCAAGGCATCGAAGCAAAGCTGAAGGCCGCGATGGAGGTGATGTTCGAACATTCCTCCAGGACGCCGCAGCGTTTTGAGCTTTCCGTCACCGAGCTCAAGCCGGAAGAAACCCGCAGCTTCGGCAGCGTAACCGTGACACCCTACCCGGTCGTACATGGCGAATCCGGCGGACCGTTCCTCGCCTATCGCATCGAAGCCGAAGGCAGGGTGATCTGCTACAGCGCCGACACCGAATGGACGGCGACGCTGATTCCGGCCGCCAGCAACGCCGATCTCTTCATCGCGGAAGCCTATTATTACGACAGGATCGTGAAGAACCATCTCAGCCTGAAAACGCTGGAAGCGCATCTCGGTGCAATCAATGCAAAACGGCTGATCCTCACCCATATGAGCGACGACATGCTGGGCAGACTGGACAAGTTGCCCTACTCTGCTGCAAAGGACGGCATGATCGTCGAACTGTAGCTGGCCCGTGAATTCCCCCTCGAAAGTCACCACCAGACAGGTCTTCGCCATCGCCGGACCTGCGATGATCGCGAACCTGACGACGCCATTGATCGGCATCGTCTCGACCACCGCGATCGGCCGGCTCGGCGACGCGACGCTGCTCGGCGGCGTTGCAATGGCCTCCGTGATCTTCGACTGCCTGTTCTGGCTGTTTGCTTTCCTGCGCATGGGCACGGTCGCCTTTACCGCGCAATCGCTCGGCGCCGGTGAAACCGGGGAACTGCATGCGATCCTGGTGCGTGGGCTGATCGTGGCCGGAATCGTCGGCCTGGCGTTGATCGCGTTGCAGGTACCGCTCGCCGCGATCCTGCTCGGCGCGATGGGCGGCAGCGAAGGCGTGACGCGGGCTGCGAAAACCTACTTCATCATCCGTATCTGGTCGGCCCCGCTGGCGCTTGCGAATTATGTGGTGCTGGGCTGGCTGATCGGGCAGGCCCGCGCCACGCTGGCGCTGGGCGTGCAGATCGCGATCAACGTCATCAACATGATCGCGACGATCGTGCTGGTGCTGGTCGCCGATCTCGGCATTGCGGGCGCTGCGATCGCCGCCGTGATTGCCGAAGCCGCGGGCCTCGCCATCGGCGGCGTGATCGCGCAGCGGCTGACGTCGGGCCATCCGCCGCTTTCGCGCGCCCACCTGTTCGAGCGCGACAAGCTGTTGCGGATGCTCACGGTCAACCGCGATATCATGATCCGGACTGCGGCGCTCATTACGGCGTTCCTGTTCTTCACCGCGCAGGGCGCGCGCTCCGGCGACACGATCCTGGCGGCGAACGCCGTGCTCAACAATTTCCT
>DASWVJ010000252.1:0-8385 GCA_036406295.1 Bradyrhizobium sp.
TGTTCGTCGGCCTCGGCGTCGATTTCGGCATCCAGTACAGCGTCCGCTATCGCTCCGAGCGCTACAAGCACAATGACCTCTCGGGCGCGCTGGTGCTGGCCGCCAAGCGCTCGGCGGTGCCGCTGTCGCTCGCGGCGATGGCCACCGCGGCGGGCTTCCTCTGCTTCATGCCGACCGACTACAAGGGCATTTCGGAGCTCGGACAGATCGCCGGTGTCGGCATGCTGGTGGCGTTCGTGTCCAGCATCACCGTGCTGCCGGCGCTGCTCAAGCTTCTGAACCCGCCCGGCGAGCCGGAGCCCGTCGGCTACGCCTTCCTGGCGCCGCTCGATCACTTCCTGGAGACGCACCGCGTGCTGATCGTCGGCGGCACCCTGCTGCTCGCGCTCGGCGGCCTCCCGCTGCTCTACTTCATGAAGTTCGACTTCAACCCGATGAACCTGCGCAACCCGAAGGCCGAATCGATCGCGACCTTCCTCGACCTGCGCAAGGATCCGAACACGGGCGCCAACGCCATCAACGTGCTCACCCATTCGGAAGCCGACGCCAAGAGAATCCAGGCCAAGCTCGAGAAACTGCCGGAAGTGGCGACCGTACGCTCGCTCGACAGCTTTATGCCGACGGACCAGCCGGCGAAGCTGAAGCTGATCGAGAAGGCTGCAAGAGCCCTGATGCCGGTGCTTAACCCGGAGTCCGTCGATCCGGCGCCGTCGGACTCCGAAAATGTCGAATCGCTGAAAAGCTCGGTCGACGCGCTGCGCAGGACCGCGGGCGATGGCAAGGGGCCGGGTGCGGTTGCTTCGCGCCGGCTGGCGGACGCTCTGCAAAAACTCGCCGACGCCGATCAGGCGACGCGGAACAAGGCACAGAACGTGTTCGTCGCGCCGCTGAAGCTGACGCTGGATGGGGTTAAGGCGCTGCTGACGGCGCAATCGATCACGCTGGAGAACCTGCCGCACGAACTGGTGAGCGCCTGGAAGGCCAAGGACGGCTTGATCCGTGTCGAGGTGCTCCCGAAGGGCGATCCCAACGACAACGACAACTTGCGCAGATTCGCCGACGCGGTGCTTGCCGCCGAGCCGACCGCGATCGGCGGCCCGGTATCGATCCTGAAATCCGGCGACACTATCGTGAAGGCGTTCATCCACGCCGGCATCTGGGCGCTGGTGGTGATCAGCCTGCTGCTCTGGATCACGCTGCGCCGTTTCACCGACGTGTTGATGACTCTGGTGCCGCTGCTGGTGGCCGGCGCGGTGACGCTGGAAATCTGCGTGCTGATCGGGCTCCCGCTCAACTTCGCCAACATCGTCGCGCTGCCGCTTTTGCTCGGCATCGGCGTCGCATTCAAGATCTATTATGTCGTGGCGTGGCGCGAGGGCAGGACGAACCTGCTGCAGACGTCGCTGACGCGCGCGATCTTCTTCAGCGCGCTGACCACCGCGACCGCTTTCGGCAGCCTGTGGCTATCAAGTCATCCCGGCACCGCGAGCATGGGCAAGCTGCTTGCGCTTTCGCTCGTGACCACGCTCGCGGCGGTGCTCTTGTTCCAGCCTGCGCTGATGGGCAAGCCGCGTCACATCAGCGAGTAGACTGCGTCACATCGGCGAGCAGGCAGATGTCGCCAACGGAATCGTTCGCTTGGCCGGCTGCCTGCTTACGCGCCGGCGCGGTGGAACCCGTAGTCTTCGGGGCAGGGGCGGGCGCTGCGGCCTGGGGCTGAGCGGTCGCGCCCTTCGCTGCGCCCTTGGCCATGCTGTTGGCGGGGCTCGAGGGGATTGGCGGACCGACGCGGGTCCAGGTCTCGCCGCCGCACAGGAAGCCGAGCACGCAGCCCTGAATCTCGAGCTGATCGTTGCCGACCGGCTTGATGGTCGAGCTGTAGGTCTGGCCGTCCTTGGCGTTGTAGACTTGGCCTTCCCAGGCATCGGTCCCGGGCTTCTTCTTCATGTTGAGCAGGATCGGCATGCCCAGCGTCGGCCGGTTCTGCTTGGCCGCGTCGGGATTGTGCGAATCGCGCCCGCCCGGGGTCTTCTCCCAAGACACGACGCCCCACATGTTGCCATTGCACTGAGCCACCCGGATGTTGGCGACACCGTCGGCAACCCGCCAGTCGCCGGTGGGGTCGGCGGCGAACGCCGACCCCGTGCCCAGGCCTGTCGCGAAAATAAATCCCGAAAAAGCTATTGTGCGCGCGAACGATCTTAGGCAGTGCAACATGATCCGAACCTGTGCTTAAGTGGCTGGTCTGAGCGGAGGTCAAAACGCCGCATTCGGCATTTTCAGTTGACGAAGCAGCTATCAACCGACGTAACTAACCAATGGCCTTAAATTCGAATTTTGACGTTTCCGAGATGTTTGCGGCGCGCGAATCCCAGCGCAGCGCCATGCATACGCGCTACCTGAACGAACAGTTCGTGCGCGTATTGAAGACCATCGGCTACGACGTCGGATTCCAGAAAGGCCAAGGCCAGTACCTCTACGACCGCGCCGGCGCCAAATATCTCGATTTGCTGAGCGGTTTTGGCGTTTTCGCAATCGGCCGGAACCATCCGGCGCTACGCCAGGCATTGAAGAGCGTGCTCGATGCCGACATGCCCAATCTGGTGCAGTTCGATGTGTCGACGCTCGCGGGCATTCTGGCTGAGCGACTTGTGGAACATGTGCCATATCTGGACAAGGTGTTCTTCGCCAACTCCGGCGCCGAGACGGTGGAGGCGGCCATCAAGTTCGCGCGCGGCGCGACCGGGCGTCCGGGCATCGTCTATTGCGGCCATGCTTTTCATGGCCTGTCCTACGGCGCGCTCTCGCTGACGGACGATCCGAATTTCCGCCTTGGCTTCGAGCCGTTGCTGCCAGGCTGCACGCCGATCCCGTTCAACGATCTCGCAAGCCTCGAGCGCGCGTTGTCGTCCAGGCAAGTGGCGGCCTTCATCGTCGAGCCGATCCAGGGCAAGGGCGTCAATCTGCCGACCGACGAGTTTCTTCCCGGCGCGCTCGCGCTCTGCCGCAAATACGGCACGCTGTTCATCGCCGACGAAATACAGACCGGCATCGGTCGCACCGGCAAGTTCCTCGCGGTCGAACACTGGAACGTCGAGCCCGACATGGTGCTGCTGGCAAAAGCGCTGTCGGGCGGTCACGTGCCGGTCGGCGCGCTGCTGACGCGCAAGAACATCTTCGACAAGATCTTCAACCAGATGGATCGTGCCGTCGTGCACGGCTCGACCTTCGCGAAGAACGATCTGGCGATGGCCGCCGGCATCGCCACGCTCGAGGTGATCAAGGCCGAAAATCTGATCGAGAAGGCCGCCAAGCGCGGCGCCGAATTGCAGATGGCGCTGACGCGGCTGGTGCCGGGCTACGAGTTGATGAAGGAAGTTCGGGGCAAGGGCCTGATGCTCGGCGTCGAATTCGGCCCGCCGAAATCGCTGCGGCTGCGCGCGTCGTGGAACGTGCTGGAGACCGCGAACAAGGGCCTGTTCTGTCAGCTCATCACCGTGCCGCTGTTCAAGGACCACAAGATCCTGACCCAGGTCGCCGGCCACGGCAGTCACACCATCAAGCTGCTGCCGCCCCTCGTGATCACCGAAGAGGATTGCAAGTGGATTGCCAATTCCTTCGACGCAGTGATCGCCGCGAGCCACAAGGTGCCTGGCGCGATCTGGTCGCTCGGCAAGACGCTGGTCGACAACGCCGTCAGGAAGTCGGCGTAACGGCGTAGGGCGGATTATCGTTAGCGCAATCCGTCGCTCGTCGCACAACTCCGGGCAATCATCGGCGGATTGCGCCGTTCGCTATCCGCCCTGCGATGCCGATCGTCGTAGTTTCGACGGATACGTCTGGTAGTGCCGTTGCGAGCTCGAAACGAGGAGAGAACCCATGCGCATTACCGGCGGCTGTCATTGCGGCGCGATTCGTTACGAGGTGGAGGGCGACCTGATCGTGCACGCGCTGTGTCATTGCAACGATTGCCGGCGGCATGCCGGCGCGCCGATGGTGGGCTGGGCGATGTATGCGGCGGATGCGGTCAAGGTGACGCAGGGCGAGCCGAAGGTTTATGCGTCTTCCGAACACGGCCGCCGGCACTTTTGCGCCGATTGCGGGACCGGGCTTTTCTACGTGAATGAGCAGGTGTTGCCGGGGATCATCGACGTGCAAAGCGCGACGTATGACGACCCCGATATCGTTGCCCCCGTAGTGCACGTCCAGATTGCCGAGCGGATCGGCTGGATGGAGCGTGCGCACGAACTGCCGGTATTCGAGCGCTTCCCTCCGCAGCAATAGTCACAGCGCCGGGCAGGTGAAAAAGCTCTTGCAGCGTGCCGTTGCAGTATTTCCGTTCTACTGCGGTCGTTGCTGCGAACAAAAACGTCCCGTCTTCACGGCGTCGTGCGTATGCGTAAATTCGCGGTGAGATGGATGCCGCGTTTTGCAAGCTGCACCACATAGGTGATATCTCCCGTTTCTTGAGGAATTATCACCATGACAAGGACGATTTCGGCTCTCACAGCCGCTTTCTTGATGTCGGCCGTCGCAACGCCGGTGTTCGCGCAGGCGGCTGTCCAGGAGCCCGGCCTGTATTCCTTTTATCACCCGAATGCCGACGTGCTTGCCGGCCGGTCCGGCTATTATCGCCCGCTCGATGCGAACGCGTATTACAATGTGGTGACGCCGGCGCCGCAGGTGCGGCATCGCGCGGTCACGCCGCGGTCTCATCGCGCACGATAACGACAGTCGTCATTGCGAGGAGCAAAAGCGGCGAAGCAATCCACTCTTCCTTGCGGCAAGATGGATTGCTTCCGCCTTCGCTCTGCAAGCTGCGGCGGACAAGACGCTTCGCTCGCAATCACGGCGCGATTTATCCCGCTGCACGCGTGGCCGCTTCGAATCTGTCGCCGAAATTCGCAAGTTCGTCCGTCGCCAGATCGCTGACGGCCCAATAGTCAAGACCGCGCTCGCTCCAGTGACGGATGTTGAATCCCTGTACCGTTTCCATCGTTGCCGCGCGGGGTTCGCTGCTCGCGCCCTGCGCCACGAACAGGTTGATGACGTGCTGGCGACGGCGGTAGATCACCGCGCCGACGGGACGGCCATCGACATAGTCGAGCCGGCCGCCGATCAAGGCAAATCCCTGCGGGCCGAGATCAATCACGGGAGGGGAGACGTCGAGCCTGCCGTTGAACCACGGCTTTACCGTGTGCTGGTCGGTGGAGACGACGTCGGTCAGGTGACCCGCCTGCAGTGAACGCAGATGAGCCGACACGAACGCGGTCTGCAGGCGCTCCTCATCGTCGCCGCGCAGCACGATCGCAAACAGGCCGCTCGCTGCGATCGCCGACACCGCCGAGCCCATGGCAAATCCCTTCAGCAGCGTGCGGCGCGTCGGCGCTTGCGCCTGAGGCAGCGAGGCTTCGATGCGGCGGCGCAGCTCCGGCGGGGCTTTGTAGCGCAGGCCGCCCTGGGCGATCGCCTTTTTCATCTCGCGATAATCGCGTGCAGCGGCGCTGCATTTGGCGCAAGTGGCAAGATGCGCCTCGACCTCGCGCGCATGGGAGGCATCGAGCTCGCTGTCGATCAATGCATGCAGCAGGATTTCAGCCTCGTCGCAGGTCATTTCTTCGGCTCCTGTTCCGCAAGCCATGCCGACCGCAGCATGGCGCGGGCGCGCGCGAGGCGCGACATCACGGTGCCCACGGGCACTTCCGCGACATCGGCGATCTCGCGGTAGGAAAGGTTTTCGATCTCCCGCAGCACGAAGGTTTCCCGAAACGGCTCGGCGAGGCCCGCGATCAGCTTTCGGATCGTGCTTGCGTCGTGCTGCTTCACCAGCCCGGCTTCGGGCGTCTCCTGGGTCTCATGCCACATCGGTGTCCGTTCGGCGTCCTCGGGCAGTCCGTCTGCGCCCGTGCCCGGGGCGCTGGCGCGGCGCGCATATTCGGCGTGGCAGACATTGCGCAGGATCGCGAACAGCCATGGCTTGATCGCCGGCCCGCGATAGCTGTCGAAATGCTTCAGTGCGCGCAAATAGCATTCCTGAACCGCGTCGTCGGCGTCGCTTGCGTCACGCAGCAGATAGCGCGCGAGCGTATAGACGTCGTCCAGATGTGGCAGCGCCAGCTCGCGAAAGCGCCGCGCCCGTTCGGGATCGTTATCGACAATCTTGACCGGCATCGCCCTTGGCCCGGCACTGGCGGATGACTGCGCCCGGCCGGCGGCAGGCCACCGGGCGGGCAGGGCTGTGATGCCTTGGTTTGGACCGCTACTCAACCTTGATCGTCCGCTCGTCGCTCCATCGCCCGGCCGGGCTTGCGGGGAGATGATCGGCTGGGAACGCGATTTATTCCCGTCCTCGCGCCGCTATGCGCGGCTAACGCGATCGTGATCGGCGGCCAAGCCTGATTGAGCGGTGGTGGGAATAACGGCTCCCGCCAACCAATCAACTGCCACGTCGCAACCCAAAGCCGCCTCTGGCGCCCAGCCATCGGAAAGGGAGTCTCCATGTTGAACATGTCGCGTCGTGATGTCGTGCTCAGCGCGGGCCTGGCAGCCGCGCTCGGCCTGAATTCCCGCTTCTCCATTGTCAGACCTGCACTGGCCCAGCCCGCTCCAGAAGCCGGCAAGGGCATTTACAGGTACAAGGTCGGATCGGTGGAGGTTACCGCGCTCTATGACGGCATCTGGAAGAAGCCGCACGATCCGGCCTTCATCAAGAACGCCAGCATCGACGAAACCAAGGCCGCGTTGGCGGCTGCCGGCATGACCACCGACTATATGCCGATCCCGCTTACCGTCATCGTGTTGAAGATGGGCGACAAGCTCGTCATGGTCGATTCCGGCTCCGGCGTCGGCCAGTGGCAGCCGACCGCCGTCAGCCTGCCCGACAATCTGAAGGGTGCGGGAATTGACCCCGCAAAGGTCAGCACCGTGCTGATCTCGCACTTCCATCCCGATCATATCTTCGGCTTGATGGAGAAGGGCACCAATGCCCCGAAGTATCCCAACGCCGAACTGATCGTCAGCGCCGCCGAATATCGCTGGTGGACCGAGCCGGGGCGCGTGGAGAAGCTGCCCGAGGCGCGCAGGCCGCTCGGCGCCCGTATTCAGTCGGTATTCCCCACCTGGAAAAATTTCCGGCTCGTCGAAGGTGAGACGGAGGTCGTGCCGGGCGTGCGGCTTGTGAATACGCCCGGCCACACGCCGGGTCATTCAGCCTTCCTGCTCGCATCAGGCAATCAGCAGCTGATGATCTCCAACGACGTCGCCTATGTCCCGGCGCTGCTCGCGCCGCATCCGGAATGGCAGGGCGCCTATGACCAGGACGGACCGCTCGCCGTGGAGACCCGCCGCAAGCTCATCGATCGCGTCATTGCCGACAAGATGGCGATCTGCGGGGCGCATTTCCCGTTCCCCGGCGCCGGCACCTTCGCCAAGGACGGCGCGGGCTATGTGTTCTCGCCGGTACAGGCATAGCGGCCCCAACTACGCTCTCGAAGGAAAGGATATTCCCATGTGCTCTACTCAAAGCCGCAGCCGTTACGCGCTGCTTCTGGCCCTCGGCCTGTTTGCCGCGCCGGCCGCTGCGATCGTCGGATCGATCCCAGCGCTCGCCGTCGACAACATGAACTCGTCGGATGCTCCCGATCTCTCCTCCGTCAGGACCAAGATCAAGGCCGCTGACTACCGGGGTGCGCTCGCCGAGCTCAAGGTTCTCGCCGACACCAACCAGCATGCCGATGTCTACAACCTGATGGGCTTCAGCCTGCGCAAGCTCGGCGACTACCCGAACGCGCTGACCTTCTACAAGAAGGCGCTGGACTTCAACGCCGACCACAAGGGCGCACGCGAATATCTCGGCGAGCTCTATGTCGAGATGGGCGACCTGCCGAAGGCCCGCGAGCAGCTCGCTGTCCTGACGAAGCTGTGCCCGCAAGGCTGCGAGGAACGCGAGGACCTGGAGAAGGCGCTCGCCACCAAGGCGGCGAAAGTCAACTGATGCCTCGCGCTTCGGAAAGCGCCCTGACGGATGCCGGCCTGCTTGCGGGCCGGCTTCTGCTGGTTCTCATTTTCCTGCACGAGGGTTTTGGCATCATCGGCAATTATGCGGGCGCCGCCGCCTATATGCAGAAGTCCGGCGTGCCATCGTTGCTGCTGCCGGCTGTCATTGCCCTTCAGCTTGGCGGCGGCACGCTGATCGCCACGGGCGCCATGACGCGGTTAGCGGCCCTCCTGCTCGCCGGGTTCTGCATGCTGACCGCCGTTCTGTTCCACTGGCAGTTTGCCGATCATAATCAGCTATTGCATTTCCAGAAGGACCTGGCGATGTCAGGCGGATTTATCGTGCTGGCCTGCTGCGGGCCCGGCAACTGGTCGCTGGGCCGATACCTT
>DASWVJ010000253.1:0-7066 GCA_036406295.1 Bradyrhizobium sp.
TTGACCAGATTGGCCACCATCGGCCCGCCCATATTGCCGAGGCCAATGAATGCGATGTTTGCCATGTCGTGTTTCCTCCGGCTGTCGCTCTTTTTTGATTTAAGGGAATTTCAGCTCGTCCGCGCCGATCTCCGCAAAGTAGGGCGCGACCATCTCGGGCGTGACGTCCTCGATGCGTGGCGGCGACCATCTGGGCTGGCGATCCTTGTCGATCACGGCCGCGCGCACCCCCTCGCGGAAATCGTCGCTGGCGAACACTTGCAGGGCCGCGCGATACTCCCGCACCAGGCATTCTTCCAGCGACTTCGCCGTGCGAGCGAGCCGCAACAATTTGAGTGTCACCACCATGCCGCGCGGCGATTTTTCGGAAAGTGTGCTCAACGTCGCCTGCGCCAGCTCGGAACCGTCGCGCTGCAAGGCCGCGACAATGTCCTGCATGCGGTCGTGGCCGAACCATTTGTCGATACTCGCCTGCATTGCCGCGACGGGTTCCGGCGCCTCGCCGGCCGCAAAGCCATCGATGAGCTTGCTGACTTCGGCTGCGGTCACGCCAGAGCGAACCTTGGTCAACGCCTCGCGCAGCAACGGCAGCTTGCCCGACGGCACCACCGCATCAGCAAAGCCGGCATGGATCGCAACGGGCCCGTTCATGGTCTGGCCGGTGAGGCCGAAATAGGTGCCGATCTCGCCCGGCGCATGTGACAGCAGCCAGGTGCCGCCGACATCGGGGAAGAAGCCGAGACCGACTTCGGGCATGGCGAGCTTGGTCCTCTCCGTCACCACACGATGGCTGCCGTGCGCGGAAAGGCCGACGCCGCCACCCATCACGAGCCCATCCATGAACGTGACATAGGGCTTTGGAAATTTCGCGATCCGGGCGTTCATGATGTATTCCTGACGCCAGAAAACTTTTCCGAGATCGCCGCCCACTTTGGAGCTTTCCCAGAGGCCGCGGATGTCTCCTCCGGCGCATAGTCCGCGCTCGCCGGCGCCTTCCAGCACAATCAGCGCCACGGCCGGGTCCGCCTCGAACTGGTCGAGCGCGGCGTCGATGCCGAGCGACATCTCCAGCGTCATGGCGTTGATCGCTTTCGGACGGTTGAGCCTGATAATGCCGGCCGCACCTTCGCGCCGCACGATCAGCTCGGGCTCGGCGCCCGCAGCGGCAGCAGCCTGGCTCATCGCGCGCCCTCGATCATCTTGCGCGATACGATCAGCCGCATGATCTCGTTGGTCCCTTCCAGGATCTGGTGCACGCGCAGATCGCGCACGATCTTTTCGATGCCGTATTCGCTGAGGTAGCCATAGCCGCCATGAAGCTGCAGCGCCTGGTTGGCGACCTCAAAGCCGACATCGGTGCCGAAACGCTTTGCCATCGCGCAGAGCATCGTCGCGTCGGGGTCCTTGCGGTCAAGCGCGGCTGCCGCGCGCCACACGAACGTCCGCGCGGCCTCCAGCTCGGTCGCCATGTCGGCCAGCCGGAACTGCAATGCCTGGAATTCGTCGAGCCGCTTTCCGAACGCCTTGCGCTCCTTCATGTAGGCAAGTGTCTTGTCGAGCGCATTCTGCGCGCCGCCGAGCGAGCACGCCGCGATATTGATGCGCCCGCCGTCGAGTCCGGCCATCGCGATCTTGAAGCCGATGCCTTCATCGCCCAGACGGTTCGCGACAGGCACGCGGGCATTCTCGAAAATCACCGCGCGGGTCGGCTGCGCGTTCCAACCCATCTTGCGCTCGTTGGCGCCGAGCGACAGCCCGGGCGTGTCGGCCTCGATCACCAGCGTCGAAATGCCGCCGGGCCCCTCGCCGCCGGTGCGCACCATCACGACATAGAGATCGCCGCCACCGGCCCCGGAGATGAACTGTTTCTGGCCGTTGAGCACGTAATGGTCGCCCTCGCGCACCGCGCGGGTGCGCAGCGCCGCGGCATCCGAGCCGGAGCCCGGCTCGGTCAGGCAATAGCTCGCCAACAGCTCCATGGTGCACAGCCTGGGCAGCCATTTGCGTCGCTGCGCCTCATTTCCGAAGGCGTCGATCATCCACGAGGCCATGTTGTGGATGGAGATGAAGGCCGACACGGTCGGGCAGCCCTGCGCCAGGGCCTCGAAGATCAGCGCGGCGTCGAAGCGCGTCATGTCAGAGCCGCCGACATCGTCGCGGATATAGACGCCGCCAATGCCGAGGCTCGCCGCCTCGCGCATCACGTCAACCGGAAAATGCTTCTCCTGGTCCCAGCGGATCGCATGCGGCGCGATCTTCTCCGCAGCGAATTCCCGCGCCATGTCGCGAACGGCAATCTGGTCCTCGTTGAGAGCGAAGTGCATCCTTGCCCTTGAAAGCTGTTCCCCTGGAGCTCGTCATTGCGAGCGCAGCGAAGCAATCCAGCTTACCTTCCTCACACTGGATTGCTTCGTCGCTGCGCTCCTCGCAATGACGGAACTACACCATCAGTTCATCGTCGGGATCGCGAACTCCGCGCCCTCCTTCACGCCGGACGGCCAGCGCGAAGTGATGGTCTTGGTCTTGGTGTAGAAGCGGATCGAATCCGGCCCATGCTGGTTGAGGTCGCCGAAGCCGGACTTCTTCCAGCCGCCGAAGGTGTAGTACGCGATCGGCACCGGGATCGGCACGTTGACGCCGACCATGCCGACATTCACCTTCGCCGCGAAATCGCGCGCGGCATCGCCGTCGCGGGTGAAGATCGCAACGCCATTGCCGTAGTCATGGTCGGACGGCAGTGCGAGGGCCTCCTTGTAGTCGTGGGCGCGCACCACCGAGAGCACGGGACCGAAGATCTCTTCCTTGTAGATGCGCATGTCCTTGGTGACGTTGTCGAACAGACAGCCACCCATATAGAAGCCCTTTTCGTAGCCCTGCATCTTGAAACCGCGGCCGTCGACGGCAAGCGTGGCGCCTTCCTTGATGCCGATCTCGACGTAGTTCTTCACGCGCTCGAGCGCCTCACGGGTTACCAGCGGACCGTAATCGGCCGAGGGATCGATCGAGGTGCCGATCTTCAGCGCCTCGACGCGCGGGATCAGTTTTTCCATCAGCCGGTCCGCGGTGGTCTTGCCGACGGGCACAGCCACCGAAATCGCCATGCAGCGCTCGCCGGCCGAGCCGTAGCCCGCGCCGATCAGTGCATCGACCGTCTGGTCCATGTCGGCATCCGGCATCACGATGGCGTGGTTCTTGGCGCCGCCAAAGCACTGGCAGCGCTTGCCGGTCGCCGCCGAGCGCTCGTAGATGTACTGCGCGATCGGCGAGGAACCGACGAAACCGACCGCCTTGATGTCGGGGTCGTCGAGAATGGCATCGACCGCTTCCTTGTCGCCGTTGACGACATTGAGAATGCCCGGCGGCAGGCCGGCCTCGATCATCAGCTTCGCCAGTTCGAGCGGCACGCCCGGATCGCGCTCCGAGGGTTTCAGGATGAAGGCGTTGCCGCAGGCAATGGCGGGAGCGAACTTCCACATCGGGATCATCGCCGGGAAATTGAACGGCGTGATGCCGGCGACCACGCCGAGCGGCTGGCGCATGGAGTAGATGTCGATGCCGGGACCGGCGCCCTCGGTGTACTCGCCCTTCATCAGATGCGGAATGCCGCAGGCAAACTCGACGACCTCAAGGCCGCGCTGGATATCGCCCCTGGCGTCGGGAATGGTCTTGCCGTGCTCGCGCGCCAAAAGCTCGGCGAGCTTGTCGTAGTCCCGTTGCACCAGTTCGAGAAATTTCATCATCACGCGGGCACGGCGCTGCGGGTTGGTCGCGGCCCAATCCGGCTGCGCGGCGCGCGCATTCTCGACAGCCGCCCTCATCTCAGCCTTGGACGCCAGCGCCACCTTGGCCTGCACCTCTCCCGTCATCGGCTCGAATACGTCGGCCGTCCGCCCGGACGTGCCCTTTACTTCCTTGCCGCCGATAAAATGTCCGATTGAGCGCATGAAAACCTCCCTTGGCCCGGCTGGGTCGCTTTACAAACCCTTTTGACCTGCATTTTATAGGATTCAAGTCCGAGATATTGCACCTTAGATGTGCGGAAATGCTGGATCAAGGCGGCGCGATCGACTGGGATGATTTCCGCTTCGTGCTCGCCATCGTGCGCGGCGGATCGGTGTCGGCTGCCGCCCGGCAACTCGGCGTCGATCATGCCACGGTTATCCGGCGTGTCGACCGCCTGGAACGTACACTTTCGGCAAAGCTGTTCGACCGCCGCAAGAGCGGCTATCTCCTCACCGAGGCCGGCCAGCGCGTCGCCGACAGCGCGGAGGCGATGGAATCGACCATCGTCGCCAACCAGGAGGCGGTCGGCGGCTCGCGTGCGCATCTGACCGGCACCGTGCGGATCGGCGCGCCCGACGGGTTCGGCAGCCACTTCCTCGCCTCGCGGCTGGTCGCCTTCGGCGAGCGGTATCCCGATCTCGATCTGCAACTGGTCGCCACTGCGCGGCTGTTCAGCCTGTCGAAGCGCGAGGCCGATATCGCCATCAGCCTGACCATGCCGAAGGAAGGCCGCATTGTCGGCCGCAAGCTGCTCGACTACAGCCTCGGCCTCTATGCCGCGCCGTCATATCTTTCGCGCGCGCCAAAGATCACCGGCCGCGCTGATCTCGCCGCGCACCGTTTCGTCGGCTACATCGACGAACTGCTGTTCACGCCGGAGCTCGACTACCTGCCGCAGGTCTCGCCAAAAATCTCCGCAAAGTTCCGCAGCGCCAACCTGATCGCGCAGCTCAATGCAACGATCTCCGGCTTCGGCATCGCCGTGCTGCCGCACTTCATGGCAACGGTGCATCCGGAGCTGGCGCCGGTGCTGCCGCACGACGTCGCGATCTCCCGCACGTTCTGGATGCTGATGCACGCCGACAGCAAGGACCTCGCCCGCATCCGCGCGGTTGCCGACTACATCCACGAGACGGTGGAGCGAGAGCGGGCGTTGTTCAACAGCCGCTCGTCAGGTTCGTAGGGTGGGCAAGAGCGCACTTGCGCCGTGCCACCTTTGCCGCGCGCTCTTGAAGGGGGCATACCTGCGTTTTGCCCGCCCTACCGCAGCTGGAACTGTGGTATCCTCCGTCAAACGCGATGGCACGGTTCAATGAAGCGGGACTTCGACCTCATCGTCTATGGCGCGACGGGTTACACCGGTCGGCTCGTCGCCGAATATCTGGCGGCGTCCTATCGCGGCGATGATGCTCCGTCCTGGGCCATTGCCGGTCGCTCGACCGACAAGCTCCAGCAGGTGCGTGCCGACATCGGCGCTCCCGACGATCTTCCTCTGGTCAAGGCGGACGCCACTGACCCGGCCAGCCTGCGCTCGATGTGCGAGCGTGCGGCGGTGATCATCACCACGGTCGGGCCGTATCAGCTCTACGGTCCCGAGCTTGTGGCGGCCTGCGCGACGACGGGCACGGCCTATGTTGATCTGTGCGGCGAGCCGGCCTGGATGCGGCGCATGATCGACGCCCATCATGAAGAGGCGAAACGGACCGGCGCGCGCATCGTCTTCTCCTGCGGCTTCGATTCCATCCCGTTCGATCTCGGCGTGCTCACCTTGCAGGAGAAGGCGCGCGAGAAATTCGGACGTCCGGCGCGGCGGGTCAAAGCCCGCCTGCGCAAGGTGAGAGGCGGCATGTCTGGCGGCACCGCGGCGAGCGCCCAGGCGACGTTGGCCGCCGCCGCGCGCGATCCGGCCCTGATCCGGCTGCTCGCCGATCCCTTCGCGCTGACGCCGGGGTTCACCGGGCCGTCTCAGCCGTCGGGCCTCATCCCCGAATACGATCCGGGCATGAACGCGTTGCTGGTGCCGTTCCCCATGGCGCCGATCAACACCAAGAACGTGCACCGCACCAACTTCCTGCTCGGTCACCCCTACGGCACGGATTTCGTCTACGAGGAGATGGCGGTCGCGCCGGGTCTTGGGGACATCCCTCGCGTGACGACGGAGGCGTTCGCCACGGTGGTCTCCCTGCTCGGGACCGGCGGTCTCAAGCGCGGCGCGGGCCCTTCTCGGCAGGAGCGCGAGAAGGGCTTCTACGACATCCTCTTCCTGGGCGAGCTACCGGATGGCAGACGGGTCGAGGCGGTGGTCACGGGCGACCGCGATCCGGGCTACGGCTCGACCAGCAGAATGATCGCCGAGAGCGCGCTCTGCCTCCTGCGCGACGTTAAGGGCGAAGGCGGCATCTGGACGCCGGGCGCGCTGATGGGTGCGGCGCTACGCAAGCGCCTGACGGAACGCGCCGGCCTCACCTTCAGCGCGCGTTGAGAGGCTGAAGCGCAGGCAACTAAGCGTTAACCAAGTTCGACTAAACTCCGGATTGGGCATTCGGGGCGTGTGAGCTGGCCTGTTGAGCCAGCGTGTAAGCGTGAGCGCGCAAAATGGCCTTTGACCCCGAAGAGCTGGTGACCCTCACCCATCATGGCTCCATGAAGCTACGCTCGGCGGTAGCGAGAGCGATGACCTTGCCGGTCGACGAGCGCAGGAAGGCGACCATTGTCCGCAAGGGCAAGCCGGCGACCCTGCGATACGAGCGGATCAAGAATCTTGCATCGGAGTGGGCGAAGCAGCTCGTGCCCTCCGGATGAGCCCAGGGTCCGCAAGGGCCCCTGGCGACTTTTCTCGTCACACCTGCTGAATCTCGTGCGCGCATGAGCGCGGTGCGGTGCGGCCGCAGACCTTCCGGTCTGGCGGACAAATCAGCTTGTCAAATTGAGGCCTCAAAAGGAATAGTTCGATGCGTATTGAGCCGGCCGACAAAAACATCAATCTCGTAATCTGGGCGATCTCGGCGGCTGTTAGCGGAACCCTCATCTATCTCGTTCTGCTCGGCTGAAGCAGTTCGAGCTAGTTGGGCTTCGCACGCGGCTTCCTCGCCGGCGCCTTCGCCGCGCGACCAAGTACAGCTTCCCGGCCCGCGCCCAGAATCTCCTCGGAGAATTCGCCTGACCCGGCGATGCGCGACAGCACCAGCGCGCCGGCCATGGTCGACAGCGCCGCAATCGCCTGCGCCCGCGCGGCCTTGCGCGGCAGTTCCGGCACCTGGTCGGCCATCATCTCGATCATCTC
>DASWVJ010000254.1:0-4832 GCA_036406295.1 Bradyrhizobium sp.
GACGGCGCCGATCGGCGCAGCGGTCACGCTGTAACCATTTTCGCCGTAGTGCGTGTAAGCGAGGCCGGCGAGAAGGGCGAGGTTGTCGGTGATGTTCTTGCGGCCGTGCACGCCGGCGGAGAAGGAGCCGACCGACCCGAAGGCGCTGATGCAGTCGTTGCAGTTGATCTGTTCGTTGATGCCGAGCAGCACCGTGCCGAGCACGCGGTTGGTGATCATCTGGTTGAAGCGCTGCCTGGCGACATCGTTGATAGAGCCGGCGCTGGAATCTGCGCCCGTCGGGCAGGGCGGCGCGGAGGCGCTGTAGTTGTAATTAGAGTTGTTCGTTGATGTGGACGTCGATGTCGAAGTGGACGTCGATGTGGACGTCGACGTTGAGCACGAAGTCGGCATCGCCTGCGCGTATGCAATGCCATGTTCACCGCGGGAAAAAAGCAGCGCGGCGGCCACCAGCATGGTGGCGAAGATGATCCAGCTGCGGGAGAAGCCTGCCAAGGTCACCTCCCGCACAGCATGCCGGTAGGATCGTCAACCACCGGCGGCGTGATCGTGGGCGAAGCGTCGGCAAATTCTGTTGTGGTGCACAGGCCCGCCGCGGCACCGCAATTGCTGGCGAAAGTCCAGGGCGGATTGTTGGTCTTCTGGATCGTGACCTTGCCGTTGGCCGAGGTGATGATGGCGGTATCGCCGGGCTGGGTCAGCTCGATGCACTGGAAGTTCAGCGTGCAGACGCGCGAAGCGCCGTCCCGCAGCACCACGATCGTGCGGCCGCGCTGCGCAAGGATGTCGAGAATCGTGCCGCGAATGCCGATGGTCGCAATCCCGGTGGTGATCTTGTAGGCGTTCTTGTCGGAATGACCGGTGACGAAGCGGAACGCGCCTGTCGTCATGCGAATGGTGACGTCGCGATAGCTGTGTTCGTCGTTGAACACGGTACGATCGAGCGTGATTGACGAGCTGGCGCCGAGCGACAGATTGGTCGAGTCGATCATCACCAGCCGCGTCGCGCTGTTGGCGCCGGTGCGCACCGTCTCGTTGCGCAGCACGGCGTCGCCGACATTGATCTGGGTGCCGCCCGTGCCGGAGACGCGGATCACCTCGTTCTGGACGACGGCGGCTTCGCCGATGCGCGCTGGCGCCTGCGCCTGCGCGGTACCAATTTCCGACAGAACAAGGATTGTCAGTGCCGCAAAAATAAAATTACGCAAAATCATTTCCCACCGTGCAATCTGCGCGATTTCTTAGCGGATTGTGCCGGCCAGCCATATTGTATAATTGCAACAAGTCCCCACGCTTTCCCGGCCCGTCGATTGGTGAGCTCCAGACGCAAATCGGTTCGAAGAGAAAAGGCGCGCGATGTCGAGTGCGCCAGAGACACAATTGTGTCCGAAAGTACCGCCGGGACCGCGGACAAATCCGCTTCTGTTCCGAATAGTCCAATCGCAAAAGTTGCAGCGATTGCGGGTGCCATATTCGTCATCGCGCATCTGCTGCTGATGATCGGTTTAGGTACGCCGGAAAAAATTGCCTTTGACGAGGTACATTATGTGCCGGCGGCCAAGCAATTGCTCGAGAAGGGGTCGCACGAGCCGCTGCTCAATCCCATGCATCCGCCGCTCGCCAAGGAATTCATGGCGGCCTCGATCAAGGTCTTCGGCGACAACGCGTTCGGCTGGCGCTATCCGAGCGTCGTGTTCGGCGCGCTCGCCATCGTCGCGATGTATCTTTGCGCGCTGGCGATGTTTGCCTCGCAGGGCGCTGCGCTTGCCGCTGCAGCGCTGACCTTCCTCAACCAGATGGTGTTCGTGCAGTCGCGCATCGCGATGCTCGACATCTACGCCCTGACCTTCGACCTGTTCGGCATCGCCGCCTTCATTCACGGCTACAATCAGCGCAGACCGGAAGTCGCCTTCGGCCTCGCCGGTCTCTTTTTCGGCCTGGCCGGCGCCAGCAAATGGAGCGGCTTCTTTCCGCTCGGCGTTGCGATTGCAATCATTGCTTTCGTGCGCCTGCTGCAGGGATGGCGGACGCAATTTGCCGAGCCGGATGCGCAGGACTGGTACCGGCCCGATCGCTGGCCGGAGTTCCGCTACTATCACTTCGTGCTCTGCTTTATCCTTGTGCCTGTCGCCGTCTACTTCATCGCGTACATTCCGCTGACGGGCGTTTCCGTGTCGAGCTTCGTCGAGGCGCAGCGCCGTATCTTCGCGGAGAATTCCGCGTCGCATCCGCCGCATCTCTATATGAGCTCGTGGCCGTCCTGGCCGCTCCTGATGCGGCCGATCTGGTATCAGTTCGACAAGATGGCCGATGACCGCTTTCAGGCCATCATCTTTCTCGGCAATCCCCTGATCCTTTGGCCGGCGCTGGTGGCACTCGCCATCTGCGCGCGGGATTTCATCGTCGCGCGGCGCACGCAGGCGTTCCTCATTCTCGCCTTCTACATCGGGCCATGGCTCGCCTGGGCGACGCTGCCGCGCACCATCGGCTTCATCTATTACTATTTGCCCTCGGCAACGGTAGCTTCGCTGGCGGTGGTCTATGTGCTCACGCAAGGCGAACGCGCGCCGCCGCGTTGGGCGCTATGGGCGTTCGTCGTGGCCTCGGCGGCGGGATTTCTGGCGCTGTTGCCGATCTCGGTCTCGTCGCTGGGAACGTCGATGCAGACCTATCAGCGGCTGATGATCTTCCAGAGCTGGATTTGAGCATGATCCGGAGCCGAAGGGCCGCGTTAGCGCAAAGTGGGCACCGGCTTTCCCGGCGACAAACGCGAAGTGTTTGTGCGGAGATCATGCTCCAATAAAGAGAGCGATTAGAACCAGTCGAACCAGGCGATGCGCCGCCAGGTGAGATGGTGGCGGTGATAGCTCGGCCAGTAGACCGGGAACGGCTCCCAATAGGCATAGCGGCGAAGGTGCTTCTTCGCGTGGCGGCGCGGCTTGCGCGGCGTGGTCTCGGTTGCCGGCGCGCTCGCGGCTTCGCCGGTCTTCGGCACGATCGAGGGACGCGGCGCGCTCGCCGGGCGATCGCCGGAATCGGTGGCAGGCGTGGCGGCGTTGGCGGGGGCGGCCGTGTTAGGCGACTCGCCGGCGCTGCCGCGGACGGGCGCGAAGGCGAGCAGGGCCGCAAAAGCTATACCGAGCGAGCGCGTCTTCATGGCCATCGCTTCCGTTGCCTGGAGGATGCCGCCCGCCGGTAAGGGCGGGCGGATCTTTAAGTGTTCCCGTTATTTCGCGGCGGTCTTGCTGCTGTCCATGTTGACCACCTGGACGCGGCGGTTGGTGGGATCCAGCGGCGCATTCGGATCTTTCGGCTTGGTCTTGCCGTAGCCGACGGTGACGAGGTTGCTGCCGTTGATGCCGAACTTCTCGGTCAGGTAGCGCTTGATGGTGTCGGCGCGACGCTCGGACAGACCCTGGTTATATTCCTCGCCGCCAATCGCGTCGGTATGGCCGGCGACCACGAAGGTCGAACCCCTCAGGCTCGGCTCGCTCAGCGCCTTGCCGAGTTCCTGCACGGCCTGCACCGAGTTCTTGCTGATTTCGGCCGAGTTGTAGTCGAAGTGGATCTCGAGATCGATCTTCGGCTTGTTCGCCGCGAGTTGCGCGACTTCCTCGCGTTCGCCGAGCGAGAGCGAGCGGCTCGGACGGTTACGCAGCGAATTGACGAATTTCGATTCCTTGGCCTGCGCCGCGGTGTCGACCTGTTGGCCGCCCGCCGACAGGCCGCGGGTCAGCGGCTTCGGCTGCAACGCCTTGGAGATCTGGTCCGCCGAGATAACGGCGTCGCCGGCCAGCGCCAGGCCCGCCGTCATCGACAGCGCGGCGCCGAGCGCAACCGTAATTCCGGAAAGCCTGGAAATGCTGGTCATGGTCGTCTTCCTCTGGGTTACGCCTGCAAATGTTGCCTGCATGCGTCTTGGATGGTCGTACCTTAGGACAGGTTCAAACCGCCGAATGTGACTTAGGTCACGGGTAAGCCATTGCGATCCCTGCGCTTCCCGGCCCCACAGGGTGAGGCTTCTGGCGTTTCAGGAATCCACGAACCATCATTATCCCGCCCGCGTGCCCGATTCCTCGCCCTTTCCCAGGGTTTTGGCCGTTATCCCTAACGATGCACGCCGGTTGCGCGTCGTGTCGTGCCGTCCCTTGAGCTGGTTCGATCCCCGCAATCGCCTGTGTGACCCGCGTCACGTGGCCGTACTAAGAAGTGTCCGGATTGTCCCGATGGATCGGGCCTCATTGGCGAGGTGAAGTTTCGGGTCAGGGGAGAAGGAACGTGCGCTTGTCGATCGCCGCACTTCCGGCCGCCAGCCTTATCAGCGCCAGCACCGATGCCCTTGCCGACAGGCGCATCGCCTTTGTCGTCGGCGACGTCGCCTACAAGAATGTGTCGGCGCTGTTCAGTCCGACCGTCGACGCCAAGTCGATGGCCAAATTGTTCCGCAATGTCGGCTTCGACGTGGTCGGGGATCGAACCTCAACCAGGATGACGGACAAGCTGCGTGACTTCGGCGAGAGGGCGGAAGGCGCCGATGTCGCGCTGTTCTTCTATGCCGGGCATGGCATTGCGGTGAACGGCGCCAACTACCTGCTGCCGGTTGATGCCAAGCTCAAGTCGGAGGCGGACGTTAAGCATGGTGCCATGATCAACGCTGCCTCTCTTTCTTGGCGTTAGCATCTTGCGCATCGGCGATTGGTTGCTCGACCGCAACATTCACTCCGTACAAAAACGGATGAAGCAGCGCTGCATCAATTCGCGCTTTACAGTTCGTATTCACAATGCTGGTCTTGATAAGTCGCGTGAGCGCCGACGTGTGAACACGAATTCGA
>DASWVJ010000255.1:0-32159 GCA_036406295.1 Bradyrhizobium sp.
ATAGGTATCGTCTCGCTGATCCTGCTGTTCCTGATCGCCATCGTCGGCTACAGCTCGCTGTTCACGGTGCAGCAGACCCAGCAGGCGCTGGTGGTCCGGCTCGGCCGGCCGGTCGACGTGGTGTCGGCGCCGGGGCTGAACTTCAAGGCGCCGTTCATCGACACGGTCATCAACATCGACAAGCGCATCCTCGATCTGGAAAACCCGTCGCAGGAAGTCATCGCTTCCGACCAGAAGCGGCTGGTGGTCGACGCTTTCGCCCGGTACCGGATCAAGGATCCGCTGCGCTTCTATCAGAGCGTCGGCTCGATCCAGGCCGCCAATTTGCAGCTCACCACGCTGCTCAACGCGGCGCTGCGCCGCGTGCTCGGCGAGGTCGCCTTCATCACCGTCGTTCGCGACGAGCGCGAGGGGCTGATGGGCAAGATCCGCAGCCAGCTTGACCGCGAGGCGGAAGGCTACGGCATCCAGGTGGTCGACGTGCGAATCCGCCGGGCCGATCTGCCGGACGCCAACAGCCAGGCGGTGTACAAGCGCATGCAGACCGAGCGCGAGCGCGAGGCCGCCGAGTTTCGCGCCCAGGGCGGCCAGAAGGCGCAGGAGATCAGGTCGAAGGCGGATCGCGAGGCGACCGTGATCATCGCGGACGCCAACTCGACCGCCGAACAGGTCCGCGGCTCGGGCGACGCCGAGCGGAACCGCCTGTTCGCCGAGGCCTATGGCAGGGATCCTGACTTCTTTGCCTTCTACCGCTCGATGTCTGCCTATGAGCAGGGGCTGCGCGCCAACGACACCCGCTTCCTGCTGCGGCCGGATTCGGATTTCTTCCGCTTCTTTGGCAGCGCCTCGGGCAAGACCAACGGAGCGGCTGCTGCGCCGGCGGCGCCGAAGCAGCAATAACATCGGCGAGGGGTGGGGCGGTTCCGCTTCGCCCCTCGGCTTCATAACAACAAATCATTTCCGGGAGGCCCAGGGTCCGATGAGGTCCATAGCGTTCGTCGACTTCCTCATCGGCGTCGGAGTCCTGTTCGTGATTGAAGGCATCCTGTTCGCGGCGAGCCCTGCTTTCATGCGCAGGGCGATGAAGAGCGCGCTGGAGACACCGGACAACATCCTGCGCGCGGTCGGCATCGGCTCGGCGGTCGCAGGCCTGATCCTGATCTGGCTGATCAGGCGATGATGCGCCATGCCGGGGGCTGGTGCTTCCGTCTTCGCGGCAAGGCACTTCGGCGGACTGTCACCCTGCGAAGCTTGCGTAGGAGCAATCGGAGAAGGTTGCATCGCCCCCCGGAATGATCGCCGGTTTCAACGCAATCGTGAGACGGAAGATGCCGGTTTTTCGCCGGATTGCCCGGCTCAGATGCTTGCGCCACAGCCCGGTTCGGGCGCAGTGTTGTGAGAATACCAGTTTCCGACTTGCCTGGAGAGAACCTGACATGACCGCTGCACGACCCGCCCTCAGCCGTCGCCTGCGCCACCTTGCGGTTGCGATGACGATTGGCGCCGCGAGCGTCGTGGCGTCAGTGCCCGCTTCAGCACGCGGCCCTGACGGGATTGCCGATATCGCCGAGAAGGTGATCGACGCCGTCGTCAACATCTCGACCTCGCAGACCGTCGAGGCAAAAGGCGGCGGTGGCGGTGGCGGCGGCGCGCTGCCTCAGGTTCCGCCAGGTTCGCCCTTCGAGGAATTCTTCGACGACTTCTTCAAGAACCGCCGCGGCAACCCGGGCGGTAAGGGCGGCGAGGGCAACCGCGAATTCCAGCCGCGCAAGACCAATTCGCTCGGCTCCGGCTTCATCATCGATGCGTCGGGTGTCGTGGTCACCAACAACCACGTCATCGCCGATGCCGACGAGATCAACGTCATCCTGAACGATGGCACCAAGGTGAAGGCCGTGCTGGTCGGCGTCGACAAGAAGACCGATCTAGCCGTGCTGAAGTTCAAGCCGCCGAAGCCGCTGGTCGCGGTGAAGTTCGGCGACTCCGACAAGCTGCGGCTGGGCGAATGGGTGATCGCGATCGGCAACCCGTTCAGCCTCGGCGGCTCGGTCACGGCCGGCATCGTGTCGGCGCGCAACCGCGACATCAGCCAGGGGCCGTATGACAACTACATCCAGACCGACGCCTCCATCAACCGTGGCAATTCCGGCGGCCCGCTGTTCAATCTCGAGGGCGAGGTGGTCGGCGTCAACACGCTGATCATTTCGCCGACCGGCGGCTCGATCGGCCTCGGCTTTGCGGTGCCGTCGAAGACGGTGGCTGCGGTCGTCGACCAGCTGCAGAAATTCGGCGAGCTGCGCCGCGGCTGGCTCGGCGTTCGCATCCAGCCGGTCACCGAGGAGATCGCCGAGAGCCTCAGCATCAAGCCTGCGCGCGGCGCGCTGGTGGCGGGAGTCGACGACAAGGGGCCGGCAAAGCCCGCCGGTATCGAGCCCGGCGACGTCGTGGTCCGCTTCGACGGCAGGGACATCAAGGATCCCAAGGATCTCTCGCGCGTGGTGGCCGACACCGCGGTCGACAAGGAAGTCGAGGTCGTCATCATCCGCAAGGGCAGCGAGGAAACCCGCAAGGTCAAGATCGGCCGCCTCGAAGACACCGACAAGGCCAAGGAAGCTGCCGCCAAGACCAAGGACGAACCGACCGAGAAACCGGTGACGCAAAAGGCGCTCGGCCTCGATCTTGCCACGCTGAGCAAGGACCTGCGCACGAAGTACAAGATCAAGGACAGCGTCAAGGGCGTCATCATCACCGGCGTCGATGGCTCCTCCGACGCTGCCGACAAGCGGCTCTCCGCCGGTGACGTCATCGTCGAGGTGGCGCAGGAAGCCGTGGGCAACGCCGGCGACGTCAAGAAGCGCATTGAGCAGGTCAAGAAGGACGGCAAGAAGAGCGTGCTGTTGCTGGTCGCCAACGGCGACGGCGACCTGCGCTTCGTGGCGCTGAGCGTGCAGTAGGCCGCTTATGCTGCGGGGCGGCCCCGCAGCATTCCTGCAATACCGAGATCCTCGTCGAGGTCGGGCCAGTGAATGCCCATGGCCATGAGCTCAAAATGCTGGCGCGCAGCTGCGCTGGCGTCGCGCAAGCGTGGATACCAGGATAGCGGCGTCGCGATCTTGCGTCCGTCCGCCAGGGTTACAATCAGCTCGTCGGCAGTGAAGGCAACCGCTATCGGCCGGATATCGCCGACGTCAATTTCTAAAGTGCTCATGCCATTTGCTCACAAGCAGGTCGCGCTGCGGTCTCAGATGGCGAATGATAGCGCCGATTTCATGTGATGGGAATCCTGCGTTGGCGGCAATAGAGAGGTCGTGCAGCCAGAATTTGGCTTCGAAATCCCCTGCGCGAACGTGAATGTGGGGCGGTTCTCCGCCCTCGTTCGAATAAAAGAATGCGCGATATCGTCCCCACCGTAGAACGGTTGGCATCGCTTCCTATCCCTCCACAAACTCGTCCCGGTGATAGCCCTGCGCATAGAGCAGCGCGGTGAGATCGCCGTAGTCGATCCGCGCCGCAGCCGCCGCCGCGACTGCGGGCTTGGCGTGGTACGCTACGCCCAGGCCTGCGCTCTGGATCATGCCGAGATCGTTGGCGCCGTCGCCGGCGACGAGCGTGTCGATGTCGTCGAGATCGAAGGATTCCGTGAGGTCGAGCAGGGTCTGCAGTTTCGCGGCGCGGCCGAGGATCGGCTCCTTCACCTCGCCGGAAAACTTGCCGTCGCGGACGATCAGCTCATTGGCGCGGTTCTCCTGGAAACCGACCATCGCGGCGACCGCATTGGTGAACAAGGTAAAGCCGCCGGAGATCAGGCAGGTATAGGCGCCATGGGCGCGCATAGTCATGACAAGCTCGCGGCCGCCTGGTGTCGGCGTGATGCGCTTCTTCAGGACCTCGTCCGCCACGGAGACCGGCATGTCCTTGAGCAGCGCGACGCGCTCGAGCAGCGCCGGTTCGAACTCGATCTCGCCGCGCATGGCGCGTTCGGTGATCGCGGCGACGTGCGCCTTGAGGCCGGCAAAATCGGCCAGCTCGTCGATGCATTCCTGGCCGATCATGGTGGAATCCATGTCGGCGAGAAAAAGCTTCTTGCGCCGGAAGCCGGCAGGCTGCACGACAATGTCGATCGGCAGGTCGCCGCGCGCCGCGCGCAGGCGCCCTTCCACGGCCTTGACGTCCTCGCTGCCGGTGAAGGGGATGTCGACTGCGACCTCGTTGAACAGCCACTCGGCCTCGCCGGGCGAGGGCAGCACGGCGAGCGCGCCGTCGACGATGGTCGAGTCGAGCGCGGGATTGGCGGGATGGCAGATGAGGGTGGCGACGAGAGACATGCAGGCGGGATCATCAGGGTTGAGCAAGGCCGTGCTTATCGCAGGGCCAACCGCCAGCGGCAAGTCGGCCCTGGCGCTCGATCTTGCGCAAAAAGCCGGCGGCATCGTCATCAACACCGATTCCATGCAGGTCTATCGCGATCTGCGCATCATCACGGCGCGGCCGACGCCGGAGGAGGAGGCGCGCGTGCCGCACCGCCTCTACGGCCATGTCGATGCGGCCATCAATTTCTCTGCCGGCGCCTGGGTCACTGACGCGGCGAAGGCGCTGGCGGCGGCGCGCGCGCAAAACAAGCTGCCGATCTTCATCGGCGGTTCCGGCCTTTATTTCCGGGCGCTGACGCGCGGGCTGTCGGCGATCCCGCCGATACCAGCCGGAATACGCGAAGGCGTGCGCGCACGGCTGGAACGCGACGGCGTCGAGGCGCTGCACGCCGAGCTTGCGCGGCACGATCCCGTTTCCGCTGAACGGCTGAAGCCGCGCGACCGCACCCGCATCGCCCGCGCGCTTGAAGTGATCGAGGCGACCGGACGCGCACTGCCGGACTGGCATCGTGAGGGGCTGCCGCCGCTGCTGCCATCGGGAGAATTTTCCGCACTGTTCCTCGCGCCGGAGCGCGAGGCGCTCTACGCGCGGATCGACGCCCGCTTCGACGCCATGCTCGCGGCTGGCGCGATCGATGAGGTCGCAGCGCTCGCCGAACGCAGGCTCGATCCGCTGCTGCCGGCGATGAAAGCCCATGGCGTGCCGGTGCTGATCCGGCACATCCGCGGCGAGGTCACGCGCGAGGCGGCCGCCGAATTCGGCCGCACCGAAACCCGGCAATATGCCAAGCGGCAGTTCACCTGGTTCCGGCACCAGTTGCCGGAGTTCGAATGGGTGGCGCCGGAGGCGGCGAGGGGGTGGCTCTGTAACGTCGTTCCGGGGCGTGACTGAAAGGAGCTAACCTCGGGCGTGCAGTTGCGTATCAGGGAACCTCGAGATTTCCGGGTTCGACGGCGCGCATCGCCCCGGAATGACCGGTGGGAGGCACAACCCTCCCATGACGTCCTTTTGTGCCATTGCAGCAAATTCGCCCTCGCCGAATGCCCGGAAGCCCGCTAATCTCCTAAAAGTTGCGCGGAATGCGCCATCGCCTTGACATTCGGGGCGCGGCGGCTATGTTCGCGCAACCTTTGGGAAGCCCGAGCAGGCACATGCGTAATATTATTACCAAAATCCTCATCGTCGTAGTACCCAGGTGCACCGCCCCGGGTGGTTGAGGCCATCCATATTCAGGCGGTGCGCATGGGGCCTCTCGGGCCCTTTTTTATTTCCCGAAACAGACCAACAAAGACCGCGCAAGAAAAGCGTATCCGGAGCAAGCCAATGAGCAACCAGAGCCACGATCCGAACCAGATGACGGGAGCCGCGATGATCGTCCGCGCGCTTATCGATCACGGCGTGCAGCACATTTTCGGCTATCCCGGCGGCGCCGTGCTTCCGATCTATGACGAGATTTTCCAGCAGAGCGAGGTTGAGCACATCCTGGTGCGGCACGAGCAGGGCGCCGGCCATGCCGCCGAAGGCTATGCCCGCTCCACCGGCAAGCCCGGCGTGGTGCTGGTGACCTCGGGTCCGGGCGCCACCAACATGGTCACGCCGCTGACCGATGCGCTGATGGATTCCATTCCGCTGGTCTGCATCACCGGCCAGGTGCCGACGCATCTGATCGGCAACGACGCGTTTCAGGAATGCGACACCGTCGGCATCACGCGCCCCTGCACCAAGCACAACTGGCTGGTGCGCGACGTCAACGATCTCGCCAAGGTGCTGCACGAGGCATTTTATGTCGCGACCACCGGCCGCCCCGGCCCGGTCGTCGTCGATGTCCCGAAGGACGTGCAGTTCGCCACCGGTACCTATCATCCGCCGCAAAGGGATGACGTGCACGTCTCCTACATGCCGCGGATCAAGGGCGACGCAACGCAGATCCGCAAGGCCGTCGCGCTGCTCGCCTCCGCCAGGCGGCCGGTGATCTACTCCGGCGGCGGCGTGATCAATTCCGGTCCGGAAGCCTCGAAGCTGCTGCGCCATCTGGTCGACGTCACGGGCTTTCCGATCACCTCGACCCTGCTGGGGCTAGGGGCCTATCCGGCCTCGGGCAAGAACTGGCTCGGCATGCTTGGCATGCACGGCACCTACGAAGCCAACATGACCATGCATGACTGCGACGTCATGCTGTGCGTCGGTGCGCGTTTCGACGACCGCATCACCGGCCGCATCGACGCCTTCTCGCCGGGCTCGAAGAAGATCCACATCGACATCGATCCGTCGTCGATCAACAAGAACATCCGCGTCGACGTGCCGATCATCGGCGACGCCGCCAATGTGCTCGGCGATCTTCTGCACGTGTTCAAGGCCGAGGCGAAGAAGCCCGACATCAAGGCATGGTGGCAACAGATCGCGCAATGGCGCGCGCGCAACTCGCTGTCCTACAGGAAGAACAACGACATCATCCTGCCGCAGCAGGCGATCCAGAGCCTGTTCGAGGCAACCCGCGGCAGGGACACTTACATCACGACCGAAGTCGGCCAGCACCAGATGTGGGCCGCGCAGTTCTACGGTTTTGAGGAGCCGCACCGCTGGATGACTTCAGGCGGTCTCGGCACCATGGGCTATGGCCTGCCGGCGGCGATCGGCGTGCAGGTTGCGCATCGCGATAGCCTCGTCATCGACATCGGCGGCGACGCCTCGGTGCAGATGACGATCCAGGAGATGTCGACGGCGGTTCAATACGAGCTGCCGGTCAAGATATTCATCCTCAACAACCAGTACATGGGCATGGTGCGGCAGTGGCAGCAGCTCCTGCACGGCAACCGCCTGTCGCATTCCTACAGCGAGGCGCTGCCCGACTTCGTCAAGCTCGCGGACGCCTATGGCTGCGTCGGCCTGCAGGCGACCAAGCCTTCCGATCTCGAAGGCGCGATCGAGGAGATGATCAACGTCAAGCGTCCGGTGCTGTTCGACTGCCGCGTTGCCGCGCTGGAAAACTGCTTCCCGATGATTCCGTCCGGCAAGGCGCACAATGAAATGCTGCTGCCGGAAGAGGCCAATGACGAAGCCACCGCCAAGGCGTTTTCCGGCGGCAAGGCGCTGGTGTGATCGCGATGCGAAAGGAAATCTCAGCTGTCATCGCCCGGCTTGACCGGGCGATCCAGTACGCCGAGGCCTCTCCCTCCAGCGTCTCTGAAATACTGGATCCCCGCTTTCGCGGGGATGACGAATGGGTCGTGCGGAGTTTCCATGTTTGATCTCGCCGAACTGGAGCGTGCGCACACAATCGTCGGGGCAGCCGTCCCGCCGACCCCGGCGCACGCCTGGCCGCTGCTGGCGCAGCGGCTCGGTAGTTCGGTCGTGGTCAAGCACGAGAACCACACGCCGATTGGCGCCTTCAAGGTGCGCGGCGGGCTCGTCTACCTCGACAGGCTGAAGCGCGAGCAGCCCGACGTGCCCGGCATCATCTCGGCGACGCGCGGCAATCACGGCCAGAGCCTGGCGTTCGCGGCAAGCCGCGCCGGTGTCCCTGCGACGATCTACGTACCCCATGGCAATTCCGTCGAGAAGAACCGCGCGATGCGGGCGTTCGGTGCCAAGCTGGTCGAACATGGCGACGACTTCCAGGCGGCCCGCGAGGAATCCATCCGCGAGGCGGATCGGGCGGGGCTGCATATGGTGCCGTCCTTCCACCGCGATCTCGTTCTGGGCGTTGCCACCTATGCGCTCGAACTGCTCAGATCAGCGCCCGACCTCGACGTCATCTACGTGCCGATCGGGCAGGGCTCCGGTATCTGCGGCTGCATCCTCGTGCGTGACCTGCTCGGCCGGAAGACCGAGATCGTCGGCGTGCAATCGACGGAGGCGCCGGCCTATGCGCTGTCTTTCGCCTCGGGCACGCTGGTGGAGACCAACAGCAGCGATACCCGGGCCGACGGCATGGCAACGCGTGTGCCGGATGCCGATGCGCTCGACATCATCCGTCGCGGCGCCTCGCGCATCGTGCAGGTCACGGACGAGGAGATCGGCGCGGCGATCCGCGCCTACTGGACCGACACGCATAATCTCGCCGAAGGCGCCGGCGCCGCAGCGCTCGCGGCGGCGCTGTCCGAGAAGAACAAGCTCGCCGGCAGGCGCGTCGGCCTGATCCTGAGCGGCGGCAATATCGATTTTGATCTGTTCCAGCGATGGGTTGGAACGGCTGTCACGGCTCCGCCCGACAAGCAGGCGGTGGCATAAGTATTGGCAGGGGCCGTCACGGCCGGGCAAAAGCGCGAAGCGCATCTTCGCAGCCGACGACCCGGCCATGACAGTCCTTCCTGTAGTGGAGAACCAGGGACTTGGATGCCCGGGACGAGCCCGGACATGACGAACGAGAGATTGCAGGGGACGACAATGAACCAGCCCGCGAACCAGCCCGCATCCGCCTATTTCCTGGAGGATCGCCACGACCCGAACGAGACGCACACACTCTCGGTCCTGGTGCAGAACGAGCCCGGCGTGCTCGCCCGCGTGATCGGCCTGTTCTCGGGGCGCGGCTACAACATCGACAGTCTCACGGTCTCGGAGACCGAAAGCCAGAAACATCTCTCGCGCATCACCATCGTCACCACGGGCACGCCGATGGTGATCGAGCAGATCAAGCACCAGCTCGACCGCATGATCCCGGTCTATCGCGTCGTCGACATGACCCTGACCGGCCGCTCGATCGAGCGCGAGCTCGCCATGGTGAAGGTGCGCGGCGCCGGCGACCACCGAGTCGAGGCGTTGCGGCTGGCGGATGCGTTCCGCGCCCGCGTCATCGACGCCACTATCGAGAGCTTCGTGTTCGAGATTACCGGCAGTTCGGGCAAGATCAGCCAGTTCATCGACCTGATGCGCCCGCTCGGCCTTGTCGAGGTGTCGCGCACCGGCGTCGCCGCGATCGGGCGTGGGCCAGAGGGGATGTGAAACATGCTGGCGCGCGACTGGTACTATACCGAGCGGCGGCGGGTCGGTATCGATTCCGCCGTCGCCTCGCTCTATGACCGCCACGACAACAGCGACAGCCGAGCGCATGCGGCGCTGACCATGCTGGGTCTCAAGCCGGGCTGGCACGTCGCCGACATCGGCTGCGGCAATGGCGTGCTGGCCTGCGAGGCGGCTGCGATGGGCGCCGAGGTCGATGCGATCGACATTTCACCGGCGATGCTCACGCTCGCCGACATCCTCGCGCGCGACCGCAAGGTCAAGATCCGCACGCAATTTGCAGGGCTCCTCAGCTTCGCCTATCAGCCGAATTCCTATGACCTGATCGTCAGCGAGTTCGCGCTGCATCACTTGCCGGACTTCTGGAAGGCGGTGGCGCTGTCGCGCATCTTCCAAGCGCTGAAGCCCGGTGCGAATTTCTATCTGCGCGACATCGTCTTTGTCGGCATGCCCGACGGGCTCGACCGTGACGTCGAGGGCTGGGCCGATTTCTCCATCAAGAATCATGAAATCGACCGTGAAAGCGTCATCACCCATATGCGCGACGAATACTCGACCTTCGCCTGGGTGATCGAGCGGATGCTGACCGATGCCGGCTTCCAGATCGAATCGGTCGACTATCACGCGCCTCTCCACGGCACCTATCTCCTGCGAAAACCGAAAGCCGGTGAACAGAGCTGAAAAACCACCCGATAAACGCAAGCCTGACAACAGAGCCAACAAATGAAGCCGGCCGACGTCTTTATCGCTGTCCTGGTGGCGGTGATCTGGGGGCTTGCCTTCGTCGCAAGCCGGATCGCGCTCGACGAATTTTCGCCGGAGCTGATGACGACGCTGCGCTTTGCCATCGCGGCCATTCCCTGCCTGTTCGTGCGCAAGCCGGATGTATCCTGGCCGCTGCTGTTCGCAATCAGCTTCGCGCTGTTCCTCGGCCAATTCCTGGCGCAGGCCTTTGCGATCGCCCGTGGCGTGCCGGTCGGGTTGACCTCCGTCATCGTGCAGAGCCAGGCGCTGTTCACCATCGCCTTCGCCGCACTCCTCTTCCGCGAATTGCCGACGCGGCTGCAGGCCGCCGGCATTGCCGTCGCCACGATCGGTCTTTTGATGATCTGCGGTACCGTCGGCTATGATTTCAGCGTCGGCGCCTTTGCGGTGCTGATGATCTCGCCGGTCAGCTTCGCGATCGGCAATCTGGCCCTGCGCCGCGCCCAGCATGCGCGGATGTTCGACCTGTTCGCCTGGCTCTGCCTTGCCGCCGCCGTTCCGCTGTTGGCGCTGACCCTTCTCTCCAACGGCCCGCAGCCGACATGGCACGCCCTTGGCCACATGTCGCTGACCGGCCTTGCCTGCATGGTGTTCCTCGGCGGCGTCTCGACCAGCATCGCCTATTGGCTATGGGGTCGGCTGCTGCGCGACTATCCGGCTGCACAGGTCGTGCCGTTCGCGCTGCTGGTGCCGTTTGTCGGCTCCGCCGCTTCCAGCATCGTGTTCGGCGAAACCTTCGGTCCGCTGCGGCTTGCCGGCATGGTCACCGTGATCGGCGGCATTGCCCTTATGCTGCTGGCAAAGCGCCCGCAGGCGCTCCCGAAGATCGCGTGAGGCGCCGATGTCGCAATCGCTCCTTGTCGCCTTTCTGATGTTTGCGCTCGTGATGTTCTTCACCCCCGGGCCGAATAACATCATGCTGCTCTCGTCGGGCCTGACCTACGGCTTCCGCCGCACCATTCCGCATATCGCCGGGATCACGGTCGGCTTCGCCTTCATGGTCGGCGCCGTCGGGCTGGGGCTGGGCACTATCTTCATCGCCTATCCGATGCTGCAGACCATTTTGAAATATGCCGGTGCGGCCTACCTGATCTATCTGGCCTGGCACATCGGCATGGCCGAGCCGTCTGCGCCCGAGCAGGACAACAGCCGCGGCCCCATGACCTTCTGGGGCGCGGCGATGTTCCAGTGGGTCAATGCCAAGGGCTGGGTAATGGTGATCGGCACCATCACCGCCTATGCGGCCATCGCCAGCTTCCCCTGGAATATCCTGATCCAGACGGTCATCAGCCTCGCCATGGGGGCGGTCTCCACCGTGGTCTGGGCTCTGTTCGGCACGGCGCTGCGGCCGATGCTGACCTCTCCAAAGGCGGTGCGGGCCTTCAACATCGTGATGGCCTTGCTGCTCCTGGCCTCCCTCTATCCGGTCTTCATGGACGCATGATGCCGCACCGTGCCATGCGAGATGGGGGTTTCCCATGGACTGGAAAATGCTCTAGACAACGGCCGGAATTTCGCGGGCGACCCGGCGATTTTGCCTCCAAAAGCCTGATTAATCGGCCGATTTCCGGCCCCCTCAAGAGGAAACGACCATGCGTGTTTACTACGATCGCGACGCCGACCTGAACCTGATCAAGGGCAAGAAGGTCGCCATCGTCGGATATGGCAGCCAGGGCCACGCCCATGCGCTGAACCTGAAGGACTCCGGCGTCAAGGAAGTCGCCATTGCGTTGCGCAAGGGATCGGCCTCGGCCAAGAAGGCGGAGAACGCCGGCTTCAAGGTGATGGAAGTCGCCGAAGCCGGCAAATGGGCCGACCTCGTCATGATGCTCACCCCGGACGAACTGCAGGGCGATATCTACCGCGAGCACCTGCACGACAACATGAAGAAGGGCGCGGCGCTGGTGTTCGCCCACGGCCTCAACGTTCACTTCAACCTGCTCGACCCGCGGGCTGACCTCGACGTGCTGATGATCGCCCCCAAGGGCCCCGGCCACACCGTGCGCTCAGAATACCAGCGCGGCGGTGGCGTGCCCTGCCTGATCGCGATCGCCAAGGACGTCTCCGGCAACGCCCATGACCTCGGCCTGTCTTACGCCTCCGCCATCGGCGGCGGCCGCGCCGGCATCATCGAGACCAGCTTCAAGGAAGAGTGCGAAACCGACCTGTTCGGTGAGCAGGTCGTGCTCTGCGGCGGCCTGGTCGAACTGATCAAGGGCGGCTACGAGACGCTGGTCGAGGCCGGCTACGCCCCCGAGATGGCCTATTTCGAGTGTCTGCATGAGGTGAAGCTGATCGTCGACCTCATCTATGAGGGCGGCATCGCCAACATGAACTACTCGATCTCCAACACCGCCGAATACGGCGAATACGTCACCGGCCCGCGCATCGTCACCGATGAGACGAAGAAGGAGATGCGCAAGGTGCTGGCCGACATCCAGTCCGGCAAGTTCGCCCGCGACTGGATGCTGGAGAACAAGGTCAACCAGACCTCATTCAAGGCCACCCGCGCCAAGCTTGCCGCTCATCCGATCGAGCAGGTTGGCGAGAAGCTCCGCGACATGATGCCGTGGATCAAGAAGGGCGCACTGGTCGACAAGTCCAAGAACTAGGGCTTGATCCACGTTCAACAGGCGAGATCGCGCGGGCGCGATCTCGATGATCAAGAAGGGCGGCTTGGTCGACAAGTCCAAGAACTGAGCCGACACGAAATCTTAAAGTTCGGACGGCATGTTCGGGCGAGATCGCGCAAGCGGTCTCGCCCTTGGCCTACTTGATCCGATTTCTCGACGGCGATTTTCAATCGCGTCACACCAGCCGAAACGAAGAACTGACGCTTCATGCATATTCTTGGCGTGAAGCCATTCGCGCGATTTCTTGAATCCGAAAAGCTCAGCACTTTCCGAATAGAAGAGCGGTTGCTTCAACCGCATTCTCGATCAACGAGGCGTGCGGCCGCGCTTCAAGCGTTGCGCAAGAACTCAAGAGCTGAGAGCTGATCTAGATTCTTGCGGGCTCGCCTGTCTTCTCGATCCGGTTGTGCAGCTGCCAGAAGCGCACGGTGCGCCGCGCCGTCTCGGCCGACAGCCGGCCATAGTCGCGGTGTGCCTGCCAGAGTGTTTTGTCGTCGATCTTTGGGACCACCGGCCGGTGGCGCAGGATGCTCTCGACAACCATCCAGTCGAGGCCTGCGGACTTGCAGGGGATCAGCAACAGATCGGCACGGGAGCCGTCCATCACCCGCGCCATCAGCGCCGTCGGGACATCATTGAGCGCGGCAAGCGCGGCCGAGACCTCGTCGAACTTGCCGCTGCCCACAAACTTGACGATTGCGGCCTCGTCGAGCTCGCCCAGCTCCTTCATCAGCTTGACCAGCTGCTCGGCGACGGAGAAGTCGCGGGCCGGCGCCGGCTCTTCCCTGGCGATCCCGTCCAGCACCCGCCGGATCTCCTCGGCCACCGACGCAGGCGCGATCGCGAGCAACCGGTCGCGCACGGCATCCTTGGCCCGGCGCAGCAGGTCGCGAAGGAACTTGACCGGCAGGTCGACCCGCAGGCCCAGAATCTCGATTAGCTCGTCGTCGCCCTCGGCGTGCGCGACCATGCCGGAATAGCCGGCTTCCGAGAAGCGGGCGCTGGCATTGTTGGCGAGCCTGCGGATCACGTTGTCGCCGCCGCGGTCGACGATGACGTCGGTCACGGCCTCCGGCAGGTTGGCGCGCGCCGAGATCGCCAGGAGATGCTCCTGGCCCTTGGTGCTGGCGATCTTGATCAGCGTATCGGTGCCAACCCGGCTGGAATTGGTCAGCACGTCGCCGGCGACCTCGATCTCGTCGTCGAAGGCGAGGTGCTGGATCACCTCGAAGGGGGCGTAATCGACCGGCGCAAGGCGCCTGGCAAGCTCGGCCCGCGCCCGGGTCTCGACCCGGGCAATCAGGAAGCAGAGCACGTCGTCGAACACCTTGACCTGTTCGTCGTTGAGCCGCTCGCCGTCGTGCAGGAAGAGATCGGTCACCCTTCTCAGCGTAGAGATGCGCTTGGCGGACGAGCCGCCTGAGACGGCATCCTCGAGTTCGGTAATGATGGAATAGATGGGCTGTTGCACCTGGTCAGCCTTTTGCTCTTGGCCTCGTTGAACGGACCATCGCCGCAGCAGCCTTACGCACGCGTTAAAACGGGAACCCCTTGGAACTACATAAAGAAACGCACGCTTAACGTGCGCTTGCGCCGCCACGGGATTCTTTAATGAAAGGAAGAGAGCATTAACCGAGAAGCATCGGCCACTTGCGCCGCCGTCGTCGCCACCGGCACCGGGGAGGGGGCCGTTTCGGCATTTTGCCAGGATGCGTTGCTCAACCTTGTGGCGGAGAAGGCGCGACGCGGTTCTGGGCGACGATTGCCCGGATGGCGATCGGTGGACACTTTCCCCGCTGGGGTGTCGCCGAAGCCCGCAACGACCGCAGTGCGGAAGGCGTCCTCCATCTCTTCATCGCCAGGCATCGCGCGGCGTTCGGGTCACAGGTGGGCGCGGACGTTGACCGAGCCAAAGGTCTGACGGGTCAATTCATTGCCAGTTCATGACGTTTCAACTACGGTTTTGTGACGCGCTGTGAAAACCGGTCGCAGCGCGTCGCCTCCTGGCCCTCGCCAGAAAAGGCCTTGGAATTGCGCCGGGTCGTATTGCGTTCCGTATCCATGGCGCCCGCGCCGAATTCCGGTCCTTCCGCCAATACCGTCGCCACACGGGGCCTTGCGGCCATCGGCTATTGGCGGCTGCTTGCGGTGGCGATGCCGCATCTGGCGGCGCTGGTCATCATGCTCCGCACCGAAACCGATTTCGGCTCGCGCATCGCCTTCCTGTTCGCCTGGGGCGCCCTCAATTCCTTCTTCATCGCCTGGCTGCGCCGGCCGGCGCTGTCGGGCGCGCTGTCGCTGACGCTGCTCGTGATGCTGGTGCTGTTGTCGCGGCTGAAGCATGACATCGTGCAGATGACGGCGAACTTCCTCGACCTGATCCTGATCGACCGCGACACCGCGGCGTTCCTGTTCACGATCTTCCCGAACCTGCGCTGGAACGTGGTGCTTGCGGCCGTCGTCATCCTGCCGCTGATGTACGCGTTGTGGGGACTCGATCCTTTCCGCATCCGCCGCCTGCCGGCCGCCGCCGGATTGCTGGCGTGCCTTTCCGCGCTGACAGGCTACGCCGTGATCTGGCCGGACGAGGCCTGGCGCGGCTATTACGACGAGGGCTACCTCTCCAAGTTCGCGCTGTCCGGCGTGACCGCGGTTACCGACTTCGCTAGCTACGGCTTCATGCAGTCCGACGCCGCGCTTGCCGAGCGGCTGAAGGTGCCGCTGGAGGATTCCTGCCACGTCGCCGGCCGCCGTCCGCACATCATCATGATTCATGACGAGAGCAGTTGGGACATCCGCCAGGCGCCTGGCGTCAAGGTGCCCGCCGGCTACGGCAGCCACTTCAAGTCCTTTGACGGCAAGGAGCGGCAATTCCTCACCGAGAGCAGCGGCGGTGCCAGCTGGCTTGCGGAATACAACGTGCTGGCGGGGTTATCCTCACGCTCGTTCGGCCGCTTCTCCTATTTCGTCACCCGCATCGCCTCGGGGCGGGTCGAGCGCGGCCTGCCGATGGCGCTGAGCCGCTGCGGCTACAACACCGTGTCGCTTTATCCGGCTTACGGCGCCTTCATGAGCGCGCGCGGCTTTCACACCACGACTGGCATCCAGCATTTCTATGATGCCAGGGATCTCGGCGCCAAGGGCATCGAGCCCGACAGCTTCTTCTACGACAAGGCGGCCAGGCTGGTCGCCGAGCAGCCGCCCAAGACGCCGCTGTTTGCCTTCGTCTATCTCGCCGCCAATCATTTCCCGTGGGAGACGAAATACCGTCCCGACCTGCTGCCGTCGTGGCGGTCGCCCGGCAACGCGCCCGTGGTCGACGAGTACCTGCGCCGGCAGACGCTGAGCGCCGAGCACTACCGGAACTTCATCGCGCAGCTGAAGAAGAAGTTCCCCGACCAGCCGTTCCTGATCGTGCGCTATGGCGACCACCAGCCGGAATTCTCCTCCAACCTGCTCGACCCCGGCCTCGATGAGGCTGCCGTCGCCCGCAAGTTCGACACCTACGATCCCGAGTACTTCACGACCTACTATGCGATCGATGCCATCAACTTCCAGCCGGTGAAGAGCCCGGCGATCATGGATGCGGTCGAGGCGCCCTATCTGCCGCTGGTGGTGCAGGAAGCCGCCGGCATCCCGCTCGATCCTTCCTTCGCGGAGCAGAAGAACATCATGCTCCGCTGCAAGGGCCGGTTCTACACTTGCAAGGACGGCGCCGAAGCGCGACGTTTTAATCGCCTGCTGATCGAAGCGGGATTTGTCAAAAACCTCTAGCCGGGGAACGGATGGCGGAGATCGGCAAAGCCGAGACGGGAAGGGATGCGGGCCGGGCATGGGACTGGCGGAACGCCGCTGGCATTGCCTGCGTCGCCGCGCTGCATCTCGGCGCGCTCTATGCGCTCCTGACCACCGAATACGGTCCCTTCGCGATCACGCTGTCGCTGCTCGCCTGGCTGTTCGCCAATTGTCTGGTGCTGGTGTTCCTGCCGCGGCCGGGCATCGCGGCGTCGCTGTCGCTGATCGTGATGATCGTCCTGATCGCCTTCTCGCGCTTCAAGTTCGACATCCTCCAGCTCTCGATTACCTTTCTCGATTTCCTGATCATCGATCGCGACACGTTTTCCTTCCTGCTCTCGGTATTCCCGCGGCTGAAGCTGCCGCTGCTGCTTGCGGCGATTGCGGGCGTTCCGGTGCTGTGGCTGATCTGGCGCGCCGACCCGTTCCGCGTCAGCCGCAAGGTGTCGCTGGCGCTGCTGGCGTTTGCCACGGTCGCGATCTCGGCCATGGCGATCGCGGTGCCCGAGAAGCCCTGGGAGCCGTTCCAGGGCGTCAACCATATCTCCAACCTCGCGCGTTCCGGCGTTGTCGCGTTGTCGCGCCTCACCTCGACCGGCTGGGTCGAGGCCGACCCGCCGTCGCAGCCCTCGCTGCCGCTGGCGCGCGGCGCGCATGCCGCCGCGCCCGCCATGCTTCCGCCGCCGGGCGATTGCGACGCCAGGATGAAGCGTCCGCACATCATCATGATGCTGGACGAGTCGAGCTTTGACATGACGGCGGCGCCCGGCATCAAGGTGCCTGCGGGCTACACCGACTACTTCAAATCCGCCGACGGCAGGCAGCGCACCTTCGTGGCGGAGGCGACCGGCGGCCCCACCTGGTACACCGAGTTCAACGTTCTCACCGGCTTGTCGGCGCGCTCGTTCGGCGACCTGAAATTCTACGTCACGCGCATTGCGGCCGGGCGGGTGACCCGCGGACTGCCCGGCGCGCTGCAGCGCTGCGGCTACAAGACCGTTTCGCTCTACCCGACCTATGGCGATTTCCTCAGCGCCCGCACTTTCCAGCAGGCGCTCGGGATCGAACAGTTCATCGACATGGCCGGGATGGGCGTGAGCGAGGACATGCAGCCCGACAGCTTCTACTTCGATCAGGCGCTGAAAGTGCTTTCGCGCGAAGTTCCGTCGCGCGCGCCGGTTTTCATGTTCCTCTATCTGACCGCCAACCATTTTCCGTGGACCGACGTCTACAAGCCGGAGCTGACGCCCGACTGGACGCCGCCGGGCAACACCGCCGAGGTCGACGAATATATCCGCCGGCAGACCGTGACCGCACGCGACTACGGCGAGTTCGTCGCGAAGCTGAAGCGCGACTATCCCGACGAGCAGTTCCTGATCGTGCGCTTTGGCGATCACCAGCCCGCGATCTCGCAAAAGCTGATCGAGCCCGGCATCGACCGCGCGCATCTTGCAAGGCGGCTGATGGCGGCCGACCGCCGCTTCTTCTCGACCTATTATGCGGTCGATGCCGTGAACTTCCAGCCCAAGGATCCGTCGTCGGCGCTGGACAAGCTCGACGCCGCCTACCTGCCGATCGTGATTCAGGACGCGGCCGGCGTGCCGCTCGACCCGTCCTTTGCCGAGCAGAAGAGCATCATGCTCCGCTGCAAGGGCATCTTCTACACCTGCAGCAAGGGCGCCGAGGCGCGCCGCCTCAATCGCCTGCTGATCGACGCCGGATTGATCAAGGGGCTGTAGCCATCGCTGTCATTGCGAGAGCGGTAGGGTGGGCAAAGCGGAGCGTGCCCACCTTCGAGCGCACGGACCGGAAAGGTGGGCACGGCGCAAGCGCGCCTTTGCCCACCCTACGAATCCTGCTCTCGCCCATGACGACTTGTTTTCAACGGCCGCCGATCCTCTCCCACAGCCACCGCGCCACCGCATCCGGCGAAGACGCGGCATCGTTCCCCGCCGCCCGCAAGTTCGCCTCGCGCATCGCCGATATATCGATCCTGCCCAGCAGCGGCTGCAGCGCCGCCTTGAGCCTCTCATCGCCGGCGCGCTTCGGCGCCAGCAGGACGATCGCGTCATAGGGCGGGATCGCGCGTTTGGGGTCTTCCAGCACGACAAGGTCATACTTCGCGATCAGCCCGTCGCTGGTGTAGCCCGCGATCACGTCGACCTCGCCCGAGGCAACCGCGGCATACATGAAGTCCGGCTGCATCGTCCGCTGGCTGCGGAAGGAAAGTCCGTAGGCTTGCTGCAGCGCTGCCCATTCCGGCCGCGAGAAGAATTCGTAGTCGCCGGCGATCGACAGTGTCGTGGCGCGGGAGGCGAGGTCGGCGATGCTCTTGATGCCAAGCTCGGCGGCGCGCCTCTTCGGCATCACCAGCGCATAAGCGTTTTCGAAGCCGAGCTCGCCAAGCAGGGTGATGTTCTGCTTTGCCAGCATCGTCTTCAATTCGGCGAGCAGTTCGTCGCGCGGCTTGATGTCGGTGCGGTGGAACTGGTTGGCCCACAGCGTGCCGGAATAATCGACGTAGACGTCGATATCGCCACTGACGAGCGCGTCGAAGATCACGTTGGAACCGAGGCCTTCGCGCGAGGTGGCGGACAACCCGGCTGCGCGCAGCCGCTGCGCCATCAGCGCCGACAGCACATATTGCTCGGCAAAGGTCTTTGCGCCGACGATGTAGCTTGACGGCGATCGTGCGATCGTCGGCACCAGCGTCGCCGCGACCAGCGCCGCAATGCCGGCGCCGCCGAGCGCCGCGCGCAGGCGGCTGCGGTTGCGCAAGCCGCTCTCGATCAGCGCCAGCAATTGGTCGACCAGCAGCGCCAGCACGGCCGCGGCGATGCAGCCGAACAGCACGAACACCCAGTTCTGGGTCTGCAGGCCGGCAAAGATGTAATTGCCGAGGCTGGTCTGGCCGATCGGCGTCGACAGCGTCGCGGTGCCGATCACCCAGACGGCGGCGGTGCGGATGCCGGCCATCATCACCGGCAGCGCCAACGGCAGTTCCACCATCACGAGCGACTGCCGCGGCGTCATGCCGACGCCTTGCGCGGCTTCGAGGATGCCGGCATCGACGCCGTTCAGGCCTGTGATGGTGTTGCGCAGCACCGGCAGCATGGAATAGAGCGCGAGCGCCAGCACCGCCGGCAGGAAGCCGAAGGCCGAGAAGCCGAAGCCGAACCAGGACAGCGTGACGGCGGCGAGCGCCAGCAGCAGCGGATAGAACAGCGCGAGCAGCGCCAGCCCCGGCACGGTCTGCACGATGCTGGCAAACCCCAGCAGCGTCCCGCGCAGCAGCGGGCGGTTGCGCGAGAGGATCGCGAGCGGCAAGCTGACCGCAAGCCCGAGCGCGAGCGCGGTGACGCTGACGCGTACATGACTGCCGAGATAATCCGGCAGATGCGCCAGCGCTTCGCCCCAGCGCGGATCGGTGAGCAGGCTCATGCACCACCCCGCGGCAACGCCTCGTTGAGCCGCTCGGCCTGCCGCCGCGGCGTGCGCAGGAGTTCGCCGACATAAGGATCGCTGCTCCGGGTGAGCTCGGCCGGCGTGCCCTGCGCCAGGAGCTTGCCCGACTGCATCACCGCGATGCGATCGGCCAGCAGGATCGCTTCGGTCATGTCATGGGTGATCATGACCGTGGTCAGGGCAAGCTTGCGGTGCAGCTCGCGGTAATCGTCGCCGAGCGCGTCGCGGGTCAAGGGGTCGAGCGCGCCGAACGGCTCGTCCATCAGCACGATGCGCGGCTTGGCGGCGAGCGCGCGCGCCACGCTGATGCGCCGGAGCTGGCCGCCGGAGAGCTCGTGGGGCAGGCGGCTGCGATAGGACGCGCGCTCCAGCCGCACGAGATCGAGCAGCTCGTCGACGCGCGCGGAAATGTCCTGCGCAGCCCAGCCCAAGAGGCGCGGCGTGATCCCGATATTGTCGGCCACGCTCATGTGTGGAAACAGCCCGCCGCTCTGGAAGACATAGCCGATGCGCCGCCGCAGCCGTATCGGATCGGCCGTGCGCACTTCCTCGCCTTCCACCCGGATGGTTCCTGCATCCGGCTCGATCAGCCGGTTCGCCAGTCGCAAGAGAGTGGTTTTGCCCGAGCCGGAGCCGCCGACGACGGCCAGAAATTCGCCCTCGGCGACGTCGAGCGAAACATCGTCCACCGCGACCACGCGTCCGCCGTCGAAGCGCTTTGCGACGTTTGCGTAGGCAATCAGGGACGTTGCAGGCATTCGGGCCTCAAGCTGGCTTGATCTTCCCGGCATAGTGGCTGTTCCCGGCACGATTGTCATTGCAGCATTGCAGCCGGTCACACATCGCAAGGTGAGCACCTGGAGGCGTGTTGCAGCGCCGCGTTGAACTCGTCGCCGCTAACCGCTAAGGCATCCTTCCCGGACAATGGGAGGATGAAGTGGCGACGGCAGAGCCGACGGCGATTGCGCTCGAACACGCGACGGTGGCGTTTCGCCTTGCCGACGCCCGCGTTTATACCGCGGTCGAGAAGGCCAATCTGTCCGTCGCGAACGGCGAGTTCGTGGCCATCGTCGGTCCTACCGGCTGCGGAAAATCGACGCTGCTCAACGTCGCGGCCGGGCTGCTCAAGCCCGCCTCCGGATCGGTGCGCATTTTCGGCCAGCCGCTGACGGACCTCAACCGCGACGCCGGCTATCTCTTCCAGGCCGATGCGCTGTTTCCCTGGAAGACCGCGATCGACAATGTCGCCATTGGCCTTGAAATCAGGGGCGTGCGGCAACAGGAAGCGCGCCAACGCGCGCAGGCGTTCCTGACCTCCGTCGGCCTCGGCGCCTTCGGCAGCCGCTATCCGCACATGCTTTCCGGTGGACAGCGCAAGCGCGTCGGTCTTGCACAGGTCCTGATCCGCGATCCCAAAATTCTGCTCATGGACGAGCCGTTCGGCCCGCTCGACGCCCAGACCCGGCAGATCATGGGCAATCTGCTGCTGGAGCTCTGGAATGCCGACCGCAAGGCTGTGTTGTTCGTCACCCATGATCTCGAGGAGGCGATTGCGCTCGCCGACCGCGTCGTCATCATGTCGGCCGGTCCTTCCGCGCGCATCATCGGCGACTGGCGGGTGCCGCTGAAACGTCCGCGCGACATTTCCGAGGTGCGGATGGAAAAGGAATTTCACGAGCTGCACCGGGAGATCTGGAGCGTGCTGAAGAACGAGGTGATGAAGGGCTACGCGCAGTCCTCGCAGGCGGCGGAGACGGTCTGATGTCGCGCCTCACCCTTGTGCTCAGCCAGCTCGCCGTCGCCGCCGTCGCCCTGACGCTGTGGCAGTTTTTCGCCACCGTTCCGGTGTTCGGAAAGATCCTGCTGCCGCCGTTCTTCTTCTCGACGCCGATCGACGTCGGCAGCCAGATCGTCAAATGGTTTTCGAGCGGTACGATCTGGAAGCATCTGATGATCACGCTGTGGGAGTCGGTCCTTGCCTTCGTGATCGGTTCGGCGCTCGGCGTGCTGGTCGGCTTCTGGTTCGCGCGCCAGCCGCGGATCGCCGCGATCTTCGATCCCTATGTCAAGATGGTGAACGCGCTGCCCCGCGTGGTGCTGGCGCCGATTTTCACGCTGTGGCTCGGACTCGGCATCTGGTCCAAGGTCGCGCTTGGCGTGACGCTGGTCTTCTTCATCGTGTTCTTCAACGTCTACCAGGGCGTCAAGGAAGTCTCGACCACCGTGCTCGACAACGGCCGCATGCTCGGCATGAACGACCGGCAATTGATGCGTCACGTCTACTGGCCGTCGGCGCTGTCGTGGATGTTCTCCTCGCTGCACACCTCGGTCGGCTTCGCCGTGGTCGGCGCCGTCGTCGGTGAATATCTGGGATCGGCCGCCGGCCTCGGCTACCTGATCCAGCAGGCCGAGGGCATCTTCGACGTCGCCGGCGTGTTCGCCGGCATGTTCGTGCTGTCGGCCTTCGTCATCCTGCTCGATTTCGGCGTGACGCTGGTGGAGCGGCGGCTCTTGGCCTGGCGGCCGGCGTCGACGGAGGGCAGGGGGTAATTTAGCGAGTCATTCCGGGGCGATGCCAACGGGTCCGGCCGCAGGCCGGCCCGATGACAGGCTCCGCATCGAACTCTGGAGCGCCCTTGCGCTCCTGAGAATCTCGAGATTCTAAGGGGCGCAACTGCGCCCCAGAGTTCGCCTCTTCGATGCGCCCCGGAATAACGACCAGGAGGTCGTCAGTTCAGCATCTTCGTATCATCCGGCGCCTGCGGCGGCGTCTTGATCGCGATTGCCTTGATCGGCCGACCGTCCGGCTTGGTGCCGGCATGCGGCGTGCCCTTCGGAATCACGACGAGATCGCCGGGCTTGACCTGCACTTCCTTGTCGCCGAGCCAGATCGTGCCGGTACCTTCGAGGATGTACTGCATCTCGTTGGTGTTGGGGTGCATATGCTTCGGCACATTGCCGTCCTGGATCGAGATGGTCATGCCATCGGCCGAGACGAACATCTTTGAACGGAAGCCGATGCTGTTGGCATTGCCGAGCGCATCGCCGACCATATCGCCGGTGTGGATGATCTGGGCCGTGATGTTCTCGGCGGCGAGCGCTGGCCGCAGGAAATGGGTGACGGTGCAACCGGCGGCAAAGGCGGCGGCAAGCGACAGCGCGGCAACGACGCGATTCATGGAAGTCCTCCCTGGAGCGCTTTTTGTGCTGGTGATGCTAGGCCGCCTGACCGTACCTGACCAGCGGGCGAGGCCGCGGGCTCCGCGAAAAAGAAAGCGCGCCGCCAGCGGAATAAAATGCGGTCTGCAAAACCGGAACGCCCCCTTGCGGGCGGCACTTTGGCACCAAAGGCGCCTTCTCAAGCACGCCGCGCTGCACTATCGTCCGGGCAAATTTTCGGAGGAACCCATGCGCAACATCATCGGCCGGCTGGCTGGAGCATTTTTGGCGCTGGCGCTGAGCAGCGGTCTTGCCGCAGCGCAAAGCAAGGTCACCATCGCCGTCGGCGGCAGCGCCTGCCTTTGCTATTTGCCGACCGTGCTGGCGCGTCAGCTCGGCGAATACGAGAAGGCGGGTCTCGCGGTGGAACTGGTCGACCTCAAGGGCGGCTCGGATGCGCTCAAGGCCGTGCTCGGCGGCAGCGCCGATGTGGTTTCCGGCTATTTCGACCATTGCGTCAATCTCGCCGCCAAGAAGCAGGAACTGCAGTCCTTCGTCATCTATGACCGCTATCCCGGCCTTGTGCTGGTGGTTTCGCCGAAGCACAGCGGTGAGATCAATTCGATCAAGGATCTTGCCGGCAAGAAGGTCGGCGTCAGCGCGCCGGGCTCCTCGACCGACTTCTTCCTGAAATATCTCCTGAAGAAGAACGGTCTCGACCCCACCAGCGCCGCCGTGATCGGCGTCGGCCTTGGCGCCACGGCGGTCGCCGCCATGCAGCAGGGCCAGATCGACGCGGCCGTGATGCTCGATCCCTCCGTCACCGTGCTGCAGGGCAGCTACAAGGACCTCAAGATTCTCGCCGACACCCGCACGCAGAAGGACACGCTGGGCGTGTTCGGCGGCGAATATCCGGGCGGCGCGCTTTATTCGACGCTCGCCTGGGTCAAGAGCCACGAGAAGGAAGCGCAGGCGCTGACCAACGCCATGCTCAACACGCTCGCCTGGATTCATTCCCATACGCCGGAAGAGATCATGGCGAAGATGCCGGAAGAGCTGGTTGGCAAGGACAAGGAGCTGTATCTCGCCGCGCTGAAGAACACGATCCCGATGTACTCGCAGACCGGCCTGATGGATCCCAAGGGTGCCGCCGCCGTGCTCGCCGTATTCAGCGAGGGCTCGCCGGAAGTCGCAAAGGCCGGCATCGACGTCAGCAAGACCTACACCAACGCCTTCGTCGAGAAGGCGAAGAAGAGCACGGGCGCGAACTCCAAGTAGCCTTCCAAGTAGTTTCCAGGTAGCTTTCGTCCTCGTGGGTCCGCTATCCATCCATCGCGTCACCGCGCTCGACCTGCAGGTGAGGCCGCGGGCGTGGCCGTTCGCCGAGGCACGACGCGCCGAGATATCAGCGCATTTCGCCGCCCAGCAGCGCCAGCTTTCGCATCTCTGGAACGGCCGCGTGCTGATCGGCACCATGCCGGTGTTTGCCGGCGAGCGGCTGAGCGCCGAATATTTCGAGGTCGATTTCGCGAGCTTCCTGGCCTGGCGCGACTGGGGCTATCCCGACAAGGACGTCTTCAACGGCTTCGGTATGGGCGCATTGCGCGCCTCCGACGGCGCCTTCGTGCTCGGCGAGATGGATGGGCAGACGGCGAACGCGGGACGTGTCTACTTTCCATCCGGCACGCCCGACCTCGACGATGTCAAGGACGGCCGGCTCGACATTCCCGCCAGCGTGGCGCGCGAGGTCGAGGAGGAGACCGGGCTTGCCCCGCACGAATATCGCGCCGCCTCCCACTGGGATTGCATCTTCACCGGCGTTGCGCTCGCGATGATCCGCACGCTCGACGTCGATATGCGTGGAGAGGCGTTGCGCGCGAAGATCGAGGACAATCTCGCGCGGCAATCCTCGCCCGAGCTTTCCGCCGTTCATCTCGTGCGCAGCCGTGGCGATTTGACCGGCGCAATGCCGCGTTTTGTCACGGCCTGGCTCGAAGCGCAGTTGTCCGCCTGACGGCATTTCCGCACGCGCCAATTGCATTTTGCCGGTTGCAACGAAGGAACGAGCCTGTCGCGCCCGTCCGCTCATGCAATGCGCTTGACATCGGTCCGCACTATCAATGTGATGGGCGGCAAAATAATAAGAACGCAATGCACAATTTCCAGGGAGGGTTTGATGCCGGTACGCAAATCTGCACGCCTGTTTGTTGGGCTGTTCGCCGGGGCGGCGTTGCTGGGGATGACGGCCACGGCCGACGCCCAGGAAAAGAAGATCAAGATCGGCGTCATCTATGACCTCACCGGCCCGCTCGCCGGCGGCGGCTCCGAGCTGCAATATATCGGCGCCAAGATCATGCTCGACCATTACGCCAAGACCGGCGTCGAGGGTTACAAGGTCGAGGCCGTCTATGCCGACGCGCAGAGCAAGCCCGATATCGCCATCAACGAGGCGGTCCGCCTGCTCGAACAGGAAAAGGTCGACATGGTGCTCGGCTTCTTCTCCTCCGCGCAATGCGTCCCGGTTGCCGCGCGCGTCGAACAGCTGAAGAAGTTCATGTGGATCACCACTTGCATCTCGTCGGCCGTGTTCGAGAACAAGAAGTACAAATATGTGTTCCGTCCGCAAGCGAGCGGCGACCAGTTCGGCCAGATGACGATGGATTTCATCGCCAACAACGCCAAGGCGAAGTTCGGCAAGGAGCCGAAGGATCTGCGCGTCGCCATCATTCACGAGGACGGCTCCTACGGCGTCGACGTCTCCAAGGGCAACGAGGCCGGCGCCAAGAAGGCCGGTTTCCAGATCGTCCTGAAGGAAGGCTATTCGGCGACGGCGCCCGATCTCTCCGCGCTGGTGACCAAGCTGAAGCGCGCTCGGCCCGACGTGATCTTCCACACCGGCTACAATCCGGACATCACGCTGTTCGGCCGCCAGGCACGCGAGCAGGGGCTGAAGTTCGGCGCGCTGGTCGGGCATGGCGCCGGTTACGGCGTCTACGAGAAGCTGAAGGAAGGCTTGGGGACCGACGTCAATTATGTCTTCAACACCGACCCGATTTCGATCTGGCTCGCCAATCCGAAGGGACTCGATCCGAAATTGCCGCCGGTGATCAAGATGGTCGGCGAGGAGTTCGACAAGATCAAGCCGGGCGTCGCCATCCGCTCCGCCCATGTCGGCATCGCTGCGTCCAACACCTATGTGTTCATGAATGAGGTCCTGCCGCGCGCCATCAAGAAGTATGGCGGCATCGATCCTGACGCCCTGCGCAAGGCGGCGCTGGATGTCGACCTGCCGGAGGGGGGCACCATGCTCGGCTTCGGCGTCAAATTCTTCGGCGAAGGTACGCCGATGGCGGGCCAGAACGAGCGCTCGTTCCCTGTCGTCATCCAGTATATCGACGACAAGTCCTATGTGGTGTGGCCGAAGAGCCAGGCGCAGCGCGAAGCCGTGCTGCCGCTGCCGAAGGGGACGACGTTCAGCAACCAGTAACCCGGCACAACAACAGCGGAGGGACTGCGTGCTGACGGTGAATGGTCTGGTGAAGCGTTTTGGCGGCTTCACCGCGGTCAACAACGTATCGTTCAGGGTCGAGAAGGGCGAGATTCTCGGCCTGATCGGTCCGAACGGCTCCGGCAAGAGCACGATCTTCAACATGCTGTCGGGCACGCTGGTGCCGACGGCGGGCTCGATCAATTTCGACGGGCACGAGATCGCGGGTGCCGCGCCGCACCGGATCATCAACAGGGGGATCGGCCGCACCTTCCAGATCCCGCGGCCGTTCCGTCGGCTCACCCTTTTCGAGAATGTCGAGGTCGCCGGCTTCTATGGCCAGGGCCGCCATAGCCGCAAGAACGCTGATGAGGCCGCCGAGAGAGCGCTTCGCCTGGTTGGCCTCACGACCGATCGTCACGCCCGCGTCGATGGTCTCGGCGCCGCCGGGCTGAAGAAGCTTGAACTTGCCAAAGCGCTCGCGACGGGACCGAAGCTGCTGCTCGCCGACGAAAGCCTCGGCGGCCTTGACGAGCATGAAATGGACCAGGCGGCCGACATGCTGCGCAACATTCGCGACGAGCTCGGCATCACCATCATCTGGGTCGAGCACATCATGGGCGTATTGATGCGCGTGGTCGACCGCGTCATGGTGCTCGACCACGGCGTGAAGATTTCGGAAGGGCTGCCGGCCGAGGTGGCGAGCGATCCGCGCGTGATCGAGGTTTATCTCGGCACGGACGCCGATGCGAGCCAGGCCGCTGCTGCTGCCGCCGAAGCGCGTCGCCGGGCAGGGGTGTAGGCCATGCTCCAGCTCAAGTCAGTCGATGCAGGTTACGGCACGTTCCAGGCGCTGTTCGGCATCAACCTGGACGTCAATGCCGGCGAAGCGGTCGGCGTCATCGGCCCGAACGGCGCCGGCAAGACCACGCTGATGCGGGTGATCTCCGGCCTGATCCGTCCGATCAGGGGCACGATCTCGATGGAAGGCGCTGACGTGGTGGCAACGGCGGCGCACAAGATCGTCAGCTTGGGCATCGCGCATGTGCCGGAGAACCGCCGGCTGTTTCCGCGTCTCACCGTCGACGACAATCTCAAGATGGGCGCCTACATGCCGGGCGCGCGCGCCAAATATGCCGAGCGGCTGGAATTCGTGTTCAACCTGTTCCCGCGCATGAAGGAGCGCCGCCACCAGATGGCCGGCACCATGTCGGGCGGCGAGCAGCAGATGTGCGCCATCGGCCGCGCGCTGATGAGCGACCCGAAGCTCTTGCTGCTCGACGAGCCCTCCGCCGGACTTGCGCCGGTCGTGGTTCAGCAGGTGTTCGAGCTTGTGAAGCGCATCCGCGCCTCGGGTCTCACCGTGCTGATCGTCGAGCAGAACGTGCAGCAGGTGCTGAAGGTGGTGGACCGCGCCTACCTGCTTGAGGCCGGCACCATCCGCGCATCAGGCACCTCGGAAGAGATGGTGAAGACCGACACCATCAAGCAGGCGTACTTGGGGGTTTAGATGATGAAAGTTACGCGAGCTGCTGCCACACCCTTCCACCTCTCCCCGCAGGGGAGAGGTCGGATCGCATCGCCAGATGCGATCCGGGTGAGGGGCGCCGCTCTCTCGTTGGACCTCAACCCACCCGGCGCTACGCGCCGACCTCTCCCAGTGGGAGAGGTGTTCCTTGCGGATCAAGCGCGTCAAGCAACAGGCAACCGGCTCTAGGGCAGGCGCATGCAGCATTTCCTCGACATCTTCGACATTTTCCTGCTGGAGGCCGTGATCAACGGCATCCTGCTCGGTGGCGTGCTGGCGCTGCTGGCGCTCGGGCTCAACCTGATCTTCGGCGTCATCGACGTCACCTGGATCTGTTACGCCGAGCTCGTCATGATCGGCATGTACGGCATGTACTACATGGTGCAGGTGTTCGGCATGCCGTACTGGCTCGCTGCGCCCTTCGCCATCATGCTGGTGGCTGTGCTCGGTGCGCTGCTGCATTACCTCGTCATCGAGCCGCTGCTGACGTCGCCGCCGGTCAACCAGCTGCTCGCCACCGGCGGCGTGCTGTTCATCCTGCAGAGCTTTGCCACCGTCGCCTTCGGCATCGACTTCCGCAACCTCGGCATCCGCCTGCCGGTGCTGGCGCTGGGAGATATGAATTTCAGCTATTCGCGGCTGCTGGCGTTCGGCGCCGCGCTGGTCGGCATGATCGCGGTGTACCTCTTCATGACGCGCACCTTCACCGGGACCGCGATCCGGGCGATTGCGCAGGACCGGCAGATCATGTCGCTGATGGGCGTCGACACCAGGCGCCTCTATATCATCACCTCGGCGCTGGGCGGCGCGCTCGCCGGCCTCGCGGCGTGCCTTCTCGTGCTGCAATATGACGTGCATCCTTTCGTCGGCCTGTCCTTCGGCCCGATCACCTTCCTGATCTGCGTGCTCGGGGGCCTGGGCAATTTCATCGGCGGCTTCATCGCGGCCTTCGTCTTTGCCGAGATCATCTCGCTCGGCGGCCTGTTCTCCGACCTCGAATGGGGCTACGTGCTGGCCTTCGCCTTCTTCATCGTCATGATGTTCATCCGGCCCGCGGGCCTTATGCAGAGGCGCTCGTGAATTCCCGTCATATCGCCTGGGCCATCGGACTTGCCGCGCTGATCGCGCTGCCCTTTGTCTATCGCGACCCCTATCACGTGCATCTCTTGGTGCTGATCCTGATCTGGTCGTTCGCCTATACCTCGTGGTCGATCATGGGCCGCTTTGGCCTGGTCTCGCTGGGCCATGGCGGCTTCATGGGCGTCGGCGCCTATGTCACGGCGCTGTTGTGGAATCATCTCGGCATCACGCCATGGGTCGGCATTCCCGTCAGCATGGCCGCAGCCGGGCTGCTTGCGCTGGTCGTCGCCTATCCCTGTTTTCGCTTCCGCATCACCGGACATTATTTCGTGCTGGTGACCCTGGCGCTGTCCGGCATCGTGCTGCAGGTCATCACGGCGACGCGCGATTTCACCGGCGGCTCGCTCGGCTATACGCCGAACCGCGCGCCCAGCGGCCAGGGCCTGTGGGCGCTGCAGTTCGACGACAAGACGACATGGTACCTGATCGCGCTCGGCGTCTGGGTCGTGGGGCTGATCATCTGGCAGGCGATCGACCGCAGCATGGCGCGCTACGCCATGGAAGCGATCTCGGAAGACGAGGACGCCGCGGCCGCCGCCGGCGTCAACGTCACCGCCGAGAAGCTGAAGATTACGCTGGTTTCGGCACTGATGACCGCGCTTGCGGGGGCCATCTACTGCCAGTACCAGATGTTCATCTCGCCCGACACGGTGAGCGGCATTGCGGTGTCGCTGCAGATGGTGTTCGCCGTCATCGTCGGCGGGCTTTATGTCTCGCTCGGCCCGACCATCGGCGCCATCATCACCATCGTGCTCGCGGAGACGCTGCGCATCGGCTTCGGCACCAAGGCGGTCGGCTGGGACAACCTCGTCTACGGCGTGGCGCTGGTGCTGTTCATCATTTTCCTGCCCAAGGGCATTCTGGGCAGCATCGCCGAGCGGCTGAAGCCGAAGAAGGCGTGAGCTCAGTGGCTTCATCCTTCGAGACGCATCGCTTTGCGATGCTCCTCAGGATGAGGTCTTGCATCGCGTGAGTTGATAGACCCTCATGGTGAGGAGCACGGCGGGCACCCGAGCAGGCCGAGCGCAGCTCGGCCGTCAGCGAATGGTGCAATCAAAAGAGCCGTGCGTCTCGAACCATGCGGCCCGCGTGGTGCGACTATCCGTGCACGAACGCCAGCAGCACGCCATTGGCCGCGACCGGCGGCACCACGACTGCGCTGCCGGTCGCGACGGCCTTGCCGCCGATCGCGCTTTTTGCTGCGGAAAGATCGCTCACGACCAGCTCCAGCCCGGCGCCGGCGCGGTCGGGCAGGGTGCTTACGTCTACGCCCGGATATCTCTTCCCCAGCGCATCGCGGCTGAGGAAGACAAAATCCGCCCGTCCAAATCCGGTGGGCACCACGGCCGATCCATCGGCTCCGCCTCGCACCTCGCCCGCGATCATCTTCGCGAGATGCTTCGCATCCTCCTCCGCCTTCGGCGTCACGATGAACACCCGCGCGATGCGCCTTGCCGTATTGGCGTGCTGCTGCAACTCGGCAATCCACACCGTCTCGCGCGTCTTGTGCTGGCAGGCGAACAGCCGCACGCCGCCGGGCGCCTCCGCCACCGGCCACTGGAAGGTCGCGAATTTGGCGGCAACCTTGCGGCCGTCCGGCAACGTCACCGGCCGCTCGAAATCGGTGGGGCCGATCGCGGCATAGCCCATGGTACGCAGCTCTGCCGCGCCGGCCGCAGCGCTCGCCGTCGTAAAGGCGACGCGCTCGATGCCGCCGCCGGTCTGCTCCAGATAGGCCCTCGTCGGCGCGTTGTGCTCGGTGGCGTTGAGCACGCCGAGCAGCTCCATGTAATCCTCGCCGAGCATGATGGTGTAGTTGCCCGTGCCCATATGGGCGCTGTGGGTGCCGCGCGGCGAGATGGTGAAGCCGAGCTGCTTCCAGTTGGCGGCGGCCGCGTCGAGGTCCGTCACGGCGACGACGGCATGGTCGATTCCGGCGATGCTTTTGATGGTCACGCTTGCACGATGTCCTTACGCAGGATGGGTTGAGCGAAAGCGAAACCCATGCCTACCAAGCAATGATGGGCCACGGGCTTCATGGTTCGCGATGCCTGCATGCGCAGGCTCCTCACCATGAGGTCGGACACCGGGGTTTCGCTTTCGCTCGACCCATCCTACGATTGCCCCCGGAGGAAGTCTAATGCCGCCAGAAGCCATCCGCATGCCGGAGTCGCTGTGGGCCGCGGTGACGCCGGCGGGCCCCGAGTTGCCGCAGCTTGTAGGCACGGCGCAAGCCGACGTCGTCATTATCGGCGCGGGTTTCACCGGTCTTTCCACCGCGCTGCATCTGCGCGAGGTCGGCGTCGACGTTGCGATCGTGGAAGCCGCAGAACCCGGCTGGGGCGGCTCGGGCCGCAACAACGGCCAGGTGATCCCGACCCTATCGCGGCCGGACCCGGAAGACATCATCGCGAAGCATAACGCCGCCGGAGAGCGATTTGTCGCGCTGTTGCGCGATTGCGCCTCCACGCTGTTCGACGTCGCGCACCGCTACCAGATCAAGGCCGAGCAGGAGCAGACCGGCTGGATCCAGCCCGTGCATTCGCCCGGTCGCATCAAGATCGCCGAGCGGCGCGTGCGGCAGTGGTCGAAGGCGGGCGCTGATGTCGAGCTGCTGTCGCGCGAGCGGGTCGCTGACATGCTCGGCTCCGACGCCTGGTTCGGCGGCTTCTGGAACAGGACCGGCGGCCACATCAATCCGCTGGCGCTGTCGCGGGGGCTCGCGTGCGCCGTGCTCGACCGCGGCGGGCGCATCTTCGCGCGCTCGCCGGCATCGAAGTTCGAGCGCAGGAACGACCGCTGGATCGTCGCCACGCCGCAAGGCGAGATCAGCGGCCGCGCGCTGATCCTCGCCACC
>DASWVJ010000256.1:0-7317 GCA_036406295.1 Bradyrhizobium sp.
ACGGCCCCGGAGATCGGCGCGATCGCCCAGGGCGAAACCGGCCGGGAGACTGGCTGCTCGGCTGATGGCGGCTCGGCCTCGGGGGCTAGGTCGGCGACGGCCTCAGGGGCCGGTTCGGCCCCAGACTCGGGGGCCGGCTCGGCTGCCGCATGCTCCGTTTCAACGGCCTCGGCCTTCGGGGCGGCCTCGGTCACATCGGTGGCCTTCAGGTCGATGGTGGGCCCCTCCCGCTTGGGCCGGCTGGGCTCGGCTGGCGCCCCATCTTCGGGCCTGTCATCGACCATGCAAATACCTCTGATTTCGACCGAACTTAGCAGATCAGGCCTGCTCTCTTAAGCCAGTCGGGCCGGCAAAGCACGCTTCAATGCCTCGAATAAGGCATTTTCGTCCGGCCTGGCCGCGACGGTGACCTGGGTCGCACCGGCCTCACGGACGATTTCGGCCACGGCCGCGGATATGCAGCATTGCGGCAGCGCCAGCGCCGAAATCTCCACCCCACCCATCCGGGCCGCCTCGACAAAGGCCCGCGCGCTGCGCTGCGAATAATGCAGCACCGCCTGGATCCGGCCTGCGGCGAAACCCTCGACCACCTCGCCCGGCAGGTCTTTTGCCGGAACCATGCGGTAGGCGATGTGCGTGACGACCTCAAACCCCCGCTCGCGCAACTCACCCGCGAGATCCCGCGAAACCTCTTCGCCGGCGAGATATAGCAGCGGCGATTTCTTCTTCAGTTTTTTCGCTTTGGCGGTTGCGACGATGAGATCGCGCAACTCAACCGCATCGCCATCGGCGGAAAGCACCTTGACGAATCCGGCGGCGCGCGCCGTCGCGGCGGTGCGTTCACCGACGGCGAACAGCGGCAACTTCAAGAGCGGGCTTTTCGTCAGCTGCAATTCAACCGCGCGCACCGCATTTGCGCTGGTGACGATGATTCCACCATAAGGAACCTCGGCCTCTTCGTTGAAGCCGAACGGCTCGAACCGCAGCATTGGAGCTGTGACGGCCTCGAACCCCTGGGTGCGCAGGTCCGCGGCAGTGGTCTCGCCGTCGGGCAGCGGGCGGGTCACGAGGACAGCCATCCAAATTGTCTCCGCGAGGGGATTTGCCGCACACGGGCGATTGCACGGCGCGACGTAGCAATGGTACCGAAGCAGCAAGACGCCCCTTTAACCGATCATGCAAGGGCTCCCTTTGACTAACGATAAGCCGATGCTGGTTTTGGGCATCGAGACCACATGCGACGAGACCGCGGCGGCCGTGGTCGAGCGCCAGAGCGACGGCAGCGGAAGGATTCTTTCCAATGTCGTGCGATCGCAGACTGACGAGCACGCCCGCTTCGGCGGCGTCGTGCCGGAGATCGCCGCGCGCGCCCATGTCGATCTGCTCGACGGCATCGTCGATCGCGCCATGAAGGAAGCCGGCGTCTCCTACGCGCAGCTCTCGGCGGTGGCCGCCGCCGCAGGCCCCGGCCTGATCGGCGGCGTGATCGTGGGCCTCACCACCGCGAAGGCGATCGCGATGGTTCACGATACGCCGCTGATTGCCGTGAATCATCTGGAAGCGCATGCGCTGACGCCGCGACTCACTTGCGCCCTCGCCTTTCCCTACTGCCTGTTCCTTGCCTCGGGCGGTCATACCCAGATCGTGGCCATAGCGGGCGTCGGAAAGTATGTGCGGATTGGCACCACCGTCGACGACGCCATGGGCGAAGCCTTCGACAAAGTAGCGAAGATGCTGTCGCTGCCATATCCAGGCGGCCCGCAAGTGGAGCTTGCGGCAAGCGGCGGCGACACGAAACGATTTGCTTTCCCGCGGCCGATGCTGGGACGGGCGGACGCCAATTTTTCGCTGTCGGGCCTGAAGACCGCCGTGCGCAACGAAGCAAGCCGCATCACGCCGCTGGAGCCGCAGGATGTCGCCGATCTCTGCGCGAGCTTTCAGGCCGCGGTGCTGGAGTCGACGGCAGATCGATTGACCGTGGGACTGAAACTGTTTCGCGAGCAGTTCGGCCCGCCCCGCGCGCTCGTTGCGGCCGGCGGTGTTGCTGCCAACCAGGCGATCCGCAGCGCGCTGCAGGATGTCGCCGCAAAAGCCGAGACCACATTGATCATTCCACCGCCGGCGCTGTGCACCGACAACGGCGCGATGATCGCCTGGGCCGGTGCGGAGCGCATGGCGATCGGGCTGACCGACACGATGGAAGCGCCGCCGCGTGCGCGCTGGCTGCTCGACGCCGACGCAAAGGCCCCGGCCGGCTATGCCAACAGCCGCGCGGGTTTTTGAGATGGTCTCGTTCAACTCGGTCGCGGTGATTGGCGCTGGCGCGTGGGGAACGGCGCTCGCCGGCGCTGCCGCGCGCGCAGGCCGCAACGTAACGCTCTATGCTCGCAGCACTGCGAGCGTGGCGCGGATGAAAGCAACGCATGAAAATCTGCGCCTGCCCGGCGTCCGGCTTGAGAGCGGCATCGACATCACCGGCGACATGTCACGGGCCGCACGCGCCGATGTGATCCTGATCGTGACGCCGGCGCAGAATTTGCGCGAGGCGGTGAGCGCCCTCGCTCCGCAATTGCAACAGCCGACGCCCGTCGTCGCCTGCGCCAAAGGCATCGAGCGCGGCACGCACAAATTCATGACCGAAGTGATTGCGGAAGCCGCGCCGAACGCTATTCCGGCGATCCTCTCCGGCCCGAGCTTTGCCGATGACGTCGCGCGCGGCCTGCCGACCGCCGTCACGCTGGCGGCAAAGGACGAGGCGCTGGCGGCTGCGCTGGTGCAGACACTCGGCTCGGCGACTTTCCGCCCCTATCACACCACGGATGTGCGCGGCGTCGAGATCGGCGGTGCGGCCAAAAACGTGCTGGCGATCGCGGCGGGCATCGCGGTCGGCCGCAAACTCGGCGCGTCCGCGCAGGCAGCCCTCACCACGCGCGGCTTTTCCGAACTCGCGCGTTTGGGCCGCGCCTGCGGAGCCCGTACAGAGACATTGGTGGGTCTCTCTGGCCTGGGTGACCTCATCCTGAGCTGTTCGAGCCTGCAGTCCCGTAATTTTGCGCTTGGCATCGCGCTCGGTCGCGGCGAGACGCCGCCATCCGGCAAGCTCGCCGAAGGGCAGTTCACCGCACCCGTGCTGGCCGAGCTGGCGGCTTCGCAAGGCATCGATATGCCGGTATCAAATGCGGTGGCTGCGATCCTCGCCGGCAAGATCACCATCGATGCCGCAATCGAAGGTCTGCTGACTCGGCCGTTCAAGGCGGAGGAATAACTCTTCCTTGTCATGCCCGCGCTTGTCGCGGGCATCTACGTCTTGAATAATGCGCAAGAGAAAAACGTGGATGACCGGGACCTCTGACGTAAAGACGCGCTTCGCGCCTTTGCCCGGCCATGACGAAAGGATGGTGAGCGCCATGAACTACTGGCTGGTGAAATCGGAACCGTCGAGCTGGTCGTGGGACCAGCAGGTCGCCAAGGGCGCGAAGGGTGAAGCCTGGACCGGCGTGCGCAATTTCACCGCGCGCCAGAACCTCGTGAACATGAAGAAGGGCGACAAGGCGTTCTTCTATCATTCCAACGAGGGCAAGGACGTCGTCGGCATCGCCGAGGTGATCAAGGAGGCCTACCCCGATCCGACCGACAAGACCGGCAAGTTCGTCTGCGTCGACATCAAGGCCGACAAGCCGCTGCCCAAACCGGTGACCATGGCGGCGATCAAGGCCGAGAAGAAGCTCGCCGGCATGGCGCTGGTGAAATATTCGCGGCTGTCGGTGCAGCCGGTGACGGCGGAGGAATGGAAGCTCGTCTGCAAGATGGGCGGACTTTGACAGACCTCTTAAGGAGGTGCGTCAGACATGCAGGCAGGGCAAGGCGCGCTTCGCACCGAGCCCACCTTCCATACTTGGAATTTGATGGTGGGCACGCTTTGCGTTGCCCATTCTACAAGGCTTTAAGCCGCGGCCGCCAGCACCACCTGCGCCAGCAACTGCTCGCGCTTCTTCTGGGTGCGGTAGCCTTTCATGGTCGCGGCAAAGCGCTCAAGAATGCCGTCCTCGAAGGCGGTGACGATGGTGTCGTGCACATAGCTCTTGCGGCAGATCGCCGGCGTGTTGGAGAGCTCGTCGGCCGCGGCGCGCACGGCGTCCAGCACCTGCTTCTTGCGACCGCGGGCGCTCGCCGCAGGCGAAATCCGCGACAGCGATTCAAGCACCACGGCAGAGGCCATCAGGGTACGGAAATCCTTCAGCGAAATCTTGATGCCGGCAATCTCGCGCAGGAATCCGTTGACCGTCGTGGTCGAGACGGTGCGGATGGTGCCGGAGGCGTCGCGGTACTGGAACATCCGCCTGCCTGGCAGCGTGCGTAAAATGCCAATGGCGCGCACGAGTTTCGCCGCGTCGCATTCCTTGCGCACGGCCTTGCCGCCCTTGGCCTTGAAGGTCAGCACAAAACTGTCGTCGTCCAGCATGACGTTGGACTTGAGCAGCGTGGTGGCGCCGCGGGTGCCGTTGAGCTTGGCGTAGGATTCGTTGCCGGGGCGGATCGCGGTACGCGCGATCAACTCGATCACCGCAGACAGTGCGAATTCGCGCGTCGGCTCGTCGCCGGCCAGATGCGCCGAGACGTTGCGGCGGATCTTCGGCAGCGCGCCGACCAGCTTGGCGAGACGGTGGGCCTTGCGGTGCTCGCGCACCTTCTCCCAATCGGCATGGTAGCGGTATTGCAGCCGGCCGGCGGCATCGATGCCGACCGCCTGCAGGTGCGAATTCGGGTCGGGCGAGTAGCGCACGTCGCGGTAGGCCGGCGGCACCGCCATCCGGTTGAGCCGGCGAATAGTCGGCTCGTGGCGGATCTTCGTACCGTTGGCGCGAACGAATGAATAGCCCTTGCCGCGCTTGATGCGGCGGATGGTGAGCGCATTCGGGCCGCCGAGCTTGAGCCCAAGCTCACCGGCGAGCGCTTCGACCGTCTGGGGGGTTAGCCTGGGCGCGAGAGCCGGAGCTGGCTGCGGCAATTGCCCGAGCATTTCCGCCAGCGCGACGGCAAGATCGGCGGAAGCGGGCCTGCTAGCCTCGAGATTCTGCTGATCCGTCATCGTGCTGAACGCCTTGCTCCGCTGTTTCTCCGGTAATGCCCATTCTTGGGACTTCGTTCCGGGAGGGCCGTCCGGCCCCCGGGGTGGCGATTTAGGGGGTAAGGACCGGGATTGCGAGTCCCGAATCAGTTATCAGGGGCATCCAGATACCATTCATAGGTCCTATTCGCCCGATAACGTTGATTTTGCGCTGCCTCAATACACAAACCGCAGCGCCGCGGCAGGTGAACGGAAGCCGTCGGGAATGCAAGCCAAACCAAGGTTTGAGGCGGCCGTGCTTGTCCCGATGCGGTCCGGCGACGCATAATCGCGCCAACAATTGAAGCCGGCCTGCGATCATTTTTGCATTCGCAAACGCCCGTGAAGTTGAGTGGAGGGAACATGTCCGAGAAGATTTACGATGTGCCGGCGGAATGGACGAAGCGCGCCTGGATCGACGACGCCAAGTACCGAGAAATGTACGAACGCTCGGTCAAGGACCCCAACGGCTTTTGGGCCGAACAGGCCAAGCGGGTCGACTGGATCAAGGCCCCCCACAAGATCGAGAACGTCTCCTTTGCGCCGGGCAATGTCTCGATCAAATGGTTCGAGGATGGCATCCTCAATGCCGCCTACAATTGCATCGACCGCCACCTCGCCAAGCGCGGGAACCAGACTGCGATCATCTGGGAGGGCGACGATCCCTCGCAATCCAGGCACATCACCTACAAGGAATTGCACGACGAAGTGTGCCGGATGGCGAACATCCTGCGCACGCGCAACGTCAAGAAGGGCGATCGCGTCACCATCTATCTGCCGATGATCCCCGAAGCCGCCTATGCGATCCTCGCCTGCGCGAGGATCGGCGCCATTCACTCGGTGGTGTTCGCCGGTTTCTCACCGGACAGTCTCGCGCAGCGCATCGACGACTGCAAATCCAAGATCGTCATCACCGCCGACGAAGGCCTGCGTGGCGGTCGCAAGGTGCCGCTGAAGGCCAATGTCGATGCGGCCCTGGAGAAAGCCTCCGGCGTCGACTGGGTGGTCGTGGTCAAGCGCACCGGCGCCAACGTCAACATGAACCCGTCGCGGGATCTCTGGTATCACGACGCGGCCAAGGTGGTGACCACCGAATGCCCGTGCGAACCGATGCACGCGGAAGATCCGCTGTTCATCCTCTACACCTCGGGCTCGACCGGCCAGCCCAAGGGCGTGCTGCATACCACCGGCGGCTATCTCGTGTTCACCGCGATGACGCATGAGTACGTGTTCGACTATCACGACGGCGACATCTACTGGTGCACCGCCGACGTCGGCTGGGTCACCGGTCACAGCTACATTCTCTACGGGCCGCTCGCCAACGGCGCCACGACGCTGATGTTCGAGGGCGTGCCGAACTATCCCGACAATTCCCGTTTCTGGAACGTCGTCGACAAGCACAAGGTCAACACCTTCTACACCGCGCCGACCGCGATCCGCGCGCTGATGCAGGGCGGCGACGAGCCGGTGAAGAAGACCTCGCGCGCATCGCTACGCCTGCTCGGCTCGGTCGGCGAGCCAATCAATCCGGAAGCCTGGGAATGGTACCACCGCGTGGTCGGCGAAGACCGCTGTCCGATCGTCGACACCTGGTGGCAGACCGAGACCGGCGGCATTCTGATCACGCCGCTGCCGGGCGCGACAAAACTCAAGCCGGGCTCGGCGACACGGCCGTTCTTCGGCGTGGTGCCCGAGATCGTCGATGCCGATGGCAAGACACTGGAGGGCGAGGCGCAGGGCAATCTCTGCCTCACGAAGTCATGGCCGGGGCAGATGCGCACGGTCTATGGCGACCACACGCGCTTCGAGCAGACCTACTTCTCGACCTACAAGGGCAAATACTTCACCGGCGACGGCTGTCGCCGCGATGCCGACGGCTACTACTGGATCACCGGACGCGTCGACGACGTCATCAACGTATCCGGTCACCGCATGGGCACCGCCGAAGTCGAGAGCTCGCTGGTCGCGCATGAAGCGGTCTCGGAAGCGGCTGTCGTCGGCTATCCCCACGACATCAAGGGCCAGGGCATCTACGCCTATGTCACGCTGATGAGCGGCAAGGAACCGAGCGAAGCGCTGCGCAAGGAACTGGTGGCCTGGGTGCGCAAGGACATCGGTCCGATCGCCTCCCCCGACCTGATCCAGTTCGCGCCCGGCCTGCCCAAGACACGCTCCGGCAAGATCATGCGCCGCATCCTGCGCAAGATCGC
>DASWVJ010000257.1:0-12727 GCA_036406295.1 Bradyrhizobium sp.
TACGAGAAGGACGTCGCCAGCGTGCTCGACCTGTTGTCGCAGGCCACGCACGACACCGCAGTTGAGTTGCTCTCGCTGCCCGATCGCATCCGCGGTTACGGCCCGGTGAAGGAGAAGGCGGTCAAGGAAGCGAAAGCGCGCCACGAGCAATTGACTGCCGACCTCGCCAACCCGCCGCCCGCAACGCGGCAGATGGCGGCGGAGTAGCTCACTGTCGCCCCGGCCAAGCGCAGCGCGAGCCGGGGCCCATAACCACCGCCGTTTGTTTTGCGAACGCTGGAGCTCCCAGCTCGCACTCGCGGCGGAAGTTGGTGGTTATGGGTCCCTGCTTTCGCAGGCGCGACAGCTGACGCATAGCCGTCTCACCGGGCGGAATATCTCAGCGCTTGCCAAGGCCGCCGGTACAGGCCAAGAAATCTGCTGGATATCAAGAAACGCCAGCGGAGAAACAGTTGACGATCAAGGGGAAGGCTTACGTTGCGGGGATCTTTGAGCATCCCACCCGGCATGCACCGGACAAATCCACCGCCCAACTCCATGCCGAGGTCGCCAAGGGCGCCCTGGAGGATGCCGGGCTCTCCAGGGACGATATAGACGGCTATTTCCTTGCTGGCGACGCGCCGGGCGGCCTGTGGCCGATGGTCGATTATCTCGGCCTCAATACCAAGAAGCTGCGCCACGTCGATTCCACGGAGACCGGCGGCTGTTCCTACCTGATCCATCTCGGCCACGCCGCGGAGGCGATTGCGGCGGGCAAGTGTTCGGTCGCGCTGGTGACGCTCGCGGGCAAGCCGCGCACCGGGCCGATGCCGCCGCGCGCGGCGGGCGCTGAGGTCGATTTCGAGTCGGCCTACGGGGCGACCACGCACAATGCTTACGGCATGTGTGCCATGCGTCATATGCACGACTATGGCACCACCAGCGAGCAACTCGCCTGGATCAAGGTCGCAGCCTCGCATCACGCGCAATACAATCCGCATGCGATGCTGAAGGACGTCGTCACCGTCGAGGACGTCGTGAACTCTCCGATGATCTCCGATCCCCTGCATCGCATGGACTGCTGCGTCGTCACCGACGGCGGCGGCGCGATGATCGTCACCACGCCGGAAATCGCGAAAAGCCTGAAGAAGCCGCTGGTGCGTCTGATCGGTCATGGCGAGGCGATGAAGGGTCCGCGCGGCGGCAAGGATCTCGATCTCACTTATTCCGCCGGCGTCTGGTCCGGCCCGCGTGCCTTCGAGGAGGCCGGCGTCACGCCCAAGGACATCAAGTATGCGTCGATCTATGACAGCTTCACCATCACTGTGCTGATGCAGCTTGAAGATCTTGGCTTCTGCAAGAAGGGCGAGGGCGGCAAATTTGTCGCCGATGGCAATCTCATATCGGGCGTCGGCAAGTTGCCGTTCAACACCGATGGCGGCGGCCTGTGCAGCAACCATCCCGTCAACCGTGGCGGCATGACCAAAATTCTCGAGGCCGTGCGGCAGCTGCGCGGCGAAGCCCATCCCAAGGTGCAGGTGAAGAATTGCGATCTGGCGATCGCGCACGGCACCGGCGGACTTCTCGGCGTGCGTCACGCCGCCTCAACCTGCATTCTGGAGCGCGTCTGATGGCCGAAAGCAAGAAGTACAATGCCCCGGTGACCAATCCGGAGACCGCGCCGTTCTGGGAAGCGGCGAAGGCCGGCAAGTTCATGATCAAGCGCTGCACTGCCTGTGGCGAGCCGCATTATTTTCCACGCTCGATCTGCCCGTTCTGCTTCTCCGACAAGACGGTGTGGGAGGAGGCTTCCGGCGAGGCCACGATCTACACTTACAGCCTGATGCGGAAGTCGCCGACCGGCCCGTATGCGATCGGCTACGTCACGCTGAAGGAAGGTCCGTCGCTGCAGACCAATTTTGTCGACTGTGATCCGGAGAAGCTGAAGATCGGGCAGAAGGTGAAGGTGGTGTTCAAGCCGACCGACGGCGCACCGCTGCCGTTCTTCACGCCGGCCTGACTTTCCTTCTCCCCTTGTGGGAGAAGGTGGCGCGAAGCGCCGGATAAGGAGTTCTCACCGCGAGCGCGGTGCTTGCGGGGGCAACTCTCACCAAACGAGTTTGCGGTGACGCCGGAGGAGCCCTCTCCCGCAACGGGAGAGGGCACATTAAAGGGCAGCGCCGCTGAAGAGAAATTGTTCGGAGGAACTCGCAAGATGTCGGCAAGGTACGAAGAACTGAAGGGGCTCAAGAACCTCGGTCAGAAATACAGCTACACCGACCGTGAGGTGATGCTCTACGCCTACGGCATCGGAATGGGCGCCGACCCCATGGATGAAAAGGAGCTCGCGTTCGTCAATGAGGCGGTCGCAACGCCGCGTCCGCTCAAGATCGTACCGACCTTCGCCTCGGTCGCGGCCTGGGGCGCCGGGCCCGGCGAAATGAACCTCAATCGCGTGCTGGTGGTGGATGGCGAACGCGACATTAGCTTTCACCAGCCGCTTGCGACTGCAGCCCACATCACGGCGGATTCTTCGGTGCGCGAGGTCTACGACAAGGGCAAGGACAAAGGCGTGGTGATCAGCCACCAGACCGTCCTGAAGAATGAAAAGGGTGAGAAGCTTGTAACGATTGTCGCTTCACGTTTTGCCCGGGGCGACGGCGGGTTTGGCGGCCCCAACCTCACGCAACCGGAGCCGCACAACATGCCGTCGCGCGCGCCGGACAAGACGGTCGACATTTCCACGCGCCCGGACCAGGCGCTGATCTACCGTCTCTGCGGCGACCGCAACCCGCTGCACTCCGATCCGGAGTTCGCCAAGAAGGCGGGTTTCCCCCGGCCGATCCTGCACGGCATGTGCACCTACGGCATCACCTGCCGCGGCGTGTTGCAGACCTATGCCGACTACGATCCAACCGCCTTCAAGCAGCATGCCGTTCGGTTTTCTTCACCGGTCTATCCCGGCGAGACCGTCACCATGGAAATGTGGAAGGACGGCAACGTGATTTCATTCGAGGCCAAGGTGAAGGCAAGGGGCGTTACCGTCATCAGGAGCGGCAAGACGGTGCTGGGCTGATGTCATTCCGGGGCGCGACGAAGTCGCGAACGGAATCTCGATCGATAATTTCTGGATTCCGGGTTCAGCCCTGCGGGCTGCCGCGGAATGACGGGAAAAGGGAGTGAAACAACATGGGATTGCTCGACGGCAAGGTGGCGTTGATCACGGGCGCGGGTGGCGGGCTCGGTGAGGCCTATGCAAAGCTGTTCGCGCGCGAGGGCGCGGCGGTTGTCGTCAACGACCTCGGCGGCCCGCGCGACGGCTCGGGTTCGGACAAGTCGATGGCGCAAAAGGTGGTGGACGCGATCAAGGCGGAGGGTGGCCGCGCGGTCGCCAACGGCGCCGACATCGCCACCATGGCCGGCGGCCAGTCGGTGTTCGACGACGCCATCAAGAATTTCGGGCGCGCCGATATTCTCGTGAACAACGCCGGCATCCTGCTCGACGAGACCTTTGCCAAGGCAAAGGAAGCCAACTGGGACAGGGTGATCAAGGTGCATCTGAAAGGTACCTTCTGCTGCACCCAGCCGGTGTTCAAATGGATGCGCGAGAATGGCGGTGGCGTCATCGTCAACACATCTTCGACCTCGGGCCTGATCGGCAATTTCGGCCAGACCAATTACGGCGCTGCCAAGGGCGGTATCTGGGGCCTGTCCAACGTGCTGGCGATCGAGGGCCGCAAGTACAACATCCGGATCTGGACGCTGGCTCCGGGCGCCTTGACCCGCATGACCGCAGACCTGCCCCGCTACAAGGAGAACCCCGGTGCGGCTCTGGGCCCGGATGGAATCGCGCCGGCCGTGCTATACATGGTTTCGGACCTGTCCGGCGACCAGACCGGCAAGGTGCTCGGCGTCTCCGGCCCCCGTGGCGTGCGCGAGATGCGGATGATGGAGATGGAAGGCTGGAAACCCCCGTTCACGGGCTGGAAGGCCGAGGACATCGTCACCCACGCCAAGGAGATCTTCTTCTCCGAGGAGCAAGCCAGGATGGGTGCGCGAAGGTTTTAATGTTTAACTGTCGTTCCGGGATGGTCCGAAGGACCAGACCCGGAACCTCGAGATTCCGGGTTCACGCTTCGCGTGCCCCGGAATGACCAACTAGAGAGGCATGAATGACAAAGCTCACCGCCAAGGCCGCAGGCACTTTCGCGATTGCGCCGACCCCGTTCCACGATGACGGCCGTATCGACGAGAAGTCGATCGACAGGCTGACCGATTTCTACGCGTCGGTCGGCTGCGACGGCGTCACCGTGCTCGGCATTCTCGGCGAGGCGCCGAAGCTGGACGCGGCCGAGGCCGAGCAGGTGGCGGTCCGCTTCGTCAAGCGCGCCAAGAACATGCAGGTGATTGTCGGCGTCTCCGCGCCGGGCTTTGCTTCGATGCGCTCGCTGGCGAAGGCTTCGATGGATGCGGGCGCGGCCGGCGTCATGATCGCTCCGCCGCCGAACCTTCGCACCGACGACCAGATCATCGGCTACTTCAAGCAGGCGCAGGAAGCGATCGGGGAGGATATTCCCTGGGTGCTGCAGGATTATCCGCTGACGCTGTCGGTGATCTTCACGCCCGCGGTGATCCGCAAGATCGTAATGGACAATCCGTCCTGCGTGATGCTCAAGCACGAGGACTGGCCGGGCCTGGAGAAGATTTCCACGTTGCGCGGCTATCAGAAAGACGGCTCGCTGCGCGAGCTCTCCATCCTCGTCGGCAATGGCGGCCTGTTCCTCGACTTCGAGATGGAGCGTGGCGCTGACGGCGCGATGACCGGCTATGCCTTCCCGGAACTGCTGATCGACGTGGTGAAGCTCTCCAAGGAGGGCAAGCGCGACGCCGCCCATGACCTGTTCGACGCACATCTGCCGCTGATCCGTTACGAGCAGCAGCCGGGTGCGGGCCTGTCCGTGCGCAAATACGTCCTGCAGAAGCGCGGCATCATCTCTTCCAGCACCCAGCGCAAGCCCGGCGCGGTCATCACGGCGACCGCCAAGGCGGAAGTGGATTATCTTCTCTCGCGGGTTGCGCGCTATGACCGCCGCGCCAATCTGCAACCGCAATCGAGTGCGGCGGGCTAGAAATTCCTCATGGTTCGGAGCGCGTCTTCGCGCGTCTCGAACCATGAGGCCCGGGCAGTGCCATTCATCCTTCGAGACACGGCCTGAAGGCTGCTTCTCAGGATGAGGTCTTGAGGAGTGTCTATGGCTGAAATCGTCAAACCGCGTCTGGCTTCGACCGTACTGCTGCTCCGCGACAGCAGGGCGGCGAACGAGATCGAAGTCTTCATGATGGTGCGCCACCATCAGATCGAGTTCAATTCCGGTGCGCTGGTCTTCCCGGGCGGCAGCGTCGACAAGACGGACATGGAGATTGCGGCGGAGCCCGAGCTTTGTTCTGGCGGCGAGGAACTTAATGCCGACGCGCTCGGCTTTCGGATCGCGGCAATCCGCGAGACCTTCGAGGAGAGCGGTATTCTGCTGGCGCGGCCGAGAGGATCGAAGGCGCTGGTTGATGCCAAACGTGCAAGCGAGATCGAGGCCGCATATCGCGCCGACCTCAATGATCGCAAGACCACCTTCCTGAAGGCATTGACCGACAGCGGCATGCAGGTCGCGCTCGACGCGCTTATGCCTTATGCGCACTGGATCACGCCGGAAGCCATGCCGAAGCGTTTCGACACCTGGTTCTACCTCGCCGCCGCGCCGCCGGACCAGCTTGGTGCGCATGATGGCAAGGAATCCACGGATTCGATCTGGGTATCGCCACGTGAGGCGATCGAGGGCGGCGAGACCGGCCGCTTCAAGCTGCCGTTCCCGACCACCCGCACCCTGATCAAGCTCGGCAAGCAGGACAGCGTGGCGGCCGCGTTCGACGACAGCCGCGGCAAGAACGTCGTTGCGGTCACGCCGGTCATGACCAGGACAGCTACCGGCCGGCAGCTCCGCATTCCCCTGGAGGCGGGCTACGACGGCGAGGTGTTCGAGGTCGGCCCGGCGGGTTGATGGTCATTCCTGCTCTCTCCATCGTCATGCCGGTCCTACGCTAAAGCTACGGCGGCCGAGCGAGTTGGTCGCCCCGGCGCAGCCTTGCTGGAGGCGGAAGGCGGCGATCGTCTGACGCATTTCGCCTCACGAAAATTCGCCCGGTCTTGCCGCACCGCTCGATTACCGGCATCCTGCCCTCCAACAAGAACAATCCAGGCAGGGACGCGCCGTGAGTGGCTGGCGTATCAGTGTGATGTTGGGCGTGTGGCTGACGCTGCTCGGTGCGCCCCACGCCGCAAACGCACAGGATTTTCCCAACCGGCCAGTCCGTATCGTCATTCCCTATTCGCCGGGCAGCGTCACGGACGTGTTCGCGCGCATCATCGCGCAGAATATGCAGGAGCAATGGAAGGGCTCGATCGTGGTCGAGTCCAAATCCGGCGCCAACGGCTCGATCGCGGCCGAGGAAGTCGCACGCGCAGCGCCCGACGGCTACACATGGCTGCTGGCGACGACCTTCTTCACCGCAAGCCCGTCGTTGAGCAAGGATCTGCGCTGGGATCCGGTAAAGGATTTTACGCCGGTCGGGCAGATTTGCCGGGCGCCCAATTTCTTCATCGTACCGTCCTCGCTGCCGGTGAAATCGGTCGGCGAGTTCGTCGCGCTTGCCAAGTCAAAGCCGGGTGCGCTGAACTACAGCCATCCTGGCAAGGGATCGACCGGGCATCTCGGTTTCGAGCTGTTCAAGCGGCTGGCGGGTATCGACGTCACCGGCGTCGGCTATCGCGGTTATCCGCAGATGGTGCCGGATATCGCCAGTGGCCTGATCAACTCGACCTTCCTGTCCGCCAACCAGGCACTGGCGCAGGTTCAAACCGGCGCCATCCGTATCATCGGGGCGATCAGCGATGGCCGCTCGAAATATTTCCCCGATGTCCCGACGATGGCTGAGCAAGGCTTTGCGGAAGCGCAAGTGACGCCGTGGTTCGGGGTGGTGGTGCCGTCAGGCACGCCGCAGCCGATCGTCGCCAGGATCAGCGCGGCCCTGGAGGCGGCGCTGGGCACACCGGACGTCCAGCAAAAGCTCGATACCGCCGGCTGCGAGGCAAAAAGCGCCCGATTGGCTACCTTTGCCGACATCATCAAGTCGGACGTGGGCTTGTGGGCCAAGGTGGTCAGGGAAGCCGGAATTACCGCCGACTGAGGTTGGGGCCGTCCCTTCGCATGGCGGAAACAGTGCGTCCGGAGCCTTCAGGGCGCTGGGCGGATTTATGACAAATTTCAATATGTTCCCTGTCGCAGAAGACGTCGTATATTAGGGCCGCCTGGAGACTGGTCCCGACCACATGACTGCCGAAACGCCGCCGAATCCGCCGAATAACCGGGTGCGCTCGCTCTCGATCGGCCAGATGACCTTCGGCAGCTTCATGCTGGTGCTGGCGGTGATTGTCGTGACGGGGGCCGCCAGCGTCATTGCCATCCGGCATATTGACCAGACCTTTGCCGAGCTGCGGCGGCTGCAGGCCGTCGGCGATCTCGCCGAAGACATTGACCGGCGCATGAACGAGCTGCGGCTTGCCGCGCGCGATTTCGTCACCGAGCCCGGCAATCAATCGACCCAGATCGCGGAAGCTGCCACTGCGCTGAGCGACGTCCTGAAAAAGACTCGCCTTGAGCTCGCGCCCGAGCAGCAGGACATGATCGACGGCGTCACCGAGCGCCTTTCGACCTACCGCTCCGGCATCGAGCGGATTTCCGTGCTGATCAACCGCCGCGCCGACCTGATCGTCGGCTTGGCGCCGCTGCGCGACAGGTTCAACGCGGCGATTGCCGAGAACGCCGATCCTGCCGTCACCACTGGTCTTCTCCAGTTGCAGAACCGCATCTCCGCGGCGCTGCTGGCGCACAATCCCTCGGCCGCCGAGGTCGCAGCGCACGAGATGCGTGCGCTGACGATTGGCGATGCAAAACTGCGCGCGGCTGCCAACGATTATGCCGAGGCGATCGGCGCGATTGCGGTTCGTGAGCGGCAGATCGCTGAAATCGACAAGGAGGTGCTGGGCACAGAAGGCCGCCTGATCCAGCGCGTCACGGAAATATTGCGCGAGGTCAGTGCCCGGCGCGGCCATGTGCTGTCGCGCGATTTCGCCCGCACGCTGGCAGAGGCCAAATGGCAGAGCATCGTGCTCGGCAGCATGGGCGTGCTGATCGGCCTGTTCGCGGCGGCACTGGTGGTGCGCCGCACCGTGCGCCCGCTGGCTCGGATCGCCACCGCAATCCGCTCGGTGGCGGGTGGTGAGACGAACGTCCCGATTCCTGCGGCCGACGTCGACAACGAGATCGGCGATATCGCACGCGCAGCCGAAGTGTTCCGCCAGACCCTGGTGGATGCCGATGCCGCGCGGGAGGCTGCGGTGCGCGCGCTCGCCGAGCAGCGCATGGCAGAGGAGAGCTATCGCAAGCTGTTCGAATCCTCCGTCGACGGCATCTATGTGACGACGCCCCGCGGCGAACTGCTCGACGCCAATCCGGCATTGGCGCGCATGATGGGCTATGCCACTCCGAAGGAGCTGATCGCGGGAATCAATGACGTCGCCGAGAACGTCTATGTGCACAAATCCGCACGGGAGGAATACCGGCGACTGATGCAGCGCGACGGCATGGTGCGCGAGTTCGAGTACCAGGTCCATGCCCGCGACGGTACCGTCCTGTGGCTGTCGGACTCCGGCGGCGCTGTCCGCAACGAGGCCGGCGAGATCGTCCGCTACGAGGGCGTGGTGCGCGACATCACGGAGGAGAAGCGCACCGAAGATGCGATCGCTGAGGGCAGGCGACTCTTGCAACAGGTGATCGACACCGTGCCGGCGGTCATCAACGTCAAGGACAGGGAGCTGCGCTACGTGCTGATGAACCGCTACATGGCCGGTATTTTTGGCATCGAGCCGCACGATGCGATCGGCCGCACCACTGGCGAGCTGATGTCGCGCTATGGCGCGATGAAGACGGACGAGCACGACAAGCGGGTGCTGGCTGCGGGCAGGGAGCTCGGCTTCTACGAGGAGGAATACAAGGATTCCGCCGGCAACATGCGGCAATGGCTGGTCAACAAGCTTCCATTGCTCGATGCCGATGGCGAGATCGAGAACATCGTCACCGTCGCGCTCGACATCGGCGAACGCAAGCGCGGCGAGCAGGAAATGCGCAAGGCTCGCGATGCTGCGGAAGCCGCGCTGCGCAATCTGCGCGAAACCCAGAACTCGCTGATCGAGGCGGAAAAGCTCGCCGCCCTTGGCCGCCTGGTCGCGGGCGTCGCGCACGAGGTCAACAATCCCGTCGGCATCAGCCTGACGGTGGCCTCCGCGCTGGAGCGCAAGACCGCGAATTTCGCCGCGGAAGTGTCGCGCGGCGAGCTGCGACGCTCGAGCCTGAACGAATTTCTCGACACCAGCCGCGATGCCTCTTCCCAGCTCGTCGCCAACCTCAACCGCGCCGCCGATCTGATCCAGTCGTTCAAGCAGGTCGCCGCCGACCGCAACTATTCCGACAAGCGCGTGTTCGACCTCGGCGATCTCACCGAACAGGTGGTGATGAGCCTGCGCCCCGGCCTGCGCAAGCACAACCTCACGCTCAAGGTGGAGTGCCAGCCCAATCTCTCCATGAACAGCTATCCCGGTCCCTACGGCCAAGTGCTCACCAACCTGTTCCTCAATGCGGTGGCGCATGCCTTTCCGGACGGGCGCCCCGGCACGGTCGAGATCCAGGTGCGCGAGTCCGGCAAGGACAATGTCGAGGTGCTGTTCTCCGACAACGGCATCGGGATGAGCATCGACGTGCGCCGCCGCGCCTTCGATCCCTTCTTCACCACGCGGCGCGACCAGGGCGGCACGGGCCTGGGGCTTCACATCGTCTACAGCATTGTGACCACGCGCCTCGGCGGCCGGCTTGATCTCGACTCCGAGCCCGGCGGCGGCACGCGCATCCAGATGATCCTGCCGCGCGTCGCGCCGGTGGAGCTCGCAGCGGAATAGCTCGCCAAAAACGCGCTAGTTGATGTCTGCGAGCTTGTGCAGCGTTGCGCCAAATATCTGGCTGGCCTTGCCTACCAGTGCGGTACCGTTCATCACGCCGCGGGTATCGGTGAAGGTGCCGGAAACGCCGATGCCGACCGGAGCCGGGCCGCCAAACAGGGGATTGTCGTTCGGATGCGGCGTAGTGTGCCGTTGCACCAGCACCTCGCCCTTGAAGGTGTTGTCCTTCACGGTGTAGCTGCCAGTATAAAACAAATAGGCATCGCCGCCGAGGATCTGTCCGTCCCGGAACAGGATCACTCCGCTGCCCTTGCCGGCGCGCCCATCAAGCAGGGTGACGTGGATCGAATACAGCCCGTTTTTCATAGCGTCCCAGTGCCGGCCCGCCGCCCAACGGCCGCCGGTTCCACCATTTATGCCAAAGCACGGCAGGTGGTGCAACGCGGCAGATTTTCCGGCCAGCAGCGAGGAAGCCGCCCATAGCCAGCGGGACGGCTGCGCATTCGTATCGCAGGACCTGTGCCCACTTTGCGGAATGTGCGCGCGGTGGTGGAAGGCGAGTGGCACGACGTCCCTGATGAAGCCGTGATCACCGAGCGAGCCGCGCGCGCCGTACCATGGTTGGCCGATCAAGAGCTGGGCTGACGACTTCATGCCGGGAACTAGACGGCAAGGTGCCAGATGTTCTCACGCGTATTTCTTGTCGCGTTCGAGCAGCTCGATCGAGATGCCCTGCGGGCCGCGCAGGAAGCAGATGCGCACGCCGGGGCGGATGGTCGTCGGCTCCTTGGTGAACTCGACGCCCTTGGCCTTTATCTCGGCCGCGACCGCGTCGATGTCCTTCACGGTGAGGCCGAAATGATCGAGCCCCTGATACGGCGTCACCGGCGGCGTGTTGACACCGTCGCCGGCCGTGACCGGGGCGATGAAGACATTGGCGCCGCCGAGCTTGACGTCGATGCGGCCCGGACCGCGCACGATCTCCCCGCCGAGGATATCGCGCAGCCAGGCTGCGGTCGCCTCGGGATCGGGGCTGCGCAAATGAACGTGGTCCCAGGTCACAACAGGCATCGTAGTCTCCTTCGCTTCCATCCGAACTGTTGATCGTTGCTGCGCAAATCTAGCGGCGGCACCTCGTCAGTGCCATCCTTTGCCGGCTGCGAGCGCCGCAATATTGCCGTGGCGCTATGCAACCAAACGGGCGGTGAGGCGTTGAGCACGCAGTGGCGAACCCGAAGCGGCTGTCGTCCCTGAGAGCCGTACGGTGCGAGCCGCTACGGCTTTTTGATTCGCCGGCTGTACCCGGCGGGAGGGGATGGCCATGACGAGGCGCGCGCGATCAATTGCCGGCTTTGGCGTCGGCCTTGCGGCGATCGTGATCGCCGGCAGCTCAGCCTGGGTGATGTGGCCTACGCTTAGTGACGCCTTCGAGGACAAGCCCGTCTCCATCAACTCCGTCGTCGTCCAGCCGGCCGATGAGACGGCAACGCCAGCGGTGGCCGTGACGCCGGCCAGTCCCGATGCAACTCAGCCTCCCGCTACTACCGCGGAAACGTCTGCAGCCTCGCCACTCGATGGCTTGAAGATTTCTTCGCAGTCCTGGCGTCGGGGCGGACTTGGCTCCAAGGCACTGATCACTTTCACGCTGCGCAATGCCAATGACTATGCGGTCAAGGATATCGAGATCGCCTGCGCCTTCACCCGCCGGGACGGCAGTCATCTGACCGACCGCAAGCGCGTGATCGGCGAGGCCGTGGGGATGAATAGTCGCAAGACCTTCACCCGGGTCCATGTCGGCTTTGTCAACGTTAATGCCGATAAAGCTAAATGTGCGCTGGTCGCGGCAAGCCGGGTTTAACCCCGATTCCCCGTTCCCGCGGCCAAGCGTCCGGCACTCCCGAAAACGTTACCGCTCCCGTTGAACCATGCCCGGCAGCCCCGGACTAACTGGCATGCCGGCCAGTTGGGCGGTGGATCCGCGCGGTTCGCGGTAGGAAGCGGTGACCGAGATGATGCCCCTAGCTCGATATTTTGTGTTTGTCGGCGGTGCCCTGATAGCGCTGCTGTTTGCATTCGATTTCTTCTCGCCCCAGGCGGCGGCCGATAGCGGCGTCCAGGCCGCCGGGACGGTCGACAAGTCCACCCTGCGTATCCGTTCCGAGCAAAAGTGGCCCGAGCGCATCGTGCTTGACACCACTCAGCCGACCATCGTTCCGAAAGCTGCCCAGAGCCAGACCGCACCGGCCGTGCAGGCCGCGCTTCCGGGTCCCGCGCCGGCGCTGGAGGTGACGCCGAAGGCCCGCGTGCGCGAGACCTTTGCCCAGTTCATTCCCGTCGAGCCGAAAAAGGCCGACACGACGGTGGCGAAGAAGCGCAAGACGGCCAGGGCGCCCGGCCAGCCAATGCGGGTCGCCCGCTACAGCTTCTTCGGCACCAGCACCTGGTAAGCTGAAAATCCGATTTTCGATCGAAGGCCGCACCTCGTGCGGCCTTTTCATTTTTCGCCCTCGCAGGCAAATTGCGTCGCCGCCGCTGCGATGCGCTGCCGGAAAAACCGGCCCATCGATGGCGCGACCATGAAGGCTTGGAAGGTCGTGGCGGGCAGGCGGCAATATTCCGAATAGGCGCCGCTAACATTCACCAGCAGATGATGCTGCGCCTCGTCGTAGCAGACGCGCTGCACCA
>DASWVJ010000258.1:0-8478 GCA_036406295.1 Bradyrhizobium sp.
GTCCCCCGTGAGCAGCCCTTCCTCGCCGTCGGACTGGATGTGGATGCTCATATGGCCCGGACTATGGCCGGGCGTCGGGATCAGCGTGATCTCGTCGGTCAACCTCGCGTCGCCGGCAATGAGATCTGCCTTGCCGGCATCCGCGATCGGCTTCACCGAGTCGGCAAAGACCGCGATGTGCGCGGGCTCTTCGCTGTGGTCGCGCCAGTGCTCGAACTCGATCTTGCCGAAGACATAGCGCGCCCTGGCGAAGGTCGGCAGCCATTTGCCGCCGACGAGACTGGTGTTCCAGCCGACGTGATCGACATGCAGATGCGTGCACAGCACCGTGTCGATGCTATCCGGCGGAAAGCCCGCCGCGGTCAGCTTCTCCAGGAACGGCTCCTTGCGATTGTTCCAGGTCGGTACGTTGCGGCCCTGCTTGTCGTTGCCCAGACCGGTGTCGACGATGATCCGCCGGCCCGGCGTTTCCACCAGCAACGAATGGATCGACATTTTCAGCCGGCCCTCCTCGTTGGCGAAGTGCGGGATCAGCCAGGGCAGTTTCTGGATTTCCTCGTTGGTGGCGAGCGGCAGGATGAAGCGCGTGTGGCCCAAGGTCTCGAGTTCGACGACCTTCGTTATCCTGACCTTGCCTATCTTCCACTGCATCCGGCGTTTTCCTTTCGCTTCTCGTTATTGCGCGCAATCGACAATCACAGTGCCGAGCTTGTCGCCCTTCTCGACTGCAAGATGCGCCTGCGCGGTATCCGACAGAGCGAACCGCCCGGCGACATTATGGATGCGCGTGCCCGCCGCGAGCCATTTGCCGATGTCGGCTTGCGCCGCCGCAAGCAGCGGCGGCGGCAATGCGAACAGCACCAGCGGGCGCAGTGCGATGCATTTTTCCATCAGCTCGCGCATCGGCACTACGGGCGTGCGGTTGCCGTTGGTGGCATAGACCGCGATGGCCGAGTTCATCGCCATCAGCTTCAGCGTGGTGCCGATATTGCCGCCAAAATCGACATCGACAACGCGGTCGACGCCGCGTCCCCCGGTGAAGGCCATCGCCTTGGCAACCACATCCTCGGTCTTGTAGTTGACGACGAGATCGGCGCCGGCAAGCCGCGCCTGCTCCGCCTTGGCCGCCGAGCTCACCGTCGCGATCGCTCGCGCGCCGCCCCATTTCGCCAGTTGCACCGCATAATGCCCGACTGCGCCGGCGCCGCCGGTCACCAGCACCGTCTTGCCCGCGATCGGCCCGTCGCAAAACAGGCAGGTCCATGCGGTCATGCAGGGAATGCCGAGCGTCGCTCCTTGCGCAAAGGAGAGATTGTCGGGCAACGGCGTCACCAGATGCTCTGATAGCGCGATATATTCGGCCGCCGTACCAAAGGCGCGTCCGTTGCGCTGGCCGTTGAACAGCCAGACGCGTTGGCCCACCTTCAGCCGCGTCACGCCGTCGCCAACCTGGTCGATGATGCCGGCGCCGTCGCTGTTCGGGATTACGCGCGGATATTCCATCGCGCGATAGGTGCCGCCGCGGCGGCCGACATCGGCCGGATTGACGCCGGAGGCCTCCAGGCGGATGTGCACCTCGCCTGTGCCCGCGGCCGGCGTCGGCATCTCACCATAGGTGAGCACCTCCGTCGCCGGCCCGGTTCGTTCGTACCAGACCGCTCTCACAACGTGCCCGGGAATGCGCCGCCGTCGAGCAGGATGTTCTGACCGGTGATGAAGCCGGCCTTGTCGGCGCAGAGGAACGCGCAGGCGAGACCAAACTCCTCCGGATCGCCGAAGCGTCCGGCCGGATTCTGCTTGGCCCGTTCCGCCAACATCGCATCGGGCGTCACGCCGCGCTTCTCCGCCTCGGACTTGGCGGTGTTGCGCAGGCGGTCGGTGAGGAAGGGGCCCGGCAACAGGCCGTTGATGGTGACGTTGTTGATCACGGTCTTGCGCGACAGCCCCGCGATAAAGCCGGTGAGGCCGGCGCGCGCGCCGTTGGACAGGCCGAGGATCTCGATCGGCGCCTTCACCGCCGCAGAGGTGATGTTGACGATGCGGCCGAACTTGCGTGCCATCATGCCGTCCACCGTCGCCTTGATCAGCTCGATCGGCGTGAGCATGTTGGCGTCGATCGCCTTGATCCAGTCGTCACGGGTCCAGTTGCGGAAATCGCCGGGCGGCGGACCGCCGGCATTGTTGATCAGGATGTCGGGCTCGGGACAGGCCTTCAGCACGGCCTCGCGCCCGGCCGGCGTCGTGATGTCGCCGACGATCTCGGTGACGGTGATACCGGGATTTTTCTTCCGGATTTCGTCAGCGGTTGCTTTCAGCGCCTCGGCGCCGCGCGCCGTCAGCGTGACGTGCACGCCTTCATTGGCCAGCGCAATGGCGCAGGCGCGGCCCAGGCCCTTGCTGGAGGCGCAAATGATGGCGCGGCGGCCTTTGATCCCAAGATCCACTGTTTCGCTCCTTGTTTTTTCCGGATGGCTTTTGGGGTTGGATGGCCGGCACTCTAGCCAACCTCGATGGTCCTGAGTAGTGGGCTGCTTTGCAGGGTGCGAATTCGTCTGTATTGATGCGCGCATATCAGGCGCAACGGAATTCACCATGTCCAATCTGTTCGACGTCAGCAAGGAAGTCATCCTCATCACCGGCGCGAGCCAGGGGCTGGGGCGGCAGTTCGCGCGCGTGCTTTCCGCGCATGGCGCGGCGGTGCTGCTGGCGGCGCGGCAGGCCGCGAAACTGAAGAGCCTCGAAGAGGAGATCACGGCCAAAGGCGGCCGCGCTGCGGCGGTACAGTTGGACATCACCGACACGGGCTCGCTTCCCAGGGCACTCGACGCGGCCGAGGCCGCCTTCGGCCCGGTCACCGTTCTGATCAACAATGCCGGCATCGCCATCGAAAAGCTCGCGACCGAGCAGGCCGAGACCGACTGGGACGCCGTGATCAATACCAACCTGAAGGGCGCCTATTTCCTCGCAACCGAATTGGCGCGGCGCATGATCGCGCGCAAGCAGCAGGGCAACATCGTCAACATCGCCTCGGTGCTCGGCACCGGAGTCCTCAAGGCGGTTTCGCCCTACGCGATTTCCAAGGCCGGCATGATCCAGGCCACCAGGGCGATGGCGCTGGAATTCGCCGGCAACGGCATCCGCGTCAATGCGCTGGCGCCCGGTTATATCGATACCGAGATGAACCACGATTTCTGGGCAACGCCCGCGGGCGAACGGCTGGCGAAACGGATTCCGCAGCGCCGCGTCGGCGCCGAGTCCGATCTCGACGGCGCCATCCTGCTGCTGGCCTCCAGCGCCTCGCGCTACATGACGGGGAGCGTCGTGACGGTGGACGGTGGGTTCTTGTTGAATTGAAATGAACTGTCGTCCCGGCCAAGCAAACGAAGTGAACGCGAGCCGGGACGACAATCTTTCCTTGGCCTCAGTGTGCCCTTATCTCCGCTCTTATCATGTCCGCGGCCTTCTCGCCGATCATGATGGTCGGGGCATTGGTGTTGCCGCCGATCAGCGTCGGCATGATCGAGGCATCGACCACGCGCAGGCCTTCGAGGCCGTACACTTTCAGCTTCGGGTCGACCACGGCGAGCGGATCGCCCACGCCCATCCTGCAGGTGCCGACGGGGTGATAGACCGTGTCGGAGCGCGCGCGCAGGATGGCGCGGATGTCGTCGTCGGTCTTCACGTCCGCGGTGAACATGTCCTGTTTCTGCAAGCTGCGCAGCGCCGGCGTCTCCAGCAGGCGCCGCGTGGTCTTGAAGCCGGCGACCATGGTTTCGAGGTCGACTGGCTCGGCGAAGAAATTTGGATCGATCAGGGGTGCGGCAAGCGGATCGGCGCTGCCGAGCGTCACCTCGCCGCGACTCTTCGGCCGCAGCAGGCAGACATGCAGTGAAAAGCCGGTGCCGCGATGGCGCTTGCGGCCGTGATCGTCCGCCATCGCCATGCCGAAATGGAGTTGGATGTCGGGAATGTCGAGATCGGGCCGCGTCTTCAGGAAGCCGCCGCATTCGGCGAAATTCGACGTCATCGGGCCGCGGCGCTCGCGGCGGAACTGACCGATGGCGCGCAGCAGGCGCGGCAGCGCCTTGAGCGAGATGCCGTTGAAGTGGGGACTGTCGGACAGGTAGCCGAACACGAAGTCGGGATGGTCCTGCAGATTCTGCCCGACGCCCGGCAGGTGATGCACGCTGGCAATGCCGTGCTTGCCGAGCGCGGCAGCATCGCCCACACCCGACAGCATCAACAGCTGCGGCGATTGGAATGCGCCGGAAGCCACGATCACCTCGCGACGCGCGCGAAGCACCTTCTTCTCCTTGCCCTGCATGTATTCCACGCCGACCGCGCGCTTGCCCTCGAACAGGATGCGCCTGGCATGGGCGAATGTCTCGACGCGCAAATTCGGCCGCGATCCAATATGCGGATGCACATAGGCGCGCGCCGCGCTCCAGCGCTCGCCGTTCTTCTGTGTCACCTGGTAGATGCCGAGCCCTTCATGATCATCGGCATTGAAATCCTGGCGCAGCCGGAACTGCGCTTCCTGGGCAGCCTGGAGAAAGGTCTGCTGCACGGGATTGTCGGTGCGGAGCCTGTTGACTGCCAGCGGCCCGCCCTTGCCGTGATACTCGCCGTCGAAATCGGCATTGTCCTCGGCGCGCTTGAAGTAGGGCAGCACGTCGGAATAGGACCAGCCGGCATTGCCGAGCGAAGCCCAGTGATCGTAGTCCCAGCGGTGGCCGCGGATATAGACCATGGCGTTGATCGCGCTGGAGCCGCCGAGGCCCTTGCCGCGCGGCTGATAGCCGATGCGGCCGTTCAGCCCCTTCTGCGGCACGGTGTTGAATGACCAGTTGTTGACGGGGCCGGCGACCATCAGCACCAGCGCAAACGGCGTTGTCACGACCCAGTTGTCGTTCTTGCCCCCGGCATCGAGCAGCGCGACCGAAGTGTTCTTGTCCTCGGACAACCGTCCCGCCAGCGTGCTGCCGCCCGAGCCGGCGCCCACGATCACGAAGTCAAAAGTGTCACTCACGCGTGTCCCCCCTCGTCATTTCTGGTCGTCATTCCGGGGCTCGCGAAGCGAGAACCCGCAATCTCGAGATTCTCAGGTGCGCAAGTGCGCACCAGGGTTCGATGCGGAGCCTGTCATCGGGCCGGCCTGCGGCCGGACCCGTTGGCATCGCCCCGGAATGACGATCTCCATTATTACGACAAGAACCTCATCAGCTTCTTCAGCCGCGCGATCTTCGCGCCATAGGGCGGATAGAGATCGGCGAGCCGGTTGAACCGGGAGCGATAGAACACCGGCTTCAGCTTGGTCAGCGTGTTGAATCCCCACTCGCCATGATAGGCACCGCTGCCGGAAGCGCCGACGCCGCCCATTGGCTGGTTGATCTGCGCGAAATGGAACAGGCAATCATTGATGGTGACGCCGCCGGAGACAGTGCGCGCCAGCACCTCGTCGCGCACCGCGTTGTCGCTGCCGAACCAGTACAGCGCCAGCGGCCGGTCATGCCTGTTGATGTAGGCGATCGCCTCGTCCGGGTTGCCGTAGCCGAAGACCGGCAGCAGCGGCCCGAAGATCTCTTCCTCCATGACGGCCATATCGGGCGTCGCTCCAACGATGACGGTCGGCGGAAATTTGCGCTTGCCCTTCCAGTCGGGATCGCCCGGCGAGGCCGGCTGCAGGATGGCTGCGCCTCTGCTGGCGGCGTCCGCCACCAGCGTCTCCAGCCGCGCATAATGCCGGTCCGAGATGATCGAGGTGTAGTCGGCATTGTCGGGGCGGGTGCCGAACATCCGTTGCATGTGGCCGTGCAGCCGCGCGGCAAAGTCCTTCACGGAGGCTTGCGGCACCATGGCGTAGTCGGGCGCGATGCAGGTTTGCCCCGCATTGAGCAGCTTGCCATAGGCGATACGCTCGGCAGCGACGTCGAGATCGGCGGAGTGGTCGACGATGGCGGGCGACTTGCCGCCGAGCTCCAGCGTCACCGGCGTCAGGTTGCGGCCGGCGGCTTCGGCGACCAGCCGGCCCACGCGGGTCGAGCCGGTGAAGATCAGATGGTCGAACGGCAGGCTGGCAAAGGCTTTCGCGATTTCCTCCTCGACGCCGGTGACGACGATCTCGCTCGCGTCGAACTTTTGCGCGACCAGTTCCCGCAGCAGCGCCGAAAAGCGCGGCACCAGTTCGCTCGGCTTGATCATCACGCGGTTGCCGGCCGCGACCGCCGCCACCGCGGGTGCCAGCGTAAGCTGCAGCGGATAATTCCAGGGCGCGATGATGCCGACCACGCCGAGCGGCTGCGGCAACAGGCGGTTGGAGGCGGGGGCAAATTGCAGCGCGGTCGAGATGCGCTGCGGCGCCATCCATTTCTTCAGGTGCTTTGCCGCGTGGCTGATCTCGGTCAGCACGAACATGCTCTCGGCGACCTCGGTCTCGGTCGCGCAGCGGTGGCCGAAATCGGCCGAGATGGCCTGTTCGAACCGCCGCTCGTTCTCGGTGACCAGCGCCTTGAGCCGCTTCAGCCGGTCGAGCCGCAGCGAAAGCGGCGGGGGCGGCTCGCGCCGCGACATCTCAACCAGGTGATGGAAGGCGTTTTCCAGGGCGTTGAGGCCCGGGCTTTTGACGGACTGGTCCATGGCGGTCTTCCCCGGTCTTGATCCCGGAAAAAGCGTGAAGCGGTTTTCCGGACAAGGATCCATGCCCAAACAGACAGGCATTGCAGCCAAACCTCCGCTTTTGCGCCCGATCTGGCAAGAGCGGTTCCGGCGAGCGATTTTTTGAGGAAAAACAGGCATTTTAGCTGTCACAAAATCCGCAAAACCGTCCGTTTGGGCCTTTCCAAAGAGTGCAGGCATTGATACATACGCCCCGCACCCGCTGGCCTTGGCCCGGGTCGCCTTCTCAGGAAGCCCACTGGAAAACGCACCGATCGGCGCCCTCGCGGCCCGCCGGTTTCGCTTCCGGCTCGGCAGAGAAGCCGGCAATACGGTGACGCGGGGTGGAGCAGCCCGGTAGCTCGTCAGGCTCATAACCTGAAGGTCGCAAGTTCAAATCTTGCCCCCGCAACCAACCACTGATCGGCAATCCGTTGGCCGACAGATACAATTTCGCAGATTTCCGAGTCTCGGGACGGCCCCATGACGGAGTGGTATCTCGTCTGGATCGAAGGATCGCGCGGCCCCGAGCCGCAGAAATGGTCGTCGGAAGGGCTCTGGGGCCAGCTCGGCCGCCAGGACGTGATTGTCCGCTTTGCGCTGACGGATCGGGAAGCGAAGCAGTCGCTCGACGAGTTGGCGCGCAAGCATCCGGTGCCGGTCAAGTGATTGCGGCGGCGCGCGGCAATGGCCGCAGCCCGGCACCCCTCTTTAGTGTCCGCTGCCCGCTGGCGCGCCCTTCGGCTTGCCGGTCAGCAGAAGCGCGATGCCGGCCAGCACCAGCACGATGCCGACCACCGCAAAAGTGTCGGAAAATCCCATCACCAGGGCCTGCTGTTTGACGGTCTTGCCGAGCGCGATGATGGCCTGGTGGCGCGCGCCGGCCGGATCGGTCATGCCGTGCGCCATGAAGTAGTCGGTCATCGCAGCGATTCGCTCGCGCACCTCCTCGCGGCCGAGATCGACGGCCTGGCCGATGATGTTGGAATGAAACTGCTCGCGCTTGGTCACGATGGTGGAGAGCATCGCGGTGCCGACCGCGCCGCCGAGGTTGCGCATCATGTTGGAGATGCCGGAGGCCGCGGCCGCATCCTGCGGCGCCACGGTGCCGAGCGAGATGGCGCTGAGCGGCGTCAGCAGCAGGGCCTGGCCGACCGCGCGCACGATGTTGGGAATGAAGAGCTGGTCGCCTGAATAGTCCAGCGACATCGTCGTGTTCATGAAGGAGCTCGCCGCGAACAGGGCGGTGCCGGCAAAGGCGATCAATCGGATGTCGAAGCGCTGCATCAGCTTCGGCACCAGCGGAATCAGCAGCAGCTGCGGCAGGCCGGTCCAGGCCAGCACGGCGCCGATCTGCTCCGCGTTGTAGCGCTGTACCTGGCCGAGATAGGCCGGCAGCAGGTAGATCGACCCGAACAGCGCAAAGCCGATGAAGACGGCGGCGAGGGTGCCGAGCCCAAAGCTGCGGATGGTGAGCAGGCGCAGGCGCAGCAGCGGCTTCTCGACAAGCAGCTCGTTGGCCACGAACAGCGACAGGCTGACGCCGGCGACAATCGCCAGTTTGACGATGAAGGGCGAGCCGAACCAGTCGTTCTTGTTGCCCTCTTCCAGCACCGCCTGCAGCGCCGAAAGGCCGACCGCCATGGTGACGATGCCGAACCAGTCGCCCTCGCGCAGCAGGTCGAGGTTCATCGGCTGGCGCTCAAGCGAGAAGTAGAGCGTCGTGACCATGATCACGGACGGCACGACGTTGACGAAGAAGATGGTCTGCCAGCCGTAATTTTCGGTGAGATAGCCGCCGATGGTCGGGCCGATCGCCGGCGC
>DASWVJ010000259.1:0-5183 GCA_036406295.1 Bradyrhizobium sp.
TGGCGGAGAGAGTGGGATTCGAACCCACGGTACGGTTTCCCGCACACACGCTTTCCAAGCGTGCGCCTTAAGCCACTCGGCCATCTCTCCGGAGGCCCTCTCATGACGGGGCATGGCGTATTTTGCAAGGGAGGGCCGGCCTCAGGCCGAAAATTTCCCCAATTCATTGGAATAATTAGGGAAATTGACCAAATATCGAGTTGCCAGGCGAGCTATTTTGAACCCGGCGGGGCCCATCGCCGACGACTTGAGCGTCGGTGAAAGCCAAATCAGTCAGGGGACGGCCAAGATGATTGCGCGGGCGCTTGTGTTCTCAGTCCTGGTTTTCGCGGGCGCGCTCGGCGCCGCCTCCCCCGCCATGGCGCAGAATTGCACCCGGAAGGGCACGGACGTGACCTGCGACGACGGACGGCACGGCATCTTCACGGGCGATGCCATCATCTGGCCCGACGGCACGCGCGCCAATCTCGCCTCCCCGCATCCGAGCGTGATCATCGGCAACAAGCAGTCGGTGGTGGTCGGCAAGGGCGTGTTCGTCGGAAGCGGCAGCGGCGTCGTGCCGCTCGACAATCCGAGCTCGCCAAACAAGGCACGCTGCACCGTGCTCGATGGCGTCTCGTATTGCTACTGAGCTTTAGTGAATGCGCGCGCCGGCCTGCGCCGAGCGGCGCGGCCACGCCGGCGTATCCGATATCACCGGCGGCGTCTCGCCCTTGTCGGGCTTCGTTGTCTGCAATTCCTCGACGAAGCGCGCGAACCACTGCTGGATGGTGCCGCAGCGCAGCTTTGCCATCATCGCTTCCCAGCGCATGCGGCGCTCGCTGAGCGGCATGGTGAGCGCGACGGCAATCGTCCGCGCCATGCCGTCGATGTCGTGCGGGTTCACCAGCAGCGCCGCATCGAGCTCGCTGGCGGCGCCGGCGAATTTCGACAGCACCAGTACGCCGGGATCGGCCGGATTTTGCGCGGCGACATATTCCTTGGCAACGAGATTCATGCCGTCCTGCAGCGGCGTCACCACACCGACCTGCGCCGTACGATAGAGGCCGGCGAGCACGGCCTGGCCGAATCCCTTGTTGAGATACCGGATCGGTGTCCAGTCGATCTCACCATGGCGGCCGTTGACGTCGCTGACGAGCTTTGCAACTTCGTTCTGCAGATTGCCATAGGCCTCGATCGCGCCGCGCGATGGCGTTGCGATCTGCAACAGCGAGGCGGTGCGCAGCAGCGAAGGGTGATCGCTCCACATCCTGTCGAAGGCGCGGATGCGATTGGTCAGGCCCTTGGAATAATCCAGGCGGTCGACGCCGATCGCAAGCCGCTCGCCATTGAGGCTGCGGCGCAGCCGCGACACTTCCGGATGCGAAGAGGACTTCGCGGCATATTGCGCGAACATGTCGACGTCGATGCCGATCGGAAACACGGCGGCGCGGGTGCGGCCGTATCGCGAAACAATGATTCCATCGTGCACAGGCAGATCGAGCTCGCACTGCACCGAGGCGAGGAAGTTCTCGGAATCTTCCTCGGTCTGGAAGCCGATCAGATCATATGCCAGCATCGCCTCGATCAGCTCACGCGCATACGGCACGCCGCCGATCACGTTGCGCGCGGGCCAGGGCGTGTGCAGGAAGAAGCCGATCGGCGCGGTGACGCCGAGATCGCGCAACTCCGCGCCGAGCGCAAGGAAGTGGTAGTCCTGCACCCAGAACGCGGCGTCGGGCTTGCGGAAGCGCAGCAGCGCGCGCGCCATGAACGCGTTGACCTCGCGATAGGAAAGATAGTCCTCGCGCGTGGCGCGAATCAGGTCGGGACGCGAATGCATCGCCGGCCACAACGCAGAATTGGCAAAGCCTTCGTAGTAGCCGCCATAATGCGCGGCCGGCAGGTCGAGCAGCGCCAGCGCGCCGGCGCCAAGAGCTTCGATTTCGGCAAACGGTTCCTGGTTCCCGTCGCGAACACGGCCGGAGGAACCGACCCAGATCGCGCCGGAATTCTCCACAACCGGCAACAGCGCCGCCGCCAAGCCACCCGTCATGGGTTCATTGGCTTTGCCGCGCGCGACGCGATTTGAAACGACGACAAGGTTCACAGGTCCCCTCCTGAATCTGGCCCGTCGTTTAACGGATATTCATCAATATGGTTCCTGATCACGATCTTTGCGAATTGAAACCAAATTCTGGCGAGCTGCATGGAACTCGCGTACCCGCGCGAAAAGATATTTCATCCCGATCGCGCGATAATGCGCAAAATAATCGTAATCGCGGGGCGCGCGGCGAAATCCGCTTATCATTGTGGCGCTGCCGGTCGCTTTATGGCAGTGATGCGTCCCTTTCATCGTCAAGCAGGTGCGCAAGGAACTCGCGCACGTCGCTCGGCGCATCGAAATGGCCCGCCACGCCCTTGGCACGGCGGCCGACCGAGAAAGCGATGCCGCCGAGATCGGGCATGATCGCAAATACCGATTCATCGGTGACGTCGTCGCCGATGAAGAACGGTTTGCGGCCCTTGAACGGCGGATGCGTCATCAACTCGCGCACACCGCTCGCCTTGGTGAAGCCCGAATGCTTGATCTCGCAGACCCGCTTGCCCGGCAGCACCTCGATCGGCGCATCCGGCAGATCGGCGCGGATCAGCGACACCGCTTCGTAAATCGCCTTCTCCGCATGCGGCGCGAGACGATAGTGCAGCGCCAGCGAATATCCCTTGTCCTCAAGCAGGATTCCCGGGCTGAGCCGTGCGATCGCGGCCAGCCGCCGCTTCAATTCCTTGTCCAGCGGCGGCGCGTGAGCCGCCACGGCCTCGGCGTCAGCCTCCAGCCGCAGCTCCGCGCCGTGGCCGCCAACGGCAGGGAATTGATCCGGCGCGAAAATCAGATCGATGTCGTTGAGAGAGCGCCCGCTGACCAGCGCCATCGCGCCGCCGGTCCGGCGATAGAGGCTGCTCAAGGTCTTGGCAAGGCCGGGCGGCACCCACACCTCGCGCGGCGTCGGCATCAGATCGAGCAGCGTGCCATCGATATCGAGCAGCACCGCAGTCTCACTCAGATGCGGCACCAGCGAACTCGGCACCGGAACGGTTTCCAGCGCCTCCTCCGCTTCAGGTGCCATGTCTTCGAGTGGCATTGCAGCCAGTTCCTGGTCCATCATATCCTACTCCACAGAAGCAAGCGGCTTGGCAACCGATTCCAGCGGGCGCCGCTCGGCAGCGACGCAATAACGCCAGGCGACGGCCGCCGCCGCGATCATCAGGACGGAGCCGAACAGGTAGCCCGCGAACACGCTTGCTCGCGAGCCGGTATCGATCAGCGCGCCGAACAGCGCGGGGCCGATGACTCCGCCGATTCCAGTGCCCACCGCATAGAACAGCGCAATCGCCAGTGCGCGGACTTCCAGCGGGAAAGTCTCGCTCACGGTGAGATACGCCGCGCTCGCGGCAGGCGAGGCAAAGAAGAAGATCACCATCCAGGCGATCGTCTGCGATTGCGCGCTCAATGCGCCGATCGAGAACAGATATCCCGACAGCGCCAACAGCACGCCCGACACGCCGTAAGTGAACACGATCATCGCACGCCGGCCCAGCGTGTCGAACAGGCGGCCGAGCAGCAGCGGCCCCAGGAAATTGCCGGCGGCAAAGGGCAGGATGTACCAGCCGACGTGGCTGGCGGGGATGCCGAAGAAATCGGTCAGCACCAATGCGAAGGTGAAGAAGATCGCGTTGTAGAAGAAAGCCTGCGACGCCATCAGCACGAGGCCGACCATCGAGCGTTGCCGATAGGTGGTGAACAGCGTGTGCACGACCTCGCGCAGCGGCGTGTGGCTGCGCATCTTCAGCCGAATCTTCGGAAATGCCTCCCTTGCCTGCGAACGTCCCACCGCCGATTGCTCGATCTCGTCCACGATCACATGCGCCTCGTCCGGACGGCCATGAATCATCAGCCAGCGCGGACTTTCCGGAATCCACATCCGCATGATGAATACGACGAGACCGAGGCAGGCTCCGGTGAGATAGGCGAGCCGCCAGCCGAGATCGACGCCGACGAGCGCGGGATTGAGCAGCACGATAGCGCTCACGGCACCCATCGCTGCGCCGATCCAGAAACTGCCGTTGATCACGAGATCGGTCCAGCCGCGGTAGCGCGCCGGCACCAGCTCCTGGATGGTGGAGTTGATGGCGGTGTATTCGCCGCCGATGCCGGCGCCGGTGAGGAATCTGAACAGCGCATAGCTCGTCACGTTCCACGACAGCGCGGTCGCCGCGGTGGCAAGCAGATAGAGCGCGAGCGTGATGAAGAACAGTTTTCTGCGCCCGATGCGGTCGGTGAGCCAGCCGAAGCCGAGAGCGCCCAACACCGCGCCGGCGAGATAGGCACTGTTGGCGAGTCCGACATCGAAATTGGAGAATTGCAGCGCCGGGCTTTCCTTCAGCGCGCCCGACAGCGCGCCGGCCAGCGTCACTTCAAGGCCGTCGAGAATCCAGGTGATGCCGAGCGCGAGCACGACGCGGGTATGAAAGCCGCTCCAGCGCAGATTGTCGAGCCGCGCGGGAATGCTGGTCTCGACAATGCGGGAATTGTCGTGCACCAGCGGCGGCGTGGAAGCGATCTCTTCCTGCCCCGGACTGCGCTCGATCCTTTGCAAACTCATTGCGACCAATGAGAAGACCCTCGGGAGTCGGAGCCCCCAAGGTTTCTCACCTCTGTTCGGCGTGAGCCTTTCCCTGCCACGCAGAAGTAACGTTTATATGGCAATCAAGTTCCAGCATTGCGGCATAGGAACCGAACGGATTTGTACCTGTTTTCAGGCTGTTAGCCGATGGAGCAAGCAATGGCCGCACGCCGCAAACCAGCAATGCGCAAGCCCTCGCCGCGAACCGCCAAATCTGCGCACCGCAAGACCGCTTCACGAAAGACCTCGCCGCGGCGCTGGTCGCAGCGCGTGACGCGCGAGAGCGATGCGCTGGACCTGAAGAAGGGCGTATTCAAGCTGACAAGCGCGAAGAAGATCGCTTCATCCCTCAAGCGCTCGGCCGAGCACAGCTCTCGCCGCAAATCCGGCGCCTATCGCTCGGCGCTGTCGATGCTGACCTTCTATATCAACCGCGCCGGCAGAACCTTGCCGAAGACGCAACGCGCGCGGCTGGAGCGCGCGAAGATCGAGTTGAAGCACCAGTTCGGAAGAGATTGA
>DASWVJ010000260.1:0-5868 GCA_036406295.1 Bradyrhizobium sp.
CGGCATGAGCGGCTTGGTGATCAGCGGCGGCCGGGTGGTGGATCCGGCCAGCGGGATGGATGCCATTGGCGATGTGGCGGTGCTGGACGGCCGGATCGCCGCCGTCGGCACCGGGCTCGGTGGCGCCGAACGGATGATCGATGCGACCGGGCTCGTGGTGGCTCCCGGCTTCATCGACCTGCACGCGCACGGCCAGTCGATCCCGGCGGACCGCATGCAGGCGTTCGACGGGGTGACGACCACGCTCGACCTTGAGGCAGGCGTGTTGCCGGTCGCATCCTGGTATCGGCGCCAGGCGGACAAGGGACGCGTGCTCAACTACGGCGCTGCCGCCAACTGGGCCTTCGCGCGCATCGGCGCGATGACCGGCTCCAATGCGGAAAGTTCGCTGGAGGCATTCGGCAATGCCATGCGCGATCGCCGCTGGATCGAAAATGTCGCCAGCGACACGGAAGTGACCGGCATCCTCGACCGCCTTGCGAGCGGGCTGAACGAGGGAGGCATCGGCATCGGCATCCTCAACGCCTATGCGCCGGGCGCCGGCGTGCAGGAGCTGACCGCGGTCTGCCAGCTCGCGGCCGCACATAATGTCGCGACCTTCACCCATGTCGCCTACATGTCCCGCATCGATCCCGAGAGCGCCGCCGAGGCCTATATCCGCCTGATCGGCTACGCCGGCGCCACCGGCGCGCACATGCACATCTGCCACTTCAACTCTTCCAGCAAGACGGACGTCGAGCGATGCGCGGCGCTGATAGCAAAGGCACAGGCGCAGGGCCTGCCGATTACGGTGGAGGCCTATCCGTACGGCTCCGGTTCGACCGTGCTGGCCGCGGCCTTCTTCAGCGATCCCGAGTTCGAGGCGCGCAATGGCACGGGTTATGATTCCGTGCAGCGGGTGACCGACGGGCGGCGCTTCCGCGATCGGGACGAGCTGTTGAAGGCACAAGCGGAGGAACCTTCGACGCTGGTGCTGTGGCATATCCTGGATACGGAGAACAATCCGCACCATCGCGACCTCCTCGACATATCGGTGCTGTATCCCGGCGGTGCGATCGCGTCGGACGCGATGCCCTGGACGCTGTCGGACGGCAAACCTTACACCGGCGATGCCTGGCCTCTGCCGAAGGACGCTACTTCGCATCCGCGCTCAGCCGGCTGCTTCACCCGTTTCATCCGCGAATGGGTGCGCGAGCGCCGGGCGGTGTCGCTGCTGGAGGGGGTACGCAAATGCGCGCTGATCCCGGCCGAAATCCTGTCCGCGAGCACGCCGGCCATGCGCGCCAAGGGAAGGCTGCAGGCAGGCGCGGATGCCGACATTGTCGTGTTCGATTTCGAGAAGCTGACCGACCAGGCGACGTTCTCGGCGATGAACCGCCCGTCGGAGGGCGTGCGGCATCTGGTGGTCAGCGGCGTTCCGCTGATCACCGATGGCGTGCTGGATGTGGCGGCCCGGCCCGGCCGGCCGGTGCGCCGGCCCGTTGCGCAAGCTTGACGTGCGGGGACTGACCGTGCCGGTCCCGATCCTGCTGGTGACCGGCTTTCTCGGGGCCGGCAAGACCACAGTCGTGAACCACCTGCTGGCCCATGCGCAGGGGCGGCGCATCGCCGCCGTGGTCAACGATTTCGGCGCTGTTAACATCGATGCGGAGCTGATCGCCGGCGCCAGCGATGGCGTGATCAGCCTCGCCAATGGCTGCATCTGCTGTTCGCTGGAAGGCGATCTCCTGCGCACGCTCGCCGCGCTGCTGCGGCGTGATCCACGGCCCGAATTCATCGTGATCGAAACCAGCGGGGTTGCCGATCCCGCCGATATCGTCCGCAACCTGATGGATCCGCTGATCTGGCAGGAGGCGCCGCTGGAAACGGTGCTGTGCGTGCTCGACGCGACGACAGCGGCGACGACGTTGAACGATGATGCGCTGCTGCGCGCTCAGCTGCGGGCAGCCGACGTGGTGGCCCTGAGCAAGGTGGACTTGGCGGACACGGCAAGCTGCGCGCAACTGCGCGATGCCGTCCGGGTGCTGCGACCGGCGGCCGTGATGGTCGATGCGCTGCATGGCGAAGTCCCAACTGCGCTGCTATTCCCTGTCGAGGCTGACCGCGTGCCGCCGCCGCGGGAGGTATCGCCGCGACGGCCGACGGCCGACCGGTTCGAGACGCTGAGCTGGACGTCGGAACGGCCGGTGTCGCTGCCAAAGCTGCAGCAAGCAATCGCGCGGCTGGCGCCGAAAATCGCGCGGGCGAAGGGGTTGTTCGAGACGGTGGAGCAGCCCGGCCGGCTGATGCTGTTTCAGCTCGCCGGCGGGCGCGCGACATTGGCGCCGGGCGGCGCACCAGCGCCCGGGGTGCCACGGGCGCGGATCGTATTCATTGCCGAGATCGGCGTGCTCTCGCTCGCCGAGATCGACAGGATCATGGAAGCGTGTGTCGAAGCCGGGTGAAGTGAGCGGCGCGAAGCGAAACCCAGCATCTTCGCGGCCACGGCTTTTGATGGGGTTCGCTTGGGCTCTACCCATCCTGCGAATCAGGGCGTGTACTCATAAATCCGGGATTGTCCGCTTCTTGGGGTAGGGCAGACATGGCGCTGACCGGCCGGAAACGACTGCAGATGGACCCAAAGCGGACATTTTAGCTTATGTCGGACTTAAAGTATGGCGCAGCTTGTTTTAGGATGACTCCACTTTTTCAGCACCAAGGACATTGATCAAATGCCAGCACCAACGCCAAACCCCCGTGGAGCAGAGTTTTGGAACAGCACCATGGGCCACTCATGGGTTTCGCAGCAAGCCGTGATCAGCGACGTCTTCACGTCGGTCACGAGCGTCAGCTTAGATGCTGCGTCGGCAAAGCCGGGCGAGTATGTGATCGATATTGGATGCGGCACCGGCGACACGCTGTTGGCGTTCGCTAGGCTGGTTGGACCATCAGGCGCTGTGTTGGGTGTCGACGTCTCGGTCCCGATGCTGGACTTCGCTAAGCATCGTGCCGCCCAAGCGGGATTTGGCAATGTGACCTGTGCGCTGGCCGACGCGACAAGCTATGCCCTTAAACCGCGCTGGGCGGACCTAGTATATTCGCGTTTTGGCGTGATGTTCTTCGAAGACCCGGTCAAGGCCTTTACAAATATCCGTAGCGGCATGAAAGCGGGCGGACGGCTGGTGTTTGTCTGTTTTCGGACCATGCCGGAGAGCCCGTGGTTTCGCGTGCCGATCGAGGCGGCACGGCCGCATGTGCCGGCTCAGCCGCCGGTGGATCCATTGGCACCGGGGATGTTTTCGTTTGCGCGCGAGGAGCGAGTTCGTGGCCTCCTGACCGAGGCCGGCTTTCGCGAGATTGCGATCAAGGCCACCGACGTGCCGATCCATGGCAAAGACATCACGCAAAGCATGGCATTTCTCACGGAGGCCGGCCCGCTGCCTGCGCTGCTCGAAAATGCCTCGGATGATCAACGAAAACGCGCCACCGAAGCGGTACGCAATGCGCTGGCTGCAAATATTGGAGCCGATGGGCGCGGCCTGCATGTGGGTTTGTGGCTTGTGTCGGCGTTAGCCTAGCGACCCGCTAAACCGGCCTCGTGCCCGCATTCCTTTGGGAGCGCGAGGCCGCGTCTGCTTGTGGCCATATCAGACGTTCGACGCGGCGACCTCGACGTCGGCTTTCAGGGACAGAACTGACGCTGGGCCAGAGAAAGTCGAGATTTCCGCTTTTGACCCGAAGGCGACATCGCCCGGATTGAAATCGCGCAGCGCAGCAGTTCCTGCCGTAGCGGTGCTGTGCTATCCTCTCTGCCGGAGGCACGGGGGTCAAGGCGGGTGAAACGTCGCGATTTCATTACACTCCTCGGCGGCGGGGTGACGGCCTGGCCGCTCGCGGCGCGCGCACAGCAGCCGGCGATCCCCGTGGTTGGTTGGCTCGACGCGACCACGCCAGAGGCCACCGCACTCCAGCTGGAGGCATTCCGGCGCGGCTTGAGCGAGACGGGGTTCGTCGACGGCCGCAGCGTCAAAATCGAATATCGCTGGGCCGAGAACCGCTACGCGCAATTGCCAGCAATGGCGGCCGATCTCGTCAGCCGCAGGGTGGACGTCATTGTCGCCAACGGCCAGAGCGCTGCGGCGTTGGCCGCCAAAACGGCGACGACGACGATTCCGATCGTTTTTAGGTTTGGGGCCGATCCAATTAAGGTCGGTCTCGTCTCCAACCTCAATCGGCCAGAGGGAAATGTCACTGGCGTGACCACATTCTCGATTGAGCTCAATAAGAAGAAGCTGGAGATTCTACATAGCTTGGTACCGGCGACGGCGACCATCGCCTTGCTTGTCAACCCTGACAGCCCTACCGCCGACTCTGTGGTGCAGGATCTACAGAAGGCGGCGCAAGCGCTGGGTCGACGGCTGTTGGTCCTGCGGGCGAGTAATGAGCGCGAGATTGAGCCGGCCTTCGCTGGCATCGTGGAGCAAAGTGCCGGTGGGTTATACGTAACGCCGGACGGATTCTTCTCCGCGATACACGGTCAACTCGCCGTGCTGGCGGCCCGCCACAGGATGCCGGCGATGCACGAAACGCGCTTGTTCGCCCGTGCCGGCGGTTTGATCTGCTACGGCGCCGATGGCGTGGAAGCAACTCGTCTGGCAGGGATATATGTCGCGCAAATCCTCAAAGGGGCCAAGCCCGCCGACCTGCCGGTCTTGCAACCGACCAAGTTCTATCTCGTGATAAATCTCAAGACCGCAAAAACCCTTGGCATCACGATACCTAACGCGCTCCTCGTACAGGCAACTGAACTGATCGAATGATGTCGGCCGTTGGCCCTTAGCGGACATGCCTTCGACCGCGCCTGATGTTCAATTTCGGGGTCTAACCGGACATCACCTGTCCTGCGTCGGGAGGGGCCTGTATGAGTAACACCCTAGCGACGATCTACCCCGCCGCCTGTCTCAGCTTGAAATGCCCGAACGCCGTGGCGATGGGCTTGGTCGCGTCCTCCTGCCAGGCCTGTGCCTGGAAGGCGACGATGCGCTGGCCTTGCCGGACGATCGAGACATTCGCAAAGCTGTCGACCGCGCGGCCCGAGCGCAAATAGTTGAAGGTCAGCCCGATCGGCTTCGGCGGCGTCGAAACGCTGAGCTCGCGCGCCACGCCGAAGATTGCCGTTGTCTCCAGAAACGCGCCGGTGATGCCGCCGTGGATGGCGGGCAGGAACGGATTGCCGATGATCCTGGTCGAAAAGGGCATGTGCAGCACGCCGTCCCCGGCGACGCGGATACCGAGGCAGCGGGCGAACGGGCTTTTTCCGAACGGTCCTGAATCGTCTTCGGGTGCATCGAGCGTGGGCACTTCATACGCATGCTCGTCCCGCAACATGTTGGTGCGGTTGGCGCCGATCATGAAACATGCGGCGGCGGTCGCGACCGGGTCCTGCTCGGTCTCCTGATAGGCGGTCGAGCGCACGAAGGCGATGGAGCGCGTGACGTGATAGCAGACCGAATGCGCCTTGATGTCGACGCCGGGCTTGGCCGGCTTCTGGTAGTCGATGCGCAGGTCGAGCGTTGCGATTGCGCGGCTGCCGTCGAGCGCGAGCTGGACCGCCATGCCGCAGCTTTCATCGAGCAGGGCGGTGACCACGCCGCCGTGGACCACGCCGGACTCGATGTCGCCGACGAAGGCGGATTGGTAGGGCAGGCTGGACCACGCCTCGCCGCGCTCGGCACGATCGATCCGCAGTCCGCTGGCGCGGCCATAGAGCGACCGGCGTTCCGCAATCACCTTCGCAATTTGCTCGAACGGCAGCGGCTGCCCGTCATAGGACGAGATTTCAGACATGCCGGCGTTTTAGACCACGGATGCCGGACCAGCCAAGGAAAA
>DASWVJ010000261.1:0-1986 GCA_036406295.1 Bradyrhizobium sp.
CCATGGCATCGCTCAAAGGCAAGACGCTGTTCATCTCGGGTGCGAGCCGCGGCATCGGGCTTGCGATTGCGCTGCGGGCGGCGCGTGACGGCGCCAATGTCGCGATCGCGGCCAAGACCGCCGAGCCGCATCCGCGCCTGAAGGGCACCATCTATACCGCTGCCGACGAGGTGCGCGCCGCCGGAGGCAAGGCGCTGCCGGTCATCTGCGATATCCGCGACGAGGCGCAGGTGATCGACGCGATCGAAAAGACCGTCGCCGAATTCGGCGGCATCGACATCTGCGTCAACAATGCCAGCGCCATCAGCCTCACCAATTCGCAAGGCACCGACATGAAGCGGTTCGACCTGATGATGGGTATCAACACCCGCGGTACTTTCATGGTGTCGAAATATTGCATCCCGCATCTGAAGAAGGCGGCAAATCCGCACATATTGATGCTGTCCCCGCCGCTCGACATGAAGGTGAAATGGTTCGAGCACTCCACCGCCTACACCATGGCGAAATTCGGCATGAGCATGTGCGTGCTCGGCCTGTCGGGTGAATTGAAGAGCGCGGGCATTGCCGTCAACGCGCTGTGGCCGCGCACGACCATTGCGACGACCGCAGTCGGCAATCTCCTCGGCGGCGAGGCCATGATACGCATGAGCCGCACGCCGGAAATCATGGGGGATGCGGCGCATACCATCCTCACAAAACCCTCGCGTGAGTTCACGGGCAATTTCTGCATTGACGACAAGATCCTCTACGCCAGCGGCGTCAGGGATTTCGAGCATTACCGCGTCGACCGTTCTTCACCGCTGATGTCGGATTTCTTCGTGCCCGAGGACGACGTGCCGCCGCCGGGCGTGACGGTGCAACCATTGCCGTCGGTTGGAGCGGCGCAAACGTCGCGCTAAAGACGGCGATCAGCAGCGGAGAACTGCGTGACTCCCTGGAAATGGGTCCTGGCCGCCGCCATCGCCCTGATGCTGGTGGCGCTTGCGGGACTGAGCATCCATTTCCGGCCCGATCGCGCCATTCGCCTCGCCACCGGCGGGGTCGCGCATCTCATCTGCTCGAAGACCTTCGTTTCCGGCCTCGATCCGCAGACCGTGTTCACCGAGACGCTGGAGCGTCCCGGCTTCCGCCGCTTGCGCTATGTGATGGACTTTCGGATCGATCGCAAAGCCGGAACGGCCGAGGCCTCGACACTGGGGCTGTTCCGCAGCCAAGCCGCGTTCCACGACGGCTTCGGTTGCGTCGAACGGCACGGCGCGAAGGAACCGTATCTCCTGAAGAATGACGTCGAAGCATTGAAGTCGCCGAAGACGCCGCCGCTGTTGCCGGAGATTGCCGGCGCGGCCGTGGTCGAGCCGACCGATCCTGCGCTGAAGGCCGCGCTGGATCATGCCTTCGAGGAACCCGCGTCACCGCCGTTCCGTCGCACCCGCGCGGTGGTGATCGTGCGCGACGGCAAGGTAATTGCAGAGCGTTACACGCCGGGCATTGGGGTGGAGACGCAGTTGTCCGGCTTCTCCATGACCAAGTCGATGATCAACGCACTGATCGGCGTTCTCACCCAGCACGGTCTGACCTCGCCGTCATTGCCGGCGCCGATCCCGGAATGGCGCGGCGCCAGCGATCCGCGCCGCGAGATCGAGGTCGAGCATCTCATGCGCATGACCTCGGGCCTCGACCTCGACGAAACCAATTCGGGCTTCGATCCGTCGAGCCAGATGTACTTGCACGACGACATGTCGGCTTACGCCGTAACCGCAAAGATGATCGCGCCGATCGGCACGCGCTTTCATTATTCCAGTGCCACCACGCAGATCCTGGCGCGCCTGATCCGCGATGCCGTCGGCGGGCCGGAGCAGACGCTAGCTTTCGCCTGGCGCGAATTGTTCAACCCGCTCGGCATGCGCCACGTCACGCTGGAATTCGACGGCGTCGGCACCTTGCAGGGCGGCAATTACATGCTGGCGAGCGCACGCGACTGGGCAA
>DASWVJ010000262.1:0-21696 GCA_036406295.1 Bradyrhizobium sp.
CGTTCCGCCGCCGACGGCCGACGATTTCAAGATCGATACGACGGCATCGGTGCCGCCCAAGCAGATCGAGTTGCCGCGCGTCAACGCGAACACCGATGCCAAGCCCGCCGATGCCAAGCCCGCAGAGACCACGGCGGCCGCTCCGTCGACGCCGGCCGAGGCGCCGAAGTCCGACACCGCCGCCACGACGCCCGCCGATCCGGCACCCGTGACCGCCACCGCGCCCGCAGCTGAGCCGGTGAAGGTGAGCACCGTTCCGGCTGCCGACCAGCCGGTCGCCGACAGACTGCGCGAGCAGCTCGCGGCAAAGAACCTGCGCTATTTCGACCGCAAGGGCGAACGCCAGGCGGTCGAGAAGTTCTACTCCGCGCGTGACTATGCCCCGCTGTGGACCGCGGCTGGCAGCCTGACCGCGACCGCCAAGGGCGTGATCGCGCGGCTGAAGGATGCCGCCTCCGAAGGCCTCAATGCCGGCGACTATCCGGTGCCGGATTTTGCCGCGGCGACGACGCCGGAAGCGCTGGCGGATGCCGAGCTGAAGCTCACTTCCAGCATGCTCGACTACGCGCGCCAGGCGCAGAGCGGCCGTATGCACTGGTCGCAAGTCTCGTCCGACATCCTCTATCCGGAGCATCCGACCGATCCGGCCGAAGTGCTCGCGAACGTCACCACCTCCAACGACGCCTCCGCCGCGCTGGAGAGCTACAACCCGCCGCACAAGCTCTACAAGGAGCTCAAGGCCAAGCTCGCCGAGCTGCGCGGCCAGGGCGACGGCCCCGTCATCACGATCTCTGAAGGTCCGGCGCTGGCCTACAAGGCGGCGACCAAGAAGCAGCCGGCGGTGATCCCGGAAGATCCCCGCGTGCCGCAGCTGCGCGCCAAGCTCGGCGTCCACGAAAATCCCGACGACACCAGATACGACGAGAAGGTCGCCGCAGCGGTTCGCAAATTCCAGGAAGGCGCCGACCTCAAGCCGACCGGCGTGCTGGACGATAGGACGGTCAGGGCGATCAACAGCCCGAAGCGCGACAAGATCATCGATACCGTGCTGGTCAACATGGAGCGCTGGCGCTGGGTACCGCGCCAGCTCGGCGCGTCCTCGCTCAAGGACGCCTATGTGATCCTCAACATCCCCGACTTCACGCTGAAGGTGATGCAGGGCGGATCGCAGGTCTGGACCACGCGCGTAGTGACCGGCAAGCCGGGCAACCATGCCACCCCGATGCTGACCGAGACGATGAAATTCATCACGGTCAACCCGACCTGGAACGTGCCGCCGTCAATCATCTACAACGAATATCTGCCGGCCCTGCAGCAGGATCCGACCGTGCTGCAGCGCATGGGTCTGCGGCTGGAGCGTAACCGCGACGGCTCGATCCACATCTCGCAGCCGCCGGGCGAAGCCAATGCGCTCGGCCGTATCCGCTTCAACTTCCCGAACAAGTTCCTGGTCTATCAGCACGATACGCCGGACAAGCACCTGTTCGCCAAGGAAGAGCGCGCCTTCAGCCATGGCTGCATGCGCGTGCAGAACCCGGATCAGTATGCGGCGACGCTGCTCAACATCACCATGCCGAATGCCAGCTACACGCCGGAGAAAATCCGCAGCATGTACGGCCGTTCGGAGATCGACCTGAAATTCCCAACCCCGATCCCGGTCAACATCACCTACCAGACCGCCTTCGTGGATGACCATGGCAAGCTGCAGATCCGCAAGGACATCTACGGCCGCGACGCTACCATGATCAATCTGATGAAGGGCGGCCGCGGGCGCGATCTCGAGAACATGGTCGCCCACGCCCAGCCGAGCTATTCGCGGCCGCGCGATGTGTCGCTGCCCTCGAGTGTCGCTTTCAATGACGGCGGCTATTCCGGCCCGTCCTTCTTCGAGCGGCTGTTCGGGCCGCCGATCCCGCCTGCCCCGGTTGGCCGGCGTGGCGTTCAGCAACAGCGCCGGGTGATTACCCGCTAATCACAACCCTCGTTGGACTCGGTAAAAACAGAACCAAATCAAAGGCCTCGCTCCCCAAGCGAGGCCTTTGTCGTTAACCATTGTCCCCCGCCTCAAGGACAGCAGGCACGTTTTCGCCATACTTGGCGGGTTAGGTTGAAGTCACGTTGGGGGCGGGAAGGGTAAACGCTTGGTTAACCCTCCCGCATTAAGTGTACGTTCACGCTCTTTCGCTTCGCGGGGTTGCGGAAGGGTCTGTCGACCGGTCGTCTCTTGGGTGGGCTTCTAGTGCTGGCTGTCTTCGCGCGCCAAATCAAACCGCTCTGTTTGCAGCGGGCCGGCTTCCGCGCCGGCCTTGCGGCCGTGTTGCTCCTCGCCGGAGCCGGGGCCGTCCGCGACGCGACCGCGCTGAACGAGACCCGCACCCTCTCCTTCCACCATACCCATTCCAACGAAGACCTCACCATCACGTTCAAGCGCAACGGGCGCTACGACGAAGACGCGCTGAAGCAGCTCAATCACTTCCTGCGCGACTGGCGCTCCCAGGATCAGACCGTGATGGATCGCCGCCTGTTCGACATCCTCTGGGAAGTGTACCGCGACGTCGATGGCAAGCAGCCGATCAACATCATTTCCTCCTACCGATCCCCCGCTACCAACGCCATGCTCCGCCGCCGGTCCTCCGGAGTAGCCCGTCACAGCCAGCACATGCTGGGACACGCGATGGACTTCTTCATTCCGGGCGTGCCGCTGGAGCAGATCCGCTATGCTGGCCTGCGCCTGCAGCGCGGCGGCGTCGGCTTCTATCCGACCTCCGGCTCGCCCTTCGTGCATCTGGATACCGGCAGCATCCGGCACTGGCCGCGCATGACCTATGCCCAGCTTGCCAAGGTATTTCCTGATGGACGCACCGTGCATCAGTCCACCAGCGGCCCGATGAAGGGTTATGAGCTCGCCAGGGCCGACATCGAGCGCCGCGGCAATGGCGAGGAGAGCGGTAGCAAGCCGAGCTTCCTGGCCGCCTTGTTCGGGGGCAAGTCTGCCGCCAGCGAGGAGGATGACGAGGGTGCTGCGCCTGCGCCCGTCAAGAACGAGAAGCCGGTCAAGACCACGGTCGTCGCCGCTGCCGCGAAGCCGGCCGAGAAACCCGCCAAGCCCGCCGCCTCGACCCTGCAACTCGCTGCTGCCGACGCCAAGGTCGTCCCCGCACCGAAGCAGGCCGCCGCTCCCGCAGCCGAGAAGGCCGAGCCCAAGCCGCAGACGGCCGCGGCGCCCCAGACCCCCGCCGATATCATCAACGCCCGCGGCTTCTGGGATGACATCGCCGCTCCGCAGCAAGCGACCCCTGCGCAGATCGCCGCCCTCACCGCCCGTAACGCCGTCAGCTCCGCTGATCCGCAGCCGACCGCCAGCGTCTCCGACAATTTCAACAAGGCCATGGCCTATGCGCCGGCGGCTGTCGCCCCGATCGACCGCGCCCACGTCGTCGCCGCCAGTGCGCCGGTCCTGCGCAGCGCGCGGCCCGCTGGGCCGTCGCGCAATTCGATGGCCGTCAACGACGTCACCACCGTGGTTGCCAAGAGCGCGCAGGGTGAAGGCAGCGCGATCGCCACTTCGGCACGCCTGGCTGCGTACAAGGGCAACAATGAAGTCTGGATGCGTGTGATGATGCTGGCGCCGAGCGCCAGTACATCGATGTTGGTGACCGTATTCGGCGATGCCGACCTGACCCTGATGCGGCAGCATTTCGTGAAGCCGCAGGCGGTCGTCGCGATGACCTTCTCGGACGATCCGGCGCTTGGCCTCGTCACCGATCGCTTCACCGGCTCGTGCACCGCGCGGCTCGAGACGAAGTCGTTCGTGATGCGCACCGCCGCGCTGCGTTAAGCTTTACCCCCAACAAACTCCAATCCCGCCCCGGCGAGCATGTGGCAAGCTGTGCGGCCACCAGTTCAGTCGCGCCGCGACGGTGCAGGATGAGGAAGACGACCGTCCCCGGCTATGGGCAGAGCAAGCCGCTCCAGCACGGTCGCATAGAGCGACGCAAGCGAGCCGCCCAGATTCTGCGCCGGCACTTCATCGAGCACTTCCGCCACCCGCCGTGCCACCAGGCTCGCAACGTGCTGAGCACGGCGGTTTGCGATTCGCTTGCCCGCATCCGAGCGGGCGGCAAGCCAAGCCTGGTGGCGGTCGATCTCGGCTGCAAGAGTAACCACGCTTGCGGCGTCGCTGGCGGAGGTGGCAACGATCGGGGGCTGCCAACTGTGTTCACTTGCTTTTCGCAGCTTCAGCACTGAAGCAAGTTCGGCGACAAGCTGCCGCGCACCCGGCTGGTCGGCCTTGTTGACCACGAGGACATCGGCCATCTCCAGGATTCCGCTCTTCATCGCCTGGACCTGGTCGCCGGCGCCTGGCATCAAGACGAGCAGGATCGTGTCGACGACGTTACGCACCGCACATTCGACCTGGCCGACACCGACGGTTTCAACAATGGCTTCGGCGAATCCAGCGTTGTCGACGATCTCCAATATGTCGGCCAGATTGTCGGCAAGTCCATCCTGGCTGCGCCGGCTCGCCAGTGAACGAATATATATGCGCGGGTTCTGCGCAAGGTCTTCCATCCTGATGCGGTCTCCAAGGATCGCCCCGCCGCTTAGCGGGCTTGTCGGATCGATCGCAAGGACGGCTATATCGCCGTCACGCCCGAGCCGGTGACGGGCAAGCGTCGCAATGAGGCTGCTCTTGCCCGCACCGGGCGGACCGGTCACGCCGATTCGACGGCAAAGGCCTGCGGAGCCGCGCGTATTCGCCAGCACCTCGGCCACGGAGGCGTCGGCCGCCCGACTGAGCGCACGCGCCATCTCACGGCGCCGCATGGCGCTGCCGGAGTTCATGACTGCGCGGCTTCCTTCAGCAGCATGTTGTGCTCGCCCAGCAGCGGTGGCGACCGGAACGTCTCGGCCTGCCCCGCTATCTTGAGCGGATTGCCGACGCTCCGGATGGCACCGTCACCGGTCGGAACGTCCACGACCATGCGACGCGCCTTGACCTGCGCGCTCTCCAACGCGGCCTCGAGCGTGTTCACCTCCGCAGCAACCACGCCAAGCGGAACGAGCCGCTCCACCCAGTCGCGCGCCGCGGACGTCCGCAACACCTCGCCAATCGCCTCGATGACGGCGTCGCGATTGGCTCGCCGCGCCTCCATTGTCGCGAACCTCTCATCCGCCAGCCACTGCGGCCGGCCACATTCCAGGCTGAAGCGGCGCCAGAAGTCGTCGTGGGTTATGAACAGGGTCAACCAGCCGTCGGCCGTACCAAACACTTGCGCGGGAACCATGTAAGGGTGCGCGGAATTCGCGTATCGTCGCGGCTTCACTCCCGCGTTAAGCCAGGCGGAGGCGATGTAGTTCAACTGCGACAGCATCACGTCGTACATGGCGATATCGACCTGGCCGCCCTTGCCTTCCACGAGTTTGGCGACCAGCCCCAGCGCGCCCATGATTCCGGCGGAATTGTCGACGGCCGAATAGCCGGTCTTGGTCGGAAGGCTGTCGGGCTCTCCCGTAAGCTGCATGACGCCCGTCATAGCCTGAATCACGTAATCATACGCCGGACGGTCCGCGTAGGGGCTGTCGAGCCCAAAGCCGGTCAGCGCCACGCAAACAAGCTTGGGGTTTACCTCACGCAGAGCTTCATAGGTGAGGCCCAGCTTCATAATTGCGGATGGACGCAGATTGGTGACGAGGGCGCTGGCGCTCCGTGCGAGTTCGTGAAACTGCGCCCGGCCTTCGCGTGTCCCGAGGTCGATCACCACGCTGCGTTTGTTGCGGTTGAGGCTCGCAAAATACTCGTTGTGAGGCCCTATGAAATGCGGGCTGACCTTGCGGCCGATGTCCCCTTCCGGTGGCTCGATCTTGATGACGTCGGCACCGAGATCACCGAGCAGCAATCCGCAATAGGGCCCGGCCAGCATGTGGCCGATCTCCAGAATCGTGATGCCAGCAAGTGGTCCGGTCATTTCAGCGTCTCGGCGATCGAGGCCACGACATCGGCGAGCGGCATCTCGCTGGTGTAGATCTTCTTCACCCCCATCGCATAGAGGTCGGGCCAGTCTTCCGTTGGAATTGTGCCGCCGACGAAGATCGGGATATCGCCGGCTTCGATTGCTGCGAGGCTGGCGCGCGTCTGTTCGACGAGATCGCGATGGCTGCCCGACAGCACGCTCAGGCCGACCGCATCGACGTCTTCGTCGACCGCGATGCGAGCGATATAGTCGGGCGCCTTCCGCAAGCCGGTGTAGATCACCTCGGCTCCGGCGTCACGCAACGCCAGCGCTATTACCTTGGCTCCGACGTCGTGACCGTCGAGTCCCGGCTTTGCGATCAAAATTCGCTTGCCCCTCAATAGGGCATTCTCTGATCTTTCCGTCATAGTCCGACCGGTTCCTGAAAGTTACCCCACTGCCGCTTCAGTCGATCGACGATCTCCCCGACGGTGGCGTAGGCATGAACGCAGTCGACGAGATAGGGCATCAGGTTTTCGCGATCATTCGCCGCCGCCTGCTCCAGACGCACGAGTTCGCGCTCGACCTTGGCAGCGTCGCGCCGGGCGCGGAGCGCTTCGAACTTGTCGATGACGCGCCGGGCCGCTCCAGGGTCGAGCCGGAAGGTCTCGCCGGCCGAAGTCTTGTCTGCGGATTTCGTGAAGGCATTGACCCCGACGACAATGGTCTGCCGGCTATCGACCTTCTTCTTTCGCTCCAGCGCCCGCTCGGCAATCTTCGCCTGCATCCAGCCGTCCTCGATCGCCTTGATCACGCCGCCGTAGGCATCGATCTCCTGCATGACCGATCGCATCTCCTCTTCCATGCGGTTCGTGAGGTATTCCACCAGATGGCTGCCGCCGAGTGGATCGACGGAATTTGCGATGCCGCTCTCATAGGCGACGATCTGCTGTGTGCGCAGGGCAAGCTCGGCGGCGAACTCGGTCGGTATCTGGATGGCCTCGTCATAGGCAGCCGTGAAGATCGATTGCGCGCCGCCGAGCACTGCGGCCATGGTCTCGATTGCAACGCGCATCACGTTGTTGAAAGGCTGGGCTGCGGTCAGCGAGGAGCCCCCGCATACCACGCCGAAGCGGAACATCAGCGCCTTGTCGTCGGAGACCCCGTAGCGTTCCTTCAGCAGCCTCGCCCATAACCTCCGGCCTGCACGGAACTTGCAGACCTCTTCGAAGAGGTCCATGTGGACGTAGAAGAAGAAGCTCAGACGCTTGGCGAATTTGGCGACGTCGCCGCCGCGAGTGATCAACTCATCGACATAGGCGAGGCCATTTGCGAGCGTGTAGGCCATCTCCTCGACCGCGGTCGCGCCGGCGTCGCGGACATGGGCGCCTGCGATCGAGATCGGATTGAACCGCGGCGTGACGTCATTGCCATAGAGGATCGAATCCGCGATCAACCGCATCGACGGACGCACGGGGAAAATCCAGGTCCCGCGCGCAACATATTCCTTCAGAATATCGTTCTGGATCGTGCCGGTCAGCTTTGCGCGCGGCACTCCCTTTTTGTCCGCGCAGGCAACGTACATCGCATAGATGATGGCGGCCGTCCCGTTGATGGTGAAGGAGGTCGATATCTTCGACAGGTCGATACCGTCGAACAGAATCTCCATCTCGGACAGGTTGGAAAGGGAGACGCCGACCTTACCGACCTCGGGCCGGGCGATCGGGTCGATGGGATCGTAACCGCATTGCGTGGGCAAATCGAGCGCCACCGAAAGTCCGGTCTGGCCCTGCGCGAGCAGGAACTTGTAACGCTCGTTGGAGTCTTCCGCACTGCCGAACCCGGCATATTGCCGCATGGTCCAGAGCCTGCCGCGAAAGCCGTCCGGAAAGATGCCGCGCGTGAAGGGATACTCGCCCGGCTGACTGTCGTCGGCGTCGTGGTCTCTGGCCGTCGCGACAATCGGCAGCTCGATGCCCGATGGCGTCCGAGGCAACTCGTCCGAGGACGGGGCTTGCTTGGGCAAAGCTGTCACTTCTGCCTCCTCATGGTGCTGCCGACAGCCATGCTGGCAACGGCCGCCCAGTGATCGTCATGGGTCCAGGCGGCGGCGAAATGCGCCCCCTCGCTCTTCGCCCGCTCCTCAGGAGAACCGCCAAAGCGGTGCTTGATCGCGAGCGATTTGATCGCCCGCATGACTTGCGGGCGCTGCTTCATCTCGCCGACATAGGTGGAAACGAAGGCCGCGCCCAGCTCGCCCACTGGCGCAACCGCATCGACCAGTCCGAGGCGCACCGCCTCGGACGCGTCGAAAAGCTTCGCCGTGGCCAGGACGCGCACGGCACGGCTCGGGCCGAGCAGCGTAAACAGATCCGTGCCGCCGCCCCAGGCCGGCGCGATGTTGAGCTTCGCTTGAAGGAAGCCGATGCGCGCATGGGCCAGCGCCAACCGATGGTCGCAAGCCATCGCGAGTTCGGCCCCGCCGCCAAGCGCATCGCCGTTGAGCACCGCAATGACTGGCACAGGAAAGCGGCGAATGTGGTCGAAAGCAGCGCGCGTTCGAGCGGCGAATGCTACGGCGTCCGCCTCTGCTCTCAAGGCATCGAGTTCCTTGAGGTCGCCGCCGGATGCAAACGCCTTGTCGCCGGCACCGGTCAGGATCGCCATCGAGACGTCGTCACGGGCCGACCATTCGGCAAATGTATCGCCGATTGCCGCAATCAGCGCATCGCTCAACGCGTTGCGCTTTTCGGGCCGAGAAAGCGTCACGCGCAGGATTCCGTCGGCAAAGTCGACTGCAATCAACCCGCTCATGACGCGCGCTCGATCTCGCGGCCGGTGGTCGCGAATTCCTGCCGAAGGCAGTCAATTCTCTCGGCCATGTCAAAACGTCTCCGATACCAGCATGTCGACTTCATCGCCGTGGCGGGAGGCCTCGTTGAGGCCGCGCGCCTTAGCAACTTCAGATCAATTCATCTTCACGCCGGCCGCCTTCACCGTTCGATCCCATTTCGCGGTGTCCTTCTTGAGCAGCGCGAGAAATTCGGCCGGCGAAGTGACGAGCGGCGTCGCACCTTGCTTTGCAAGAACTTCCTGGATTTCGGATGTTGCGAGCAACTCAGCCACGTCGCGGTTGATCTTTTGCGTGATCTCCGGGCTGATCCCTGCCGGTCCCAGGATTCCCCACCACGGGTTGACATCGAACTTTTCCACGCCGCCCTCCGCAATCGTCGGCGTATCGGGGGAAATGGCGACCCGTTTTGCGCTGCTCACAGCCAATGCGCGGACAAGGCCCTGTTGAACGGCCGAGATGACGGAAGGAGCGCTGGCAAACGCCGAGTCCAGGTGGCCGCCAATGACGTCCGAGATCGCTTGCGAAGCTCCCTTGTAGGGCACATGAATGATCCGGACATTGGCCTCGGCCTTGAGCATTTCGCCGAGAAGATGATTGACCGATCCGTTTCCGGCAGAACCGTAGCTGAGCTTGTCGGGGTTGGCCCGCGCGTATTCAAGGTAATCCTTGAACGTCTTCACCTTTGCCTGCGCACCAACGATCAGCAGGAACGGCGACACCGCGATTGTAGCGATAGGCTGAAAGTCCTTGACGGAGTCAAACGGCAGCTTCTCGTAGAGGCTCGGATTGATTGCCTGCGAGCCCTCGTACGTGACCAGCAGCGTGTACCCGTCCGGCGCCGCCTTGGCAGCAGCTTCGGTGCCGAGGACTCCGCCGGCTCCTGCCCGATTTTCGATGACGACGGGCTGCTTCCAGCGTTCGCTGAGCTTCTGGCCGATCGCACGCGCAAAAGTATCAGTACCACCACCAGCGGCTTGCGGCACGATGATGTGCACGGCCCTGGTCGGATAGTCTTCGGCATTCACTGGCTGAGCCACAGTGGCGCCCACAACACACGCGACCGACGCCACGAATAAACGGAATAGTCTCATTGTTCGTTTCCCCCGAAGAACCGGCGCGCTTTGGATCGAACTTTCTTCTGCGCCCCTGCCCCCGCAACGATTGCCTGTCTCAAGCCGCTAGCTCTCGGCCGACCAATCGTGATGAATATTGTAGTAATGTTGTAGACTTGAACCCTTAATCGATCTAACGAGATTATCTTATCTATTATTCAGCTTTATCGATCAGTCGGCCGCGCCATGTCTCAGGTCAATTTCAAGCTGCTCCACATCTTTATCGCCGTTGCGGAAACCAGGAACTTTCGCCAGGCGTCGGCGCTGCTCAATCGGTCCCAGTCTGCGGTCAGCATGCAGATCAAGCAGTTGGAGGAGCAGATCGGCGTCGCGCTTTTTCATCGCACGACGCGACGGGTCGAGCTTACTTCGGAAGGGGTGAAACTGCTGGGCTTCGCGCGAAGGGCGCTCGCCGAATGGCAGAACGGCCTGGTGGAGATTCGCGAAGCTGTCGACATTCAGCGCGGGACCTTGTCGTTCGCGTGCATACCGACGATCGCAGCGAGCGTGCTTCCCAGCGTCCTCCGCGAGTTTCAAGCAGAGTATCCCGGGATAAGCATCAGCCTTCGAGAGCTTGCTGCGGAGGATCTTTTCGACAGCATTCGTCGCAGGGAGGTCGACTTCGGCATTGGCGTGCAGTCACCGAGGACGGCAGAGTTCAATTTTCGGCACCTGTTTGACGAGCCAATCTATGCCATCGCCACGAAAGCCTTTCCGTTTCGCAGGCGCGCTTCGGTGGACCTTGCCGAACTATGCGCCTACCCGGTTCTGTTGAATTCGAAGTCGACAGCTCTGCGAAATCAGCTTGAAAGGGCCCTCGCCGCCAAGAACCTGCTTATGGATATCCGATTTGAGGTCGCCCATACCCACACGCTCTCGGCTCTCGCAACTGCCGGAATCGCGGTCGGCATTCTGCCGCGGATCGCACTGCCTTCACCGCTCAACAAGAAGCTCCAGGCTGCCCCGATATCAAATCCGGTCCTTAGCCGGTCGGTCTCCATTGTGACACTTCGCGGCCAATCGCTCTCGCCGGCGGCCAAGGCCTTGACGGATACGCTGCAAAAATTCCTGGAGGAGAAACTGGTCTGAGGGCCGGGGTCCAGCTCGCACAATTGGGCCACGCGACGGCCGCACCGAAACTGCCGATCCCGAGGCAGCCGCGAGCAAGCGTTAGCGATATCGCGCAACACCGTGAGCGCGGGAGATCGTGACAACAGAAGCCCCGGAAGGGGAGTGCCACGCCGCGTTGTTAGATCGCATCCTCCGGCGACGCCGAGAACGCCTCACTCTGCTGCATCAGCGATGCCCTCCGGAGCCATCCCGAGGGCGTGCATATAGAGGTCCAGAAGCGCCTCCTCTTCCTGCCGCTCAGTCGCATTTTTCTTTCTCAGCGAGATGATCTTGCGGATGATCTTGGTGTCGAAGCCATTACCCTTTGCTTCGGCATAGACGTCTTTTACGTCCGTTTGCAGGGCCTTCACCTCCTCAAGAAGCCGCTCGATCCGCTCGACGATCGCCTTGAGCTGTTTAGCTCCAGAATTACCCAGGCTGGTCGTATCCATAGTTGCACCCGCACCCATTGCTCGTTCCTAGCAGCTCAGCCTATCGGGAGGCCCCAATGGCTGAGATTCCGCTAACCCACTGAATTAAAACGCATCCTTCGATGCGATCACTGTCTCGATGTTTCAAGATCGCCGGAGATCGTCTTCTTCTTGCAGCCGTTCTACGCGCTCGGTGATGGCCTTGAGCCGGCCTTCGCAAATCGCGCCGCTGGCGCTTTCTGGACGGCGGCAGACGTGGCCATCGTGTACTCCTGAAGGGAACTGACGTTGAAAATCGAGAGGCGCATGCAACGGAGCATCACGCCTCCTGATTTGACCCTCGATTTTTTGGGCCCCTTCCGTCAAGGAAGCATCGCGTCATCCACAGGGGCACCCACAGGTAGGTGCGCGGGCAAAAAGAGCCGTGGAAAACCGCCGCTGTCAGGAAAGTGTTAATGTCCGTGCGGATGGACCTTCTTCATGGCCTTGATCTGCTCCGGCGTGGCCGTGCTCTGGTACTTCGCCTTCCATTCCTCGTACGGCATGCCATAGACGGCCTCGCGGCTATCGTCCTTGGAGAGGGTCACGCCCTTGGCGTCGGCAGCCTCCTTCATCCAGTTCGACAGGCAATTGCGGCAGAAACCCGCCAAATTCATCAGCTCGATGTTCTGGACGTCGGTGCGGCCGCGCAAATGCTCGACCAGGCGGCGGAACACCGCGGCCTCGAGCTCCGTGCGGGTCTTTTCGTCGATTGCCATGGCCGTTTTCCTCGTATTCCCAAGTTCATTCGAAGTTCATCTGAAATAGCAATTGTCACATATTTTGCCACATCGCAGCGCAAAACGGGACCTTGACGGTCCAATTTTCCCGCCAGATGGGATTACGAGCGTTGACAGTTCCTGCCCCGCACGCGAAATCGTCAATGAATTGATATAGCTTCGCGACATGATCCCCCGCGACTTCACCCGTCCCAATCGCCATCTGACCCGAATAGCCGCCAGCCTGTTGCTGGCGCTGGGCCTGTTGTGCCTCGGGAACAATCCTGCGGCCGCGGATTTTCGTCTCTGCAACAATACTTCCAGCCGGGTCGGTATCGCGCTCGGTTACAAGGATGCCGACGGCTGGACCACCGAGGGCTGGTGGAACGTGTCGTCGCGCAGTTGCGAGACGCTGCTGCGCGGCAATCTGGTTGCGCGGTTCTATTACATCTACGCGCTCGATTACGATCGCGGCGGAGAATGGTCGGGACAGGCGTTCATGTGCTCGCGCGACAAGGAATTCACCATCAAGGGTACCGAGAATTGCCTGGCGCGCGGCTTCGACCGTACCGGCTTCTTCGAGGTCGACACCGGCGAGCAGCGTTCCTGGACGGTGCAGCTGACGGAAGCCAACGAGCAGCCGTCGCAGCGCGTGCCGGGCATTCCAGGAACGGTCGGACCGGGCGGCCCCGGGCTGCCCGGATTGCCCAATCCGCCGTCCGGCGCGCCGGGCCTGCCACCTCCAACGGGAAATAAGCAATGAGGCGTCTGCGCCGGATCAAAATCCTCGCGACGCTTGGCCCAGCCTCTTCCGACAGCGCGATGATCCGCAAGCTGTTCGAGGCCGGGGCCGATGTGTTCCGCATCAATATGAGCCACACCCCGCACGACAAGATGCGGGAGATGGTCAAGACCATCCGCAATGTCGAGAGCAGTTACGGGCGCCCGATCGGCATTCTCGTCGATTTGCAGGGCCCGAAGCTGCGGCTTGGCCAGTTCGAAGGCGGCGCGGTGCAGCTCAACAACGGCCAGAGCTTCACACTCGATTCCAACAAGGCGCCGGGCGACAAGAACCGCGTACACCTGCCGCATCCGGAAATCCTCGCTGCACTTCGCCCCGGCCATGCGCTGCTGCTCGACGACGGCAAGGTGCGGCTGATTGCGGAAGAAACCTCGGCCGAACGCGCGGTGACGCGCGTGGTGGTCGGCGGCAAGATGTCCGACCGCAAGGGCGTCAGCCTGCCCGACACCGACCTGCCAGTCTCGGCGATGACGCAGAAGGACCGCGAGGACCTCGAAGCCGCGGTGACGACCGGCATCGACTGGATCGCACTCTCCTTCGTGCAGCGCGCCGAGGACGTCAAGGAAGCCAAGCGCATGATCCGCGGCCGCGCAGCCGTGATGGCCAAGATCGAGAAACCGCAGGCAATCGACCGCCTCGCCGATATCATTGATGCCTCCGATGCGCTGATGGTGGCGCGCGGCGACCTCGGCGTCGAATTGCCGCTGGAGCGCGTGCCGAGTCTCCAGAAACAAATGACGCGCATGGCACGCCGCGCCGGCAAGCCGGTGGTGATCGCAACCCAGATGCTGGAATCGATGATCCAGGCTCCGGTGCCGACCCGCGCCGAAGTATCCGACGTTGCGACCGCCGTCTATGAGGGCGCCGACGCCATCATGCTGTCGGCAGAATCAGCGGCTGGCAAGTTTCCGGTCGAGGCGGTCTCCACCATGAACCGCATCGGCGAGGAGGTGGAGCGGGATTCTACCTATCGTACGGTGCTCTCCGCACAGCGCATGGAGCCGGAGCCCACGGTCGGGGATGCGATTGCGGATGCCGCGCGGCAGATTGCCGAGACGCTGGAGCTGTCAGCCATCATCTGCTGGACCGATTCCGGTTCGACCGCGATCCGCGTGGCGCGCGAGCGACCCAAGCCGCCGGTAGTGGCGATCACGCCGAAGATAGTGACGGGCCGAAAGCTGTCGCTGGTCTGGGGCGTGCATTGCGTCGTGGCAGAAGATGCCCATGACCAGGACGACATGGTCGACCGCGCCGGCACCATTGCCTTCAGGGACGGCTTTGCCGATGCCGGGCAGCGCGTCATCATCGTCGCCGGCGTGCCGCTCAGAATTCCCGGCACCACCAACATGCTGCGCATCGCCACCGTCGAGGGACCGGATCGCTGATCCTTCGTCGTTCCTGGCGATGCACAGCATCGAACCCGGAATCTCACGCCAAAACTTCTGGCCCCCTGGTCCGCGCTGGCGCGCCCCGCGGAGTGACGATCAAGCCCCCACCAGCGTCTTCGCCGGCAGCACGGCCTGCACCACCAGGCCGCGCGCACGCGCATCCATCACGCCGACGGCGCGCAGCGCGAGCAGCGTCACCGTCTGCACGGCATCGCGCAGCTTTGCGGGATCCTCGAGATTGTCTGGCGCAAGCGGCCCGACCAGGGCCTCATGCAGCGCACCCAGCAGCGCAGTGGCCGCAAGCGCGGTGTCCTGCGCGGGCAGATGTCCGGCGCGCACCGCCGCGTCGATACGGCTTGCGATCTCGCCGGCGATCTCGCGCCGGCTCGCAAGGCGCGAGGCGGTGACGTCAACATCGACGGGCTCGGCCAGAATGCCCCAGGCAAGCTTGCGCTGCGACAGCACATGCACGGCAACCGTGGTGACCGCGGCGGCCAGCGCCGATGACGGTCCGGGCGCCGCATCGGCGGCGCGACGGATCGCGGCGAGTTCGTCGCGGGAAACGTCGGCGATCAGTTCTGAGATCAGGTCGGCCTTGGAAGGGAAGTAGCGATAGACGGTCCCGGCCGCGACATTGGCGCGGACCGCGACCGGCGCGATCTGCACCGCCGCCATGCCGCCCTCGGCCGCCGCGTCCCTTGCAGCGGCGAGGATGGCGCTACGCCGCGCGGCGAGCCGCTTCACTACCTGATGGGTCCGCCGATAGACCATGGCGCATTTCCGTCCCGTCACGCTCTCATGGAACGCCGCACACTGATTCCTGAGCGACCGAACACCAATCGCCGTCAAGAACTGAACAACTATTCAGGCCGGCTGGCAAGACGGTTTCGTGAGCCGGAATGACCGTTTGGCGGGCATTTGATAAGGGTCGGGATCCAATCAGGCCGCAGGCCAACCCGAGCCGGGAATCTGCCTCGCTCGGATGCCGAGCGGCAGTCGGACCAATGGCGCCAACGGCGATTGCGACGCCAATCACCACCTCGAACAGATGGCCTAGATCCGGACCAAGCTGTCGTCTTGAATGCGCTGCGTCTCGACGCTGCGCTTCAATCGGCAGCGATGCAGGACAAGACCCGACACGACCAAGGTCGCCACAAAGCCGGTCGGAGCGCCAACGAAAGAATATGAAATCAGGAGCACCGCGACCAGCGCCAGTGCCGGCAGTTCGTGGCGCTCGAAGCCATGCCGCAATCCGATCCGGATCAGGAAAGCCACTGCAATCGCAAGCACCATCACATCGTAGAGGAACAGATAGGGCGTGACGAGCAGGACTCCTGCCGCAAGCGCAGCAGCCTTCAGCGAATAGACAACGCGGCTGCGCCAGATCAGCACCAATGTAACTGCAACGGCAGCATTCATGATCAATTGCAACGCCCACGCCAATTGTTCAGCGCCGCCGAAATAACGCACCAGGGCAAAGATGCTCTGCATTTTGCCCCATGGCACCCGTCCCTCGACGAGGAAAGCCTGCGAGAACATTGGCACCCAGTGGAAGAAGGCCTGCCAGCTTTCGGTGCCGAAGGCGAGCCACGAGACGGCGGCAAGCACGATGGCGGTGACGGCCGCAGAGACGAATACGCGCCACTGTGCGGCGGCAATCAGCACGATCGGAAACAAGAGTCCGTACTGCGGCTTGTAGGTGAGCAGCCCGAGACAAATGCCGGCCAGCACCGGCCGGACCGGTATCAGATAGAGCGTGCCGCCGATCAGCGCGGCGGTGAGAAATCCGTTCTGTCCGACCAGCGCGTTGTTGAGCGCCACCGGAAATGCGCCGGCAAGCAGCAGACCGAATGGCCTTCCGACGATGGCGCGCATCGCAACAACGTAGGGAATGAAGCTCGCGAGCGCCCAGCCGATGAATGCTGCCGCATAGGGAAGCATTGCGAGCAAACTCGCGATGAACAGGAACGGCGGCGGGTAGTGCCAGGCCAGGTTGCCCTCGAAGGACTGGTGCAGGGTCTCGACCTGCACCTGCTTCTGGATAGCCCAATCCCAGGCCCAAGCCGGATGACCATCGAGCGCCAGCTTGCCGGCCGACCAGACGTTGATGAAATCAGTCGGGTAGCCGCGTCCCGCCGTATCGTAGATCCACCCGTGCGAGAACCAGGCAGCCGGGAAAAAGGCGGCGTTGATGGTGAACAGCACGAAACAAGCATTGAACAGTGCCGGCGGAATCGTGCTGCGGCCGGGGGGTGTGATCAAAGCGGGTGCTGCAGTGGCCATGCGGGGGTCCCTTCGCGCAGCACAAGGTGCGCGTCCTCCAGCAATAGGCCGGACTGCCTTGAAGATTTGTTAAGGGTTGGCGATATTCTCACCGCGCCTCGTCCCCGCAGGCGAGCCAACGGGTCGTGCAAACGCGCACCCGATGACAGGCTCCGCGAGCGTGACTCCATAACCACCGCAGTCAATTGTCTTGCAAAGCTAGAGTCCCTGTGGACGGTCCGGGGCTTAATTCCCCGTCTGCAAGTCGCCGAACCGCTCCCAGGTCTTGCCGTTGAAGCGCATGAACTGCATCTGATCGACCGGCACGTGATCGTTCGGCGAGGTATTGACCTTGATCCCCGGCAGCAGCATCGGCAATTCCAGATCCTTGATCGAATAGGCCTGCCGCAAGATGTTCTCGGTCGACAGATCGTTGCCGCAGGCTTTCAGCACATGTTCCAGCGCCATCGCGCTGTTGTAGGCATTGACATAGTTGGTGTCGTGCAGGTCGCCGTCGGGGACGTATTTGATCATGAACTCGCGCCAGCCCTTCACGCCCGGATCATCCTTCCATGCGGGATCGTCGGGGTCCTTGACGTAAGCCGTGGAGAGGATGCCGGTGCCGGCTTCAACGCCGGCGGGCTCCATGACCGTGGAGATCCACACCGCGACGTTGGACAGAAAGGTGAGCGGCCGCCAGCCGATCTCGAAGGATTTGCGGATCGCTTGCGCCGCGAATTTCGGGGTCGCCGCGATCACGAACACGTCGGCGCCCGACGCCTTCAGCTTCACGATCTGGGAGTCGATGGTCGGCTCCGTGATCTCGTAGGTCGCGCTGGTGACGAGGGAATCGTATTTCTCGCCCAGCACATCCTTCAGGCCGAGCAGATAGTCGCGCCCGAAATCATCGTTCTGCGAAATGACGGCGAATTTGGCGTTGGGATTCTTCGCCAGCGCATGCCGCGCATAGAGCCGCGCCTCGTAGCGGAACGGCGCCTGCACGCCGACGGTGGCCTGCGGATATTGCGTGATGTCGGCGAATTTCGACGCGCCGGAGGCAAGAAAGAGCTGCGGGATGTTCTTGCTCTGCAGATATTTCGCGATCGCCGTGTTGTGCGCGGTGCCGATGGAGGAGAAGATCAGTGCGACCTCGTCGCTCTCCACCAGCCGCCGCGTCTGCTCTACCGTCTTCGGCGGCGCGTAGCTGTCGTCGAGCGAGATCAGGTTGACCTTGCGGCCGTTGATGCCGCCGCGCTCGTTGATCATCTTGAAATAGCCGACCTCGCCCTTGCCGAGTGCGCCGAAGGCCGACACAGGCCCGCTATAGGGCATGGTCTGACCGATCCTGATTTCAGTAGCAGTGACACCGCGCATTTCGGCGGCGAACGATATGGCTGGGATTGTTACGAGCGCAATTGCGCTCAGCGCGGCAAGTCCTGCGGACACACGCATCGGCTTCGCTCCCCGTTATTGTTCGCCGCTTCGGCTGAGGCAGCGCGGCCGGTGTTCCGGCTCGCGGCGAAACATGCCACGGCCCGCCCGTGAACACCAAACGAAAAGCCCGGCGCAAGGCCGGGCTTCGTATCAGGGTCGACTTCGGACGATCACGCCTGCGGCTGCGGCTCGAGGCCGGCGTCCGGATCGGGACGCGGGCGCGGCTTGCCGGCAGGCGGTACCGCGGAGGTGCGCGGGCCAGTCGGCTCGAGCACGGACTCGCGGTTCGGCTTCTTGCCGTTGATGACGTCGGTGATCTCCTCGCCGGTCAGCGTCTCGTATTCGAGCAGCGCCTGCGCCAGCGTCTCAAAATCCTTCTTCTTGTCGGTCAGGATGCGACGCGCCGTCTCATAGCCCTCGTCGACCAGGCGCCGCACTTCGGCGTCGATCTTCTGCGCGGTCGATTCCGAGACGTTCTGCTGGCGGCCCATCGACATGCCGAGGAAGACCTCTTCCTGGTTGTCGCCATAGGCCACCGTGCCGAGCTCGTCGGAGTAGCCGAACTGCGTCACCATGGCTTTCGCCATCTTGGTCGCCTGCTGGATGTCGCTGGAGGCGCCCGAGGTGATGTTGTCCTTACCGAAGGTGATCTCCTCCGCAACGCGGCCGCCCATCGCCACCGCGAGCTGCGAGGTGAACTCCTTGTACTTCATCGAGTAGCGGTCGCCCTCGGGCAGGAACTTCACCATGCCCATGGCGCGGCCGCGCGGAATGATGGTGGCCTTGTGCACGGGAATGCCGGCGGGCACATTGAGGCCGACGATGGCGTGACCAGCCTCGTGATAGGCGGTCAGCATCTTCTCTTCCTCGCTCATGACCAGCGACTTGCGTTCGGCGCCCATCATGACCCTGTCCTTGGCCTCTTCGAACTCGGCCTGGGTCACCATGCGCTTGTTGCGGCGCGCAGCCGTCAGCGCGGCCTCGTTGACGAGGTTCATCAGGTCGGCGCCTGAGAAGCCGGGCGTGCCGCGGGCAATGATCTTCAGGTTGACGTCGGGCGCGAGCGGCACCTTGCGGACATGAACCTTCAGGATCTGTTCGCGGCCGCCGACATCGGGGTTCGGCACCACCACCTGGCGATCGAAACGGCCGGGGCGCAGCAGCGCGGGATCGAGCACGTCGGGCCGGTTGGTGGCGGCGATCAGGATCACGCCTTCATTGGCCTCGAAGCCGTCCATCTCGACCAGCAACTGGTTGAGCGTCTGCTCACGCTCGTCATTGCCGCCGCCCAGACCGGCGCCGCGATGACGGCCGACCGCGTCGATTTCGTCGATGAAGATGATGCAGGGGGCGTTCTTCTTGGCCTGCTCGAACATGTCGCGGACGCGCGAGGCGCCGACGCCGACGAACATCTCGACGAAGTCGGAACCGGAAATGGTGAAGAAGGGCACGTTGGCTTCGCCCGCGACCGCGCGCGCGATCAGCGTTTTGCCGGTGCCGGGTGGGCCGACCAGCAGCACGCCGCGTGGAATCCGTCCGCCCAGCCGCTGGAATTTGCCGGGGTCGCGCAGGAATTCGACGATCTCTTGCAGGTCCTGCTTGGCCTCGTCGACGCCGGCGACGTCCTCGAAGGTGACGCGGCCATGCGCCTCGGTCAGCATCTTGGCGCGCGACTTGCCAAAGCCCATCGCCTTGCCGGCGCCGCCCTGCATCTGCCGCGACAGGAATATCCACACGCCGATCAGCGCGATGAAGGGCAGCCAGGACACCAGCAGCGACACGAACCACGGCACGTTGTCGCCGGGCGGCTTCGCGGTGATCGAGACCTTGCTGTCATAGAGGCGCTTGACCAGCGTCGGGTCGTTCGGCGCATAGGTCTGGAAGCTCGTGCCATTGGTGAACGTGCCGTGAATCTCCTGGCCCTGGATCACGACATCGCGGACGTGGTTCTGGTCGACTTCGCTGAGCAGCTGCGAGAACGGAATATCCTGCGTCGAGGCGCGCTGACCCGGGTTCTGGAAGAGCGTAAACAACGCCAGCAGCAATAGGACAATAATGACCCAGAGGGCGAAGTTGCGCAGATTGGCGTTCATTGACTTTCCTTCGTGGTCGCGCGGATCGCGGCCTTCCATCCTTGGCAGTAAACCCCGGTAGCCACGAGGGATTCCCCCGCTCGACTGCGATACAATTTAGGTGCCGCGTCCCTCGATGCCAAGGGAACGGGACTGGACTATTTAACGCATCCTAGCCCGATTCCCGCTGAAATAATGGCGATAAGCCCGCCGTTTTCGAGGGTGGTTAAGCGTCCCCGCGATGGATCGCAGCAATGTCCTGCAGTTTACGCGGTTCGACGACGGCGGGGCGGTGCCGGCTGGACGAGGATTCGCCCCTTGGAAAGGCTGATCGCTGCCCCGGCGAGTGTCTGTTTCAGCCGCGTCTGCCCCTGCGCCATTGCCTGATCGATGGCCGCCAGCAGCGCCTCAACCTTGCCGAGTTCCGCCGGACCCTCGTGGCCGCATCGATCGATCGCGCGCTTGAGCAGCCGCAGCCGGATTTCCTCCGGCAGCGCGGCAAATGCTCGCGCATCGTAGCCGCCGAGCGCAGCGTCGCGATCGTTCAAAGTGAGGTAGCGCTCGGCGCCGTCAGCCAGCACCTCTACGGCGGCATTGGCGCGCGCAAGCCGCGAGGCCAGCCGTGCCAGCGTGCGCGCATCGGCCCCCTCCTGCTCCAGGGCCGGCATCAGCGCGCGCAGCCGCGGACGGGTGAAGGCCGGATCGCGATTGGTGGGATCGTCTGCAAAGGCGATGCCGGCCGCTTCAAGCGTTGCGATCAGTTCCGCCTTGGAGATTTCCAGCAGCGGCCGCGTCAACCGCACGCCGTCGCGCTCAGTCTCGGCTGCCATGGCTGACAGCCCAGTGATACCGCTGCCGCGCAACAGCCGCATCAGCAACGTCTCGGCCTGATCGTCTCGCGTATGTGCGGTGGCGACGTGCATGGCGCCGGTGGCGCGCGCAGCCTGCGCCAGCAGGCGGTAGCGCGCCTCGCGCGCCGCGGCCTGCACGCCCGTCTTGGGCTTTGTCCCTTGCCAGCGTAGCGTGCGGTGCTCGAGGCCGAGCGCGCCTGCGAGACGCTTGACGTCGCGCGCCTCGCGCGCGGCCTCTTTCCGCAAACCATGATCGACAGTGACGGCGATCAGCCGCGGCCCGCGCTTTTGAGCGCGCCGCCAGCGCGCCGCCAGCCACATCAGCGCGACGGAGTCAGGTCCGCCGGAGACGGCCAGAACCACCGCGGGCACGCCCTTCCAGGGCGCGAAGATCGCTCGCGCCCGCGCTGCCGAGATCGGGGATTTTTCGTCGGTCATGCGCCGCCATCGATGAGAGGCCTGTCAGGCCCGCCACCGACTGCTTAGCACTTTACCCGCTTCTGCTCACGGTCCACCGCCGACTTCACGCCGGCGGATGCGCGCGGATATTTCTGCATGACCGCACCGAAGGCGGCGCAGGCCGCCTCCTTCTCCTTCAGCGCCGCCAGCGACTGGCCGAGCCGCAGCATCGCGTCGGGAGCTTTCGCGGACTTCTCGTAGTCGCTGGT